>JBFWQT010000301.1:0-8711 GCA_050249295.1 Planctomycetota bacterium
GACATCCCCCTGTAATCTAGGGGAGGTTGTCTGTCGACGGCCGGACTTATGCCGTTGGACTCGCTGATTTACGCCGTTTGGTTCTGCACAATTCTTGAGAGCCTGCTGCTGCCACGGCCGCGCCGCCTGTTGGCCGCGTACCCGACGGCAACGTCGATGGACAGGCCGTGCGAGAACAACACCCGGAATCCGCCCATGGCCGACGGCGGCCGGCGCCAAATCTCGGACTCACCCGATCAGGGATGTTCAACATCCAGAATCCGGCTGCACCGCCACCGCGGCCAGCGGTCCGTCTGCCGGGCACGGCACACAACGTCCGATTCTGCGGAACGAACCCATTTCAGACTCAACCAACTGGTGCCATGCAACTTGCATCCGGAACCGGCCGCGACGCATCGAAGTTATCGGACTCCATTGCCTGCCGCCGGGATGTCGCCTGCGGAGGCCCATAAACACAGGGCTCTTTTGGAGTGAAATGCAGTGAAGTGTGCGTGAAATGTGCGTGAAGCGTCGTCAAGTGTGTGTCGCCGTGTCGTATGAACCGACTGACCCGCCCGTCAAACGTCGTACCCGACATCTCTGATCAGCCCACCGCCTGACTTGCCACGCCGCCCCCAACACCCCTTGCCCTTGCCCTTGCCCTTGCCCTTGCCCTTGCCCTTGCCCTTGCCCTTGCCCCGTTCCCGCGTGGACCCGGAACCCGGGCGAGCCGGGGACGTAAGTCCCCGGAGGGGAGTACGCGCGAACGACTCGTTCACATTTGCGGACTCGATGCTGTCGAGTGCCTCTGCGTACTCCCCTCCGGGGACTTACGTCCCCGGCTCGCCCGGGTTCCGGGTCCACGCCGGAACCGGGCAAGGGCAAGGGCAAGCGGTGAGGGGCAAACCCGGCTGTCGCACGCGCCGCGTGTCAGGCCCACTTCGGGATGCGCTCGACGCTCGTGTCGTCGCCGAGCCGTTCGGCGATCGCCTCGATGTCGGGCCGGCTCGCGCCCTTCCATTCGAGCTGCGCCAGCGTCTCGCTCAACGGCAGATCGCAGACCAGCTCGGTGAGGCGGCGATACAGGCGCGACTTCTCGCGGCCCTTGCGCAGTGTCTCGGCGAGCTTCGCCGCGCCGCGCACGGCCGGCTTGATGTCCCACTCGGCCGGGTCGTCGGGGATGCGGTCGATGTGGCCGAAGCGCATCAGCAGGGCGGCCGCGCTCTTCGGGCCGAACCCCTTGAGCCCCGGGATGCCGTCGGCCGTGTCGCCGATCAGCGCCAGCAGGTCGGGAATCATCTGCGGCGCAACGCCCCATTTCTCGAACACGCCGGCTTCGTTGTAGTAGATGTCGCGGCGGCGATCCCAGAGCACGACGCGGTTGCCGCGCACGCATTGCGCGAGGTCCTTGTCGGGCGTGCAGATCACGATCTGGTCGACGGCCGGCTCTTGCTGCAGGGCCGTGGCCGAGCTGGCCAGGGCGTCGTCGGCTTCGTACTCGAGCATGCGCCAGACGACGAGGCCGAGCGACTCGGCGATTTCCTCGGCGAGCGGGAACTGCTCGTGCAACGCGGGGTCGATGCCGGCGCCGGTCTTGTAGGAGTTGAGTTCGCGGTTGCGCCACGACTCGATGACGGTGTCGAACGCGACGGCGACATGCGTGACGCCATCGGTGCGGAGGAGTTTGGTGAGGGTGGCGAGCAACGCGCGACTCGCGCCGACTTCGTGGCCCTGGTCGTCGATCGACGATGGTGCGCCATAGAAGCAGCGGAACAGTTCGTAGGTGCCGTCGACGAGGTGGACCTTCATGTGGCGGCCGCAGGAAAAAAGGTGAACGGGGTGGCGAACTTTCCGGACGTCGACGCACTGAACGTTGTACGGACATGCCACGAGGGAGTCGCCCTCGCGCCGGTTTTCCCGGACTTTTCGGGTCGGCTGGACGTTAGAGGGTTGGCCCGCTGCAAGGTGTTCTGGTTGAGGAGCCGGATCGCGAACCGGCGTGTGCCAGCAGACAGGAGGAGCCCGACAGAACCGTGACGAAACCGTGAACTGCGCGGGCCGTCAGCACAGGAATCGGAAGACGCCGTTCGTTGTTTTCCACAATGGACGGATGAAACCGGAAGATGGAAGGACGCTCGTCCGGCCCTCGACACTTGTTCGCAGGGCTTCTGGCGGGTAGAAGAATCCAGTCGGATCCGGCTCCCCGGACCCACCCAGGAAGGCACACCATGAAGACCATTGCGCTGAGCGGAACCGGGAAGGGCTGTGGCAAGACCACCGTCGGCACCTTCATCGCCGGCCAGCTTCACGACGTTGCAGCCTTCAAGGTGACGCCGAAGCACAAGACGTCGCTGGGTGCGGCCGAGTTCGAGCTGCCGGTGTCGGGTGACGATCTGTCCTCGTCGACCTCGTCGACCTCGTCTGGCGCATCGGCGAGCTCGATGGTGGTTGACGATCCGGAAGTGCTGCTGACTCGCGGAACAGATACGCGACGCTACTGGGATGCCGGTGCCGAACCTGTCCGCTGGGTGCGCGCCCGCGACGAGGGCGTGCTCGAGGTGATCGGCGATCTGAGTGCGGAGACGGCGGCGTCGGTCGCGCCGTCGCTGCTGATCGTGGAGAGCACCCGCTACGTGGCCCGCGGTGGCGCGAGCGACGTGGCCCTGATGATTTACCCGAACGGCGAGACGACGGTGAGCAACGCCGCGATGGACGCGCTGGCGCACTGCGACGCGATCGTCGTCACCAAGTGGCGCCCCGGCCCGCTGCAGCTCTCGCTGTTCGACGACCCGCGCTTCCCGCAGGAGAAGCTCGACCTGCCGGTGTTCGCGTTCAACGTGGACAACGACAACCTCGCGCTCGACGACCGCTACCGCATGCAGGAGTGGCTCGCCGAGAAGCTCGATCTGCAACAGGTGCCGCACACGAGCGACACCGCCGTGCGCGTCTGAACCCGCTTTCATGAATCGGACCGGAGCCCGCCCCACAAGCCTGTGCGGCGGGCTCCGGTCGTCTGTGCGCCGCTGTGTTTACACGCCCGTTACACCGGCCGGCCGCGAGGTGTGTCACGCTTCAGTCGTTCAAGCCCGGTGTGGCGCACCGGACAAGACGACTCTGGAGACACGAGAATGTTGACGACTCTGACCACCCTCGCGCGAGCCGGCCGCACGGCGCTCGCACTGGCACTGCTGCTCGGCCTTGTGGTGGCCGCGCCGCTGTTTGCACAACAACCCGCGCCGGCCGACGGTGACTCGGCGGTGCGGCCGTGGGGCCGGGCCGACAACGTGGTCGTGCCGCAGCGCGCATCGTGGAACGCGCGCAACCATGGTGCGCGCAGCAGCAGCGCGCCAGTCGAGCGGATCGCCGAGCTGGAGATCACCGGCGTGCGCGTCGGCGTGGTGATCCGCGAGATGGCCGCGACGACCACGATGGAGATCAGCCTGCGCAACCCGACCGGCGTGATGCAGCAGGCCGTGGTCATCAACCCGGTGCCGACCGGCGCCGTGGTGCGCGGCTTCGACTTTGAAGGCGAAGGCGCCGAGCCGAGCGCCGAACTGCTGCCGGCCGGCGAAGCGCGCAGCACGTTCGACGGCATCGTGCGCAAGATGCAGGACCCGGCGCTGCTCGAGTTCGTCGGCTACGCGATGATCCGCTCGAGCGTGTTCCCGGTGCCGGCCAACGGCACGCAGAAGGTGCGCCTGACCTACGAGCATCTGCTGAGCCCGGACGGCAACCGCGTGGACTACGTGCTGCCGCGCAGCGAGGCGCTGGACTACCGCGTGCCGTGGACGATCAACGTGCGGATCATGTCGCGCCGCACGCTGTCGGCCGTGTACTCGCCGAGCCACCCGCTGACGACGCAGCGCGGCGGCGAGGAGCAGGTGCGCGTGACTGTGCCCGCCGAGGCCGCGCAGGAGCCCGGCCCGTTCCGCCTGTCGTACCTGTTCGGCGATGACGCGATGAACGCGACGGTGTTCACCACGCCCGACGCCAGCGGCAGTGGCGGCTACTTCCTGCTGGTGGCCGGCCTGACCGCCGACGCCGACAAGACCGAGCGGCCGGCGCTGAAGCGCGAGGTGACGTTCGTCGTCGATCGCAGCGGCAGCATGGGCGGCGAGAAGATCGAGCAGGCGCGCGCCGCGATGCGCCAGGTGCTGGAAAGCCTGGCCGAGGGCGAGGCGTTCAACATCGTCGACTTCTCCAACGCGGTCGGGAAGTTCGCGAGCGAGCCGGTGATCAAGAGTGCGGAGACGATCGCGGCGGCGCGCAGCTACATCGCCAACATCCGGCCCGGCGGCGGCACGAACATCCACGCCGCGCTGACCGAGGCGCTGCGCCAGAAGCCCACCGAGGGCATGCTACCGATCGTGCTGTTCCTCACCGACGGCCTGCCGACCACCGGCGAGACCGGCGAAGTGGCGATCCGCAACGTGGCGATCAAGCAGAACCCGCACAACCGCCGCATCTTCACCATCGGTGTCGGCAACGACGTCAACACGCCGCTGCTCGACCGGATCGGCGAGACGACGCGCGCAACCAGCACGTACGTGCAGCCCGGCGAGAACGTCGAGGTCAAGGTCAGCAGTGTGTTCGGCAAGCTGGCCGGGCCGGTGATGGCCGACCTGTCGCTGAAGACCGTGAACGCCGACGGCAGCGAGCAGCCGGGTCGCGTGGCCGATCTGCAGCCGGGCCGACTGAACGACCTGTTCGACGGCGACCAGCTGGTGCTGCTCGGCCGCTACATCGGCGAGGCGCCGGTGAGCCTGCAGGTGGGCGGCAACTACCTCGGCACGCAGCGCTCGTTCCGCTTCTCGTTCAACCCGGACAAGGCGACCACGCGCAACGCGTTCGTCAGCCGGCTGTGGGCGAGCCGCAAGATCGCGACGCTGGTGGACGACGTGCGCCAGCTCGGCGCGGCCGACAGCTCGAACGCGATGCCGTCGCGCAACGCGAACACGCACGAGGCGAAGGTGAAGGAGCTGGTCGACGAGATCGTGAAGCTCTCGACGCAGTTCGGCATTCTCACCGAGTACACGGCGTTCCTGGCGCTGGAGGGTTCCAACCTTGGCAGCAACGACGAGGTGATGGAGCAGGCCGAGCGCAACCTGCGCGAGCGCGCCATGAACACGCGCAGCGGCGTGGGCGGCGTGAACCAGGCGATGAATTACGGTGCGCAGCGCCAGCAGAGCTGGGGCAACGCGCGCAACGGGTTCTGGGACGAGAACATGAAGCGCGTCGAAGTCACCGGCGTGCAGCAGGTGAATGACCGCGCGTTCTTCCGCCGCAACGGCAACTGGGTCGATAGCGCGATCGTTGCGAAGCAGAACGACGGCAACATCAAGCCCGACCGCGTGGTGAAGTTCGGCAGCGAGGAGTACACAGAACTGCTCTCGACGCTGACCGAGCAGAACCGTCAGGGTTGCATCGCGATGGGCGGCGCCGTGCTGCTGATGATCGACGGCAAGTCGGTGCTGGTGACCGCGCCGGAGCAGGAGTGCACCGACGACAACCCGGTGGACCCCGCCGACGACCACGCGCACGACCACGGCGACGAGGCCGGCAAGTGACCGGCAAGTGACCGGCAAGGAACCGGTTGGATCAGACCTCCCGGCGGATTGTGTTGATCCGCCATGCGCCCGGCCCGGCAGAGCTCGCTCTGCCGGGCCGTTGTGCGTGGCGGAGGGTCGACGGGCAGCGTGCGTGCGTATGAAACGACCGGAGCCGCGAGCGCCACACCGGGTTGTGCAGCGCTCGCGGCTCCGATTCATTCACTCACTTCGCTCACTGACTCATTCTGCGGCGGCTTTGTACTTCGGATCGTTGGCCACGCCCTGGGCCTCGAGGATCTTCTTCACGTCGGCCTTGCCGGCCGGGCCACCGGCCCACAGCCTGAGCCAGCCCATCGTGTCCTCGCTCTGCGGCCACCCGAGGCCGGCCACGCGGATCAGGCCGATGCTGCGCAGGTTGTTGTTGATCTGCTGTTGCTCGGCCTGCTGGCCGTTGCGATCCAGCCACAGGTGCCACTGGATCAGGTTGCGCACGAGCGCCGCGGCCTGCTCCTTCTGCCACTGCATGCCGGGCAGGAACAGCGCGCCACCGGTCCACGGATGCACCTTCGCGTCGGCGTCAAAGTTGTACGCCTCGATCGTGGCGGCGGCCGTGTCCTTCTGGTCGTCGCCACCCTGCTGGCCGAGCGCCGCGAGGTAGCCGGCGGCCTGACGACGCACCTCGTTGTCGGCGCCCTTCTGCATCACCTGCACGAGCGGCTTCGGGCCGAGCGACAGGATCGGACGCGCGAGCGCCGTCTGCAGCTGCGGGATCCGCATGCTGGCGCGCAGCAGCTTCTCCACGCTGTTGCCCTCGAGGTTGGCGTTCAGCATGCCGACAATGCGCATGCCCAGCGGACGGCCCAGGGCGGGGAACGTGCTGATCAGCTCGCACATGCCGGTCAGCTCGTCCATCGTGCGCTTCATCTTCACCACGGCCGCGGCGGCCCAGGTGCGCACCAGCATGTTCTGCTTCTCGTTCTTGTAGAGCAGCGTCAGGCGCTGCTCGGCGTCGGTGCCGCCGATCTCGCCGAGCGCGACGATCGACCAGCCGCGCTTGACCGCGTCCTGGCCTTCCTCGGCCTCGCCGAGCAGGTGGTCCGCGGCCTTCGCGCCCTTCTTGACCAGCGCATCGAGCGCCTTCGCCGAGGTGTCCTTGTCGCCGAGCTGGTCGATCAGCTTGACGATCTCGTCGGCCTCGTTGTCCTGGGCCAGCGCGGTCTGCTGCGCGCCGACGCCGAAGATCACGCCAGCGGCCAGCAGCATCGCGGCCGCCGCCGCACCGCGACGGCGCATCAACAGGACGACGCCGAGACCGAGGAAGACCGAGGCCGTGGAGACCAGCACGGCGACGAGTGTGGTGTCGGACTTCGGCGTGTCGTGCCGGTACGTGGTGCTCTCGCTGCCGGCCGGCGGATAGTCGGGCAGCGTCGGCGCGTCGTCCTGCACGCGGATGCCCGAGCGCGGGATCGCCGGGTTGGTGCCGGGAACCGGCCGGCCGATGACGCCGCCGCCCGCAGTGGACATGTCAGCGCGGAGCGCCTGGACTGCGTCGTACTTCATCGCGGTATTCTCCTCAGCAGGGATCGTGTAGCTGATGAACTGGAGGTTGTCCTGCGCGATGACCTCGCGCGGGAAGTCGCCGTCAATCACGGTCATGGTCATGCCTTTCAGGTACGTGAGCGCGGCGTCGCCGGCCTGCTTGCGCAACTCGGCAAGCGCGGCGTAGTGCAGGTGGTCGATCTCCGGGCCGCGCAGGTCGAGCCGTTCGGAGATGTCGAGCAGGCGCTTCTCCTGCTCCTCGTGCGGGTGCGCCAGCTGGCCGCTGCGGGCCGCCGCCAGGTCGAACGCGAACAGCTCCTTCGCGAGGCCATTGCGCGGAGCGGGGTCGCGCTGCGCGGCTACCGCCTTGATCGCCTGCTGCACCTCCGGCGTGTTGACGTCGTCGGCGCCGTACACGCGCACCGGCAGCGGCGCGGTCACGTTGCGGTACAGCTCCTCACCGCTGATCTGCCGGCGCACGAACGCCTCGGGCATGCTCTTGATCGCGGTCGGCACGTCGGTCAGCACGTAGACCACGTTGTGCAGCTCGCCGGCGTTGAACGACGAGAGACGCATCGGCACGACGAGCTTGTCGTTGCGGAAGCGGAACCCCATCGCCTGGATGTTGCCGTCGAAGCCGTCGGCCGGGATGCCGGGGCTGACGTCGCGCATGCCGGCCTGCGGGTCGACGGCCTTCTTGCCGCTGACGCGCGTCTTGACGGCCACGAAGCACCAGCCGGCCGCGATGTAGTCGTTGCACGCGGCGTCCATGCCGGTCGGGAAGACATACTTGTGGTCGTCCATCCACTTCTTCAGCGCCTCGGCACTGCCGGCCGCGAGCACGACCACCTCGTACATGCCGATCGCTTCTTCCTTCAGCACCTTTGTCTCGTTGACGGCGAGGCCGGGCGCGCCGCCGCCACCGATGTTGCCGCCGAGGCCGATGCTGCTGTTGAAGCCATCGGACGGGTACGGCGGGCGCATGTCGACGACCACTTCCGGCGGATCGATCGCGGCCGCGATGTGGCCGAAGATGTCGTCGTCCACCTTGCGCATGGCGGGCGCTTCGGGGAACGGGATCAGCATGCCGAAGTTCTCGACCTTGCCGGAGAAGCCGGGGCGGATCACGTAGGTCTCGACGCCGTCGCGCCAGAAGACGTAGGTCTTCTGGATGCCGACGCGCACGATGGCCGGGCCCTCACCGGTGTAGACCGGCGGGACCATGCCGCACGGATCGGCCTGCGCGGCGGGCGTCACGGCGGTGGCGATCAGCGCGAACAGCGCGAGGCAACAGAGGACACGGGCGGCAGTGCGAGCGGGTTGATGCATGGTCGGCTACTTCGGGTTTGCAGTTGCGTGGCACGGCTGGACCGCACGGCGCGTCGCGCCGACCGGGACAGCAGAGATGACTACGGCCTCGCCGGGCCGGGCGGAACGTCTCCATCAAACGTGGGCGTGGTGGCAAGGTTCGGCGGGACCGCGGCGCGCGCCGGCGCAGGTCGGCGCGACCATGCCGCACACATTCCGGTTCCGGTCCGATTCCGGGCGAGCCGAGGGTGTGAGCCCCCGGAGTCTGATTCCGGGACGACTCCGGGACCGGCCTGCAGAGCCAATCGTGAGCTGACTTCAGAACCAGACTCCGCG
>JBFWQT010000302.1:0-8693 GCA_050249295.1 Planctomycetota bacterium
GCCACTTCGATCTTGTCGCCGATGTAGATGAAGCCGCGGCGGATCTGATCGCGCAGCTCGGCGAACATCGCCTCGCGGCCCCCGTGGCCTTCGCGCCACTGGATCGGACGGAAGAACTCGTTCAGCGGGTCGCAGATGATCTGGATCTTGTCGGCCTCGCCAGGCAGCAACTGCAGTTTGACCCGCAGCTGCTGGATCGGTGGCGCGATGCTGCTGCTCAGGCCGTCGTTCAACGGCAGATCGGCATCCAGCTTCTTCTCGAACGACTTGAACTTCATGCACATGAAGAAGATCAGGAGCAGGAACACGACGTCGATCATCGGCGTCATGTCGGTCTTCGCTTCTTCGCCCACCATCTCCTGCACGATCGTCTTGCTGCTCATCGGAGATCCTCTGTTCTGGTGACGACGACAGAGCGGACGTACGGACCCCGGGCCGGCGGCGTGTGCGAGCTTGCTGCGCACGCCGGACGTACGGACGATCGCCGTCGGCAGGTTGTGTGACTCGACTGGTTGACGCCGCAGGGGGCGCTGGCGGGGATACGCGCCGTGGCCGGTCCGGTTCTGCAGTTTCCGGAATCCGCCGGTCCGGTCCCGGCGTCGTACCAGTGTCGCCGCACCCTGCCCGCCGGAGTTCCTCACGATGACTTCCCCAGCACCCGACAGCAGCAGCCTGCACGATCTGCTGCTGCCCTACCTCTACGGCACACTCAACGACGACGAGACCGCGCGTCTCGAGGCTGCGCTGAACGATTCGGCCGACCTGCGGGCCGCGCTGGAGCGCGCTCGCGAGGGTGTTGCCGTGATGGCCGAGGCGGCGAAGGACGCGCGCGGCCGCGAGATCAAGCTGGCCGGGCCGGCCGACACACACGCCGCGAACGTCCGCTCGATTGGCTCGGCGAAGGCTGCCGGGATGTCGCGCCGGCGTTGGCCGGTGGCCGTGGCGGCCGCGGCGGTGCTGCTGATGACGCTCGTCGGCTACGCCTGGTTCGTGGCCGAGCGGCAAGCCATCCGCGCCAGCCAGCTGGTGGTCGAGGTCGAGTCGCCGTCGCTGTTCTACCGCGGCGCGCCGGCCGAGATGACCGTGCGCACGACCGACGGTGCCGGCCGCCCGGTCGCGGCTGACCTGCGCGTGACGGCCACGACCATCACCGGCACCCCGCTCGGCGTCGTCGACGTGCGCTCGTCGGCCGACGGCACGGCCCGTGTCGTGCTGCCGCTGGCCAACGTGCCGAGCGAGGGCGAGAGCAACGGCGTCGCGATCCTGCACGTCGTGGCTGTGAGCGGCGATCAGGCCACCGCCGACGTCGGTCGCGTGAGCATTGCCGAGAACCTGCTCGACCTGACGCTGCAGGCGCCGCAGACGTTCTCGCCGGACCGCCCTGCGATGCTGGCGGTGCACACGGCCGGGTTCAATGGCGCGGCGATCAGCACCGATGTGACCGTGCGCGTGGCCGATCCGCTGAGCGGCACCACGACCGATCATGTGGTCAAGACCGACGCAGCCGGCCACGGTCAGCTCGCGCTGGACACCGCCACGTTCGGCCAGGAAGTGCGCATCATGGCGCTCTGCGGTGAAGGCCTGCGCCTGCGCCAGACGCCGATCCTCAAGATGGTGCCCGGCGAGCCGCTGCTGGCGTACGTCTCGACCAGCAAGCCGATGTTCCGCCCCGGCGAGATCGTGCGCATGCGCGCCGTGGTGCTGACCCGCACCGACCTCACGCCGGCCGGCTCGCGGCTGGTCAAGCTGCTCGTGACCGACCCGTCGGGCGCGACTGCCTTTGAAACCGACCTGCCCGTGCGCCTCCAGAACGGCGCCGCGTGGGCGGAGTGGCAGGTGCCGCAGGGCCTCACTGGTGGCGACTACCGGGTGATCGTGCGCGACATCCCGGCGACCAACGAGACCGAGCCGGCGTTTGCCGACGCGGCCCGCGTGATCCAGATCCGCAACTTCCGCAACCCGGCGTTCATCACGCACATGGAGCTCGACCGCGACGCCTACGGCCCCGGCGACGCCGGCAACGCCGACCTCAGCGTGCGCACGCGCGATGGCCGCATCCCCTACAACGCGCTGCTCGACTGCCGCGTGAACGTCGACGGCAACACCGTGCGCCAGTGGCAGGTCACGCTGCCGACCAGCGGCAACGTGCGGCTGCCGTTCGCGCTGCCCGCCGAGATCGCACGCGGCGACGCCTCGCTGGTCGTGACGATCAACGACGGCGCGCAGGTCGACTCGGCCGTCGAGACGATCCGCGTCACGCTCGACCGGATCGACATGCAGTTCTTCCCCGAGGGCGGCGACCTGGTCGCGGGATTCGAGAACCGCGTGTACTTCCGCGCACGCAACGTGGCCGGCGAAGCGATCGACGTCGAAGGCAACGTCATCGACGAAACCGGCGCAACCGTCGGCTCGCTGAAGGTCGACACGCTGGGCATGGGCCGCTTCAGCTTCACGCCGGTGGCCGGCTCGCGCTACATGGTGAAGGTGACGAAGCCGGCGGGCATCAGCATGTTCCCGGTGCTGCCGCCGGTGATGCCTGCCGGTGTGGTGCTCAAGGCCACCGATGAGGTCATCGGCGCGAAGCAGCCGATCCGCCTGCAGGTGCAGAGCAACTTCAATGGTCCGCACGCCGTGGCCGTTTACCTGCGCGGCATGCTGGTCGCGCAGACCACGCTGAACATCCAGAGCAGCGCGCCGCAGAGCGTCACGCTCGACCCGCACACCACGCAGGGCGGCGTGTACCGCGTGACCGTGTTCTCGCCCGAGCAGAGCGCCGACGGCAGCCCGCGCCCCGCGGCCGAACGATTGATCGCGCGTGATCCGGGCGAGCGCCTGACGATCTCGGCGACCGCCGGCAAGCACAGCTACTCGCCCGGCGAGGAAGTCGTGCTCACGCTGGCCACGACCGACGCGACCAACGGCGAGCCGGTGCAGACCGTGCTCGGCGTGAGCGTGCTCGACGAGAGCGTGGTCAGCCTGGCGAAGGACGAGGACACGGCGCCGATGCCGTTCCACTTCCTGGTCGGCCTGGACGTGCAGGAACTGGAGAAGGTGAAGGTGTACCTCGACGGCACCGCGAAGGCGGCGACCGCGCTGGACCGCCTGCTCGGCACGCAGGGCTGGCGCCGGTTCGCGTGGGTCGACCGTGATGGCTTCATCGCGCGCTACGGCAAGGACGACGCGACGCGCATCGTGCCGGTCGCACCGGTGGCGGGCAGCGTGAATGGCGGCGGCAGCGACACGCTGCAGACCGCGCAGGCGCGGCTCGACGGTTTGCCGACCGACGGCACCTATGCGCTGAGCACGGCCGATCGGGTCAAGCGTCACATGGGCGGGCTGTTGGCGGTGCAGGCCGGCCGCTTCGCGCAGGTCGCGCGGTGGCTCTGCATCGGCGTGGCAGGCCTGATCGCACTGTGGTCGCTGGCGGTGTTCGTGCAGCGCATGCCGATGGCGTCGGTGCCCGTGCGCGGCCCGGCCGTGGCCTTCGCGGCCAGCCTCGCGGTGGTCGTCAGCATGGGCGTGATGATCAGCGAGAGCAGCAAGTCGACCGGCGCGGGCGGCGGCATGGTGGCGCTGTCGTCTCCCGGCGTGCCCGAGCCGATGAATCCGCCGAACGCGTCGATCCTGCAGCTCTCGGCAGAGAGCAAGCGCAACGTGTTCCTCGCGGATAGCGATGACAAGCTCAAGCGCATGGTCGACGAACTGGGCGGCAAGCTCGGCGTCGAGCAGGAGGACATGCACGGCATCGCCGATGCCGTGGACGGTCGCTTCGTCAACGCGCGGGATGCCCGCGACCGCGCGCGCCTCGGCGAGATGGAAGCCAACCGCCGCGTGCTGGCCCGCCCGGCTCGTCCGGGTGCACCGGCTGCGGCGGCCGAGCCCGACGCTGGCCCCCGCATGCGGCGCCAGGCCGGCTGGGCGGAGGGTCGCGCCGATGAGAAGGCGCGGTCCGAGTTCGCCGGCCGTGGCCTGCTCCAGGAGATGCAGGACCGCGCGCAGATGTCGAGCCAGCTGGCGTTCCGCGAGTACGCCCGCGAGTACGTGCATGCGCACGTTGCCGGCAACGCCGGTGAACGCAGCGACTTCAGCGACCTGGTCTACTGGAACGCGATGCTGGTCACCGACGAGCAGGGCAAGGCCGAGGTGAAGTTCCACGTCTCCGACTCGCTGACCACGTGGCGCGTCGCGGTCGAGGGGCACACGCACGACGGCCGCCTGGCGACGGGCGAAGGCTCGTTCGTCTCGCAGTTGCCGTTCTCGCTGCAGCCCAAGCTGCCGGTCGAACTCACCGACGGCGACCGGCTCGATCTGCCGCTGGCCGTCTACAACACCACCGACAACGACCTGCCGGTGACGCTGAACCTGACGCTCGGCGAGGGCCTGACGTTGCAGGCCGGCAGCAATGCCGCTGCGCAGCTGACGATCGGCGCCGACGGCACGGCGCGCCAGGTGTGGCCGGTGATCGTCCGCGCCACGAAGCCGGGCACGGCCAGCGTCACGCTCGCCGGTCAGGCCGGGTCGCTCACCGACAAGCTCACGCACAGCTTCGCGGTCGTTCCGCGCGGCTACCCGGTGCAGCTCTCGCAGTCGGGCGTCGTCAAGGGCGACGCGAACACCAGTGGTGGCGGCGGCTTCTCGACGATCGAGATCGTGCTGCCCGACAACGTCGATCCGTCCACGCTGCGGGCCGAGCTCAAGCTCTACCCGTCGCCGGTCGCCACGCTGCTGGCGGGCCTCGACGGCATGCTGCGCCAGCCGGGCGGGTGCTTCGAGCAGACCAGCTCGAGCAACTACCCGAACGTGATGATCCTGCAGTACCTCGAGCTCAACGGCATTGCCGACCCCGGACTGCGGGCCCGCGCGAAGTCGTTCCTCGACACCGGCTACCAGCGCCTGACCGGCTACGAGTGCCCGCAGGGCGGCTTCGAGTGGTGGGGCCAGGACCCCGGCCACACGGCGCTCAGCGGCTACGGTGTCCTGCAGTTTGTGGACATGAGCCGCGTCTACACGATCGACGACGGCATCGTTCCGCGCACCGTGCGCTGGCTGATGGCCAATCGTGACGAGCGTGGCTACTTCACGCAGAACCGCCGCGCGCTGCACACCTGGCTCGGCAAGGACCAGGAGAAGCTCAACACGGCCTACATCTGCTGGGCGATCTCCGAGGCCGGCGACTCGCTGGGCGAGACGATCGACTGGGGCAAGACGATCGACGTGCTGACCGCCGACGCGCGCGCCAGTGAAGACCCGTACTTCAATGCGCTCGTCGCGCGCACGCTGTTCAACCTCGGCCGCACGAGCGAGTCGAAGGAGATCGCGCTGATGCTCGCGAAGATGCAGCAGGCCGACGGCCACCTCACCGGCGAGACGATGTCGATCACCTGCAGCCGCGGGCTGAACCTCGACATCGAGACCACCGCGCTGGCCGCGCTGGCCTACATGCAGCACGGCAGCGAGTACCTCGCCAACGCCAGCAAGGCCGTGCAGTGGCTGCTCGGCCAGCGTCAGGGTGCCGGCCGGTTCGGCGCGACGCAGGGCACCGTGCTGGCGCTCAAGGCGCTGGTGGAGTTTGCCAACGCGAGCCGCACCAGTGTCAACGCCTGCACGATCTCGCTGGCCGCGGAAGGCGCCACTGCCGCTCCGCTGGCCACGCGCCAGATCGCGGCCGGCGAGAAGGGTGTGATCCTGCTCGCCGACTTCGCGAGCAAGCTCAAGCCCGGCATCAACCGCCTCCGGCTGGCGGTCAGCGCCGAGTGCGAGCTGCCCTGGACGATCGGCGTGGACTACGAGACCAGCTCGCCGCCGTCCGACCCGAAGTGCGCGGTGAAGGTGGCGACGGCGCTCAACCGCAATCAGGCGCAGGAAGGCGAGACGGTCGAGGTGACGGTCACCGTGACCAACACCACCGATGCCGGCGTTCCGATGACCACCGCGATCATCGGCCTGCCGGGCGGCGTGGAGGCTCGCGTCGACCAGTTGCGCGATCTGAAGAAGGCCGGCGTGTTCGACTTCTTCGAGATCCGCAACCGCGAGGTGATCCTCTACTGGACCGGCCTGGACCCGAAGGCCGAGAAGGTCGTGCGCTTCGAGGCGCTGGCTTCGATCCCCGGCCAGTTCACGGCCCCGGCCAGTTGCGCCTACCTCTACTACGAGGATGACCGCAAGCACTGGATCGAGCCGCTGAAGCTCGGCATCACGCGCGCCAGCAACGACTGATCGATCGGCGACATCGATCATTCCAGTCGTGCGACGCAGAGGGGCCTTCACTTCCGGGTGAGGGCCCCTCGGTCGTTTGGTTCTCGTCCTTGCCCCTCTCACCCCGTGCCCCTCTCACCCCTTGCCCTTGCCCCTCTCACCCCTTGCCCTTGCCCTTGCCCTTGCCCGCGTCGTCGTAAGTACAGCGAATCACAAGTCATCGACCCTCGAGGAGCCCTCCGGGCGAGCCAGGGGTGTAAGCCCCCGGAGTCTGATTCCGGGACGACACCGGGACTGGGCCTGCAGAGCCAATCGTGAGCTGACTCCAGAACCAGACTCCGGGGGCTTACACCCCCGGCTCGCCCGGAATCGGAATTCCCGCCATCAGTCTTCGTTACGATCGCGCCGGTACCCGTCCTCCTCGCTGGCGCGGTCGCGGAAGCCGGTGGTGCGCAGGTCGCGACCACGGCGGATCGCATCGTGGCCGAGTCGATCGCGGATGCGATCCATCACGCTGTCCACCTCCGAGTGCAACGGCGGCGCATCGTCATCATCATCATCGTCGTCGTCTGCACTGCCCGGCGGCGCGTACTCCTGCTCGTCATCCACCTCGATCGGCATCTCCTCGTCAACGCTGACCCGACCGTCGTCCGCCTCGTCATCCGATTCGTCCGCCGCCTCCACCGCCGGCCGGTCCAGCGCATCGAACAGCGTGCGCGGCCGATCCGCGGCGGCCGTGCTCTCCAGCCCCTGCAGCGTCACGCCGACGAGGCGCAGCGCCTGGTCCTCTTCGACGTTGGCCTCGAACACCTCCCACGCATTGCGGAAGATCAGCTCGGCCTCGTCGGTCGCCACCTTCAGCGTGCGGTTGCGCGTGATCGTGTGAAAGTCGGGATGGCGAATCTTCACCACGATGCGCTTGCCGGCCATGCGCCGGCGGCGCGCGCGCGACGCCACCTGATCGCTGAGCCGCGAGATGATGCTGCGCAACTCGACGCGGTCGGCGATGTCCTCGGCGAATGTCGTCTCCTTGCCGATCGACTTTTCGCGCTCGCGATCGGTGCGCACCGGCCGGGCATCGCGGCCCAGCGCCAGGTCGCGCCAGTGCAGGCCATGCTCGCCGAGACGATCAAGCAGCAACGCGTCGCTCGCGCGCTGCAGATCGCCGAACGTGTTGAAGCCGTGCCGCTTGAGCCGCGCCTCGGTGGCCGGGCCGACACCCCACATCCGGCGCACCGGCAACGGCGCGAGCCACGCCGCCAGCTCGTCCCCGTCGAACGGCGCGACACACAGCGCGTCGGGCTTGCGCAAGTCGCTCGCGATCTTCGCCACGAAGCGGTTTGGCGCGACACCCACCGACACCACCAGGCCGAGGTCGGCCAGCACGTCGCGCCGGATCGCCGCGGCAATCGTCGGGCCGTCGCCGTGCAGGCGTTGCGAGCCGGTGACGTCGAGGAACGCCTCGTCGATCGACACGGCCTGCACGACCGGCGTGTATCGCTCGAAGATGTCGAAGACCTTGTCCGAGAGTTCGCGGTAGCGGCCGTACTGTCCCCGGCAGATGACGAGCTGCGGGCATTGGCGGATCGCGCGCGCCATCGGCATGGCCGAGCGGACGCCGAACCTGCGCGCCTCGTAGTTGCACGACGCGACGACGCCGCGGCCCGTGGGCGAGCCGCCGACGGCGACCGGCTTGCCGCGCAGGTCGGGGTTGTCGAGCACCTCGACGGCCGCGAAGAAGCAGTCCATGTCGGCGTGCAGGATCACGCGCGGCATGTCGGCGCCCGGCGGCGGCGGCGATGACGATGATGGTGTCGGAGTGGCGGGTGTCATGCTCCTTCCTCTGCAGTCGGTCACGAACGGGGCGGCACGCCGCGAATCGCCCGCACCAGCTCGTCGCCCACCGGCAGCGGCCGCTTCTCGCCGCCGTTGAACAACCGCTCACGCCGGGAGATCGCCTGGCGCGCCGCGTCATCCAATGCAGGCCGTGTCGGCACGTCGGCCAGCAGATCCGCCAGCACGTCGGCGTCGGCCTCCGCGACGGCCGGCGCGCTGCTCGCCGGCGCGCTGCTCGCTGTCGCGCTGCTCGCTGTGGCGGTGGCTCGCTTCGCGGCCTTCGCCGCGGCCTCGCGCTCGATGCGGTCGCGCCGTTCGTCGAGCATCGCACGTCGCACCACGCGTTCCTTCTCGCGGTGCCAGGCGGTCAGCGCCATGTCGTAGGCGCGGTGGGCGAGCCGCATCGCGCGGTCGGCCTGCGTCATCAGCTTGCCGATCATCGTCGTCGCCGCGTTGCCGGTGACCAGTTCGCGGATGTTCTCGGCGGGAATGCCGGCTGCCTCGGCCGACTGCTCGAGCGCCGCGAACGACTCCGCGGGCAGCTGGTCGCCGCTGAACATCGCGGTCATCAGTGTGTCGAGCAGCATGTCACAGAAGGCCAGTCGGCAGGCGATGCGCGACACGCGCTGGGCCAGGTGCTGCTGCACACGGCCTTCGGGGGC
>JBFWQT010000303.1:0-8677 GCA_050249295.1 Planctomycetota bacterium
CGGGCCCGTTGGGGTCACGCCTGCAAGCCCACCGCTTGAACGCTGACAAGTGCGTTCACGAAACCTCCGACGGTTGATCCGTAGCCCCGGGGCCCTCGGGGCCCGCTCGCTCGCGCTCGCGGCTCTTGTGTCAGCGCCATCGGGCTTGCACCCCGGCTCGCCCGGAATCGCGATTTCGCGGACAGGCTCTTCGGTCGCGGCTCGGACCTCACGCCGTCAACGATCAGCCAGCCGCGAGCAGTTCCTTCAGTGCCGCGAGCAACTGCGTCGTCTGCTCCGGCGTGCCGGCGTTGATCCGCACACACCCGGCAATCAGCGGTACGCGGCTGAGGTCGCGTACCAGGATGCGGCGCTTCGCCAGCGCTTCCGTGATGCGCGCCGCGTCGTCGCCAAAGTCGGCCAACACCGCGTTGGACTTGCCGCGGTACACCGGCACGCCGAGTTCGCCGAGCCCGCTGACCAGCGCATCGAGGCCGCGACGCACCGCCGAGACCTGCTCGCTGATCAACTGCGGCGCGTCGAGCAGCGCGGTGGCGAGGTGCACGGCCACCGCGTTGACGCTGTACGGCGAACGGATCTTGCGCAAGGTGCCGATCGCGGCCGGGTTGGCCATGGCCCAGCCGAGGCGCAGGCCGGCCAGGCCCAGCGCCTTGCTGAATGTGCCGGTGACAATCAGGTTGGGCAGTGCCACGCCGCGCGAGCCGATGCGCGACGGCGCGAACTCGGCGTACGCTTCGTCGATGACGATCAGGCGATCGGGGAACTCGCGCGCGATGTCGAGCCAGAGCTGCGGGTCGCACCACGAGCCGGTCGGGTTGTTCGGGCTCGGCACCATCAGGCCGCGCACGCCGCGCTCGCGCAACGCGTCGCGGATCGCCGGCAGGTTGAACGCCCATCCGCCGGCCGCGCCGTCCTCGCCGCTCACGCGCACGAGCGACACCGGCACCGGCTCGGCCGCGTGCATGCGCATGTAGTTGGGGATCATGCTGAACGTCGGCTGCACGATGACCATGCGTTGGCCGGGGTCGACCCAGCCCTGCACGCACAGGTTGAGTGCCTCGTCGCTGCCGTTGGTCGGCAGCACGCAGTCGGCGCTGGTGTCGAGGTACCCGGCCAGTCGCGACGTGAACGCGCCGTACTCCGGGTACGCAGTGATCTGTTCCGGCGTGATGCTGGCGAGTGCCGCCTGCAGTGTGGCGTGCAGTGGCCCGGTCCACTCGCAGAAGTCGAGTCGCGCCTGTCCGAGACGACCCTCTTCGGGTGCGTGGTACGCGTCGAGGTTGCGGATCAGTTCGCGCGGTGGAAGCGACATGCGGTGCGGTGCGGCGGTGGTGCGGCTTCAAGCCCACGGGCTGCGGCCCGTGGGTAACCGTTCAAGACTGGTTACTCTACAATCGGGTGGCGCGTGTCCGCGAGTCGCGCTGCAACGAAGAGGATTGGACACAGAGGGCGCAGAGGACACGGAGGATACCGGAGGGGTCTCGGGTTCCCTCCGTGTCCTCCGCGTCCTCTGTGTCCAATCCTCTTCCGCTTTGCTGCTCTGCTGCGTGGTGCGGTCAGCCATCGCCGAACGGTTGTTTCGTGATCGAGGAGCCCGCGGTGCCCGCTCGCTTGCGCTCACGGCTCTTGTTCACAAGGGCAAGGGCAAGGGCAAGGGCAAGGGCAAGGGCAAGGGCAAGGGCAAGGGCAAGGGCAAGGGCAAGGGCAAGGGCAAGGGCAAGGGCAAGGGCAAGGGCAAGGGCAAGGGCAAGGGCAAGGGCAAGGGAGCGCGCTCTTGCCGGGACCCTCAACACCCTCAATCGCAACGCCGACCCACGGGCGGCAGCCCGTGGGCTTCAAGCTGCAGCGGAGTTGCTCGCGCCGCGCGGGCGATCAGCCGCCCATGAACAGGCCGCGCCACAGCTCCAGGAATTGCGAGCCGTAGGCCGCCGTCAGACCCGCGAACACCACCGACACCATCGCCATCAGCTTGATCAGGATGTTCAGCGACGGACCCGACGTGTCCTTGAAGGGGTCGCCGACCGTGTCGCCGACCACGCCGGCCGCGTGCGCGGCACTGCCCTTGCCGTCCACGATCATCCACGGACGCGTGTCCCACAGCTCGGGCTGGGCCTGAAGGGCCTCGCGCAACTTCGCCGGGTCGGCCCAGAGCTCGGCCACCGTCAGGCCGTTCTCGAGCTTGCGGGCCGGGTTGCCACGCGAGAAGCGGACGCGCAGACGGGCCTCGTCGGTGGTGATGCCGAGCTTCTCCTCGGCCACCTTCACCTTCGCGACGTCGGCGTCCTTGTCCGACCACAGCTCGGCCATGGTCAGCTTGCCGCGCTGCTCGATGTACTTCTTCGCGTTGTCCCAGCTGCCGCCGGCGTTGGCCATCATCACGGCCAGCACGAAGCCGGTGGAGAGCGCACCCGCGAGCAGGCCGACCACGCCGGCCACGCCGAAGATCATGCCGACCAGCACCGGCGCGACGACGGCCATCACGCTCGGCAGCACCATCTCGGCCTGCGCACCGCGCGTGGAAATCGTCACGCAGTCGGCATAGTGGGGCCGGCGCGCGAGGTTCTCGGGCGAGTCGTCACCCGGCTTGTACTGCATGATGCCGGGGATCTCGCGGAACTGGCGGCGCACCTCGGCCACCATGCTCGCGGCCGCGCGACCGACAGCCTTCATCGTGATCGCGCAGAACGCGAACGCGAGCATCGCCCCGACGAACAGGCAGACCAGCACCACCGGGTTCATCAGGTTGATGTGATAGAAGTCCATGAAGTTCTCGAACGTGGCGTTGGCCAGCGGCACCACGTGCACCGACGCCGCGATCTCGTCGGCGCTGTCGCCGCCGATGTTCAGCGCCAGCTGGCCGTTGGCCAGCCGCGTGAGGCCCACCTTCGCCAGCGCCGCGGGTACCTCGGCCTCGGCGGTGTGCTCGACGATCGACATGCCGACACGGTCGAGACTGGTGCGCACGACGCCGAAGTACGCGGCGATCAGCGCCATGGCGGTCAGCGCAGCCGAGCCGATGGCAAAGCCCTTGCCGGTGGCGGCGGTGGTGTTGCCAAGCGAGTCGAGCGCGTCCGTGTTGTTGCGCGTGTGCGGCGGAAGCCCGGCCATCTCGGCGTTGCCGCCGGCGTTGTCGGCGATCGGGCCGTAGGCGTCGGTGGCCAGCGTGTAGCCGAGCGTGGCGAGCATGCCGACCGCGGCCAGGCCGATGCCGTAGAGGCCGAGCACCGGGTGCACGAAGCCACCGGCGAACCCGTAGGCGAGGATGATGGCAACGCCGATGGTGACGACGGGCCACGCCGTGCTCCACATGCCGGTCGCGATGCCGTCGATGATCACGGTCGCGGGGCCGTACTCGGCCTGGCGCGAGACGCCCTGCGTCGGCGCAGCGTCGTACGAGGTGTAGTGCTCGGTGCGGTTGCCGATCCAGATGCCGGCCACCAGGCCCACCACCACCGACGCGGCCACACCGAGGTAGGCCTGGCCGAGCAGCGCGTAGACGAGGCCGAAGGTGGCGGCGGCGAACAGCAGGCCGACGATCAGCAGCGGACGGTGCAGCGCGGACATCAGGTCGCCGAACTTCGCGTCGGGCTTCGTGCGCACGAGGAACACGCCGAGCAGCGAGAGCAGGATGCCCGCACCCGCGAGGATCGCGGGCAGCGCCATCAGGTTGATCTGGTTGGCGTAGAGGTTCTTCGCGAGGTCGGGCACGAACGGCACCGCGGAGGCGCCCAGCGCGGCCGAGGCGAGGATCGAGCCGTAGTAGCTCTCGTAGAGGTCGGCACCCATGCCGGCCACGTCGCCGACGTTGTCGCCGACGTTGTCGGCGATGGTCGCGGGGTTGCGCGGGTCGTCCTCGGGGATGCCCGCTTCGACCTTGCCCACGAGGTCGGCACCGACGTCCGCGGCCTTGGTGTAGATGCCGCCGCCGACGCGCGCGAACAGCGCCTGGGCCGAGGCACCCATGCCGAACGAGAGCATGATCACCGAGATTTCCTCGGGCGAGAACGCGCCGAGCACGCCGTATTCGAGCAGCAGGAACCAGACGCAGATGTCGAGCAGCGCGAAGCCGACGACCACGAGGCCCATCACGGCGCCCGAGCGGAACGCGACGCGCAGGCCGGCGTTCAGGCCGTCCGCCTCGCGGCTGCACGCGGCGGCCGTGCGATTGCTGGCGCGCGTGGCGGTCCACATGCCGAGGAAGCCGCACAGGCCGCTGAAGAACCCGGCCGTGACGAAGCCGACCGGCACGAGCGGGTGCTGCGCCTTGAGCACGAAGGCCATCGCGGCGAGGATCGCGGCAATGACAATGAAGAACACCAGCAGCACCTTGTACTGCCGCTTGAGGTAGGCCATCGCACCGTCGCGCACGTCCTTGGCGATGCCCTGCATCACCGGCGTGCCGGGGTCGGAGGCGACCATTCCGCGGTAGAACAGGTACGCGGCGATGAGCGCGACGATCGCGCTGATCGGCGCGATCCACCACAGCGCCGGCACGCTCGTGCTCGCCGCGGCAGCGGTGGTGTCAGCGGCCATGGCGGTCGTGGTGGCGCCGGCGCAGAGCCCGACTCCCAGCAGCATCGCCACCAGCAGCCGGAACACGGGGCGCGGCAGTCGGATCAGCCAGTTCATTGGCACGGCGGACACTCCTCGGAATGCGTCGGTTGCCGGGGCTCGACTCGCGGCGCGGCGAGCAATTCGGTCACAGATAGTGGATGTCACGATGTGGTCGGGCGAGACGCGGAGGGCCGGGGATATGGCCTCGCTGGCCCGACGCGGCGCGAACGCTAGCAGGCGCTGACCCGACCGTCAACAAGCGTGAACGGGAGCCGAACAGGCCAACTTGCGCGGCGAGCGGATGCCGTGCACAACGTGCGTTCCAACTGCACCCTTGCCCCCGCCGGAGCGCCCCCATGAGCGACGCCACCTGGACCATTGTCGGCCTCAACTACGTTACGTGCTACGTCGAGGACTACGACGCGGCCCTGGATTTCTACACGCGCATGTTCGGAGAGCGCGAGAATCGCGAGCCGGCCGGGTGGCGGATGGGCAGCACCTGGCTGACGGTGTTCCCGGCCCGCCCGGAGTCGTCGGCTCCGGTGCCCGGCGCCAACCCGCGCAATGCCGAGTTCGCGATCCAGGTCAGTCGACCGGTCGAGGTGGATGCGCTCTACAACCGGCTGCTGGCCGAGGGCTGCACGTCGTGCATGAAGCCGCAGGACACGGTGATGTACGAGTCGATGCGGTTCAGTTGTGTGGATGATCCGTTCGGGATGCGGATTGATGTGTACTGCCCGGTGGCGGGCGACGGCTCGGTGTGAGGCCCTTGCCGGCGCCCTTGCCCTTGCCCTTGCCCTCGCCCTTGCCCTTGAACAAGAGCCGCGAGCGCAAGCGAGCGGGCCCCGTGGGCTCCTCATCACGAATCCGCCGCTCGGTGATGGCTAAACACCGCAACATACAGAAGAGAGGAAGAGGATTGGACACAGAGGACGCAGAGACACCGCGACGCGCGGCCACCACCGTTCGGCGGATTCGTGTCGCAACGCCCCCCGCGGGTCCGCCCGGAATCGGAATTCGCGGACAGCCTCGAAAGGGGTGGGGAAAGCACGGAGTCCGCAACCTCGCGCGCGTCGCGCGATTGCCCCCGCTCCCTTTCGGTCGCGGCTCTTACCTGTCTCCAACCACCACCAACCTCGCCGCTACTCGTCGGTGCCGAGGATGTCGTCGGTCACCTTGCGCAATGTGCGCGCCACCTTCTTCAGCGCCTCGCGACTCTTGTCGTCCAGGTTCACGAAGTCGATGCCGGCCAGCACGTTCTCGGGGTCGTGGTCGTCGGGCTCGGCTCGCACCACCACACCACGGCCGGTCAACGGCTTCGACCGGAACACGGCCGGCAGGTAGATCTCGAGTTCGAGCTCGGTGCCCACCGAGATGCCCTGCTCCGGCGTCGGCCGTTCGATCAACAACTTGATGCCGTTGCGCGAGACGTCCTGCGTGTAGCCCTTCTGGTAGGCCACTTCGCGCGGGCGACGCTTGCCGGTCGCGACGTAGAAGAACACCGGCAGATCGTAGCTGACCCGCTTGTCGCGCCGCTTGTCGTTCTCGCCGGGGCCATCGTCCGCCGTGTCGTCGTCGCTGTCGCCCATCAGCAGGTCGTCGGGTTCGCCGGGCCCGTGGGGCTCGTGGGGCTCGCGGGGTTCGTCGTTCGCGCCGCCACCGCCGCGGTTCTCCTCACCGGGCATGTCGTCCCGATCAGAATCCAGGCGAGGTGGCATCATGGGAATTTGCGCACATGTCGAGCGAGTGTCGGCTGATTCTGGGTTCGGCCCCGGCATGTGTCAAGCGGCGCGCGGCGCGCGACGCCCGCATCAACGGCGTCGATCAGGCCCCGTCGTGATGCCGAACCGCGTGATGCCACCGCGACCGAGCAGGATCAGCGACGGCTCCGACGACGGCAGCAGCATCGCGGTGTCGGTCCAGGTGGCGATCGGGTTGCAGCCGCAGCGCACCCAGTGGCGCAGATCGCGCGTGGTCGCGGCACCCACCTCGAACGGCGCGCCAGCCTCGTTGTTGCAGCCGTGGTAGAGCAGGAACAACACGTCGCCGACGATGATCACGTCGTCGGGCACCACGTTGGCGTCGTCCCACTCGCCGGGCTCGCCGGGGCCGAATACCGGCGCACGCGCGGTGCGCACCCAGGTCAGGCCATCGGCCGACACGGCGTGACCGATGCGACCATAAAGACTGCCGCCGCGGCCCTCGTAGAGCATGTGCCACGTGTCGTTCTCGTCGATCCACACGACCGGCGACGAGACATCGTCGGCCTCCCAGTCGGTCGGCTGCCCGCCGCGCACGGGGCCGAGCACGGGGTTGTGCCCGGCGAGTTGCCACGTCTCGCAGGCGTCGTCCGACACCGCGAGGTGGATGTTGCGGAACGGCACGTCGGCCTTGTTCTCGTAGAACATGAACCAGCGGCCGTTGTGCTGCACGACGTAGGGGTCTTCGGCCGGGTGGTTGTGCGCGCGCGGGCCCTTGATCCACTCGCGGCCGTCGGCCGAGTGCGCGTAGCCGATGAACACGTTGGTGTTGCGGTACGGCCCGCAGTAGCCGCTGTAGAAGGCCTTGAAGCGGTGGTCGGGCCGCGGGTCGCTGGCGTCTTCGATCACGTTGCCGATCTCGCGGATCGACTCGTCCCACTCGCCGGGCTCACCGAGGCGGATCAACGGCTGGCCGTCGTGGTCCTCGGCCTCGAGCACGGCCGGCGGATCGGGCGGCGCGGCCGGTTGCATGCCGAGCCAGCCGACGGCGGCGCAGATGATGGCCACGATCGCGAGCAGTGCGATCGGACGACGGGTGTGCAGCAGCGGGGTGATGACCATCGCTCAACCGCGCTCCAGCGCCTTGCGGTAGTGTGGCGCGTACAGCGGCGCATCCAGCAGGAATGAATCGTGGCCCTTGTCGGAATGCACGGTGATCCACAGCACCGGCACGCCGGCCGCCTCCAGCGCGGCATTCATCGCGGCCTGCTCCTCGCGCGGGAAGCACTCGTCGGAGTCGATGCTGAACAGCAGCCAGCGCTGGTGCGGCACGCCACGCAGCGCGGCCACCGCGTCGCCGCCGCCCTCCTGGCGCGCGAGGTCGAAGGCCTGCCACATGTGCATGATCCGCAGGTACGAGTTCGCGTCGAAGCGCGGCACGAATTTGCGCGCCTGATGGAACAGGTAGCTCTCGGACGGGTCCTGCAGCTTGTAGCTGGCGAGCTCGGGCGCGGGGTGCACCTGCGCGCGCGCACGGCCCTTCATCTTGCCTAGCGAGACGAACGATTTGTGCCCGATCATGCGGGCCAGCAGCAGGCCGCGCGTCGGCGGGTTGCCGGCGTAGTAGTCGCCGCCGCGGAAGTCGGGGTCGAACTCGATCGCGGCGATCTGCTCGATGTTGTGCGCGCGCGAGAGCGGCGTGGCGCTGAGGCCGCTGGCGACGGGGATCACAACCTCGACGCGGTGCGGGTAGCGCAACGCGAGGTCGGCCGCGCAGAAGCCGCCGACCGAGCCGCCGATGGCCGCGCGCAGGCGCTGGATGCCGAGCTGGTCGAGCAGCGCGACCTGGCTGTCGACCACGTCGGAGACCGTCACCCACGGGAACCGGCTGCCCCACGGCGTGCCGTCGGGGTGGAGGCTGTTCGGGCCGGTCGAGCCGTAGCATCCGCCAAGGTAGTTGGCGCAGATCACGAACCAGTGGTCGGTGTCGATCGCCTTGCCGGGGCCGATGAAATCGTCCCACCAGCCGGTGTGATACTCCTCGGTCCACCACGGCCACGGCGCGTCGGCGCTGCCCGGCCCGTGCGGGTCGTGCCCGGCCGCGTGATGGCTGCCGGTGAGTGCATGGAAGACCAGCACCGCGTTGTTGCGGCCGGGTGCGAGCGTGCCCCACGTCTCGTAGGCCAGTTGCACCGGGCCGAGCGTGGCGCGGTTGCGCAGCGTCATCGGCGCGTCGATGGTGGCGATGGTGGCGAACTGCGTGCTCATCGGTGGCGAGTGCGTGAGCTGGCGAGTCTGTGGAGTCTGTGGATTGATTCCGGCAAGAGCCGCGACCGAAAGGGAGCGGGGAAAATTGTGGACCCGGAACCAGGCGTCACGGTGGAGCCCTCCGGGCGAGCCGGGGGTGTAAACCCCCGGAGTCT
>JBFWQT010000304.1:0-8663 GCA_050249295.1 Planctomycetota bacterium
CAACCGGGCTATCGCGAGGGGCGCAGCGCGGATGCAACGAAGACAAAAATGTTCAACCACGAAGGCACGAAGGACACGAAGGACCACGAAGGAGCGTCGAGCCCTCGCTTCCTTCTCCGTGTCCTCCGTGTCCTCCGTGGTGAATCTGCTTCTCGATACGAAACCGATCCACCGCACAGAGACGCGGTAGCGCGGGCTCGAACGCTCCTTCGTGGTCCTTCGTGCCCTTCGTGCCTTTGTGGTTTGCAATGCACGCATGCGGGCGTCGGCGAGGGCAACGGCGAAGCGCGCGACGTTGCCAGCCTTCATCGATTTCCCCGCTCCCGGTCGGTCGCGGCTCTTTCGCAGCTCGCCACCGGTCGACAAACGGCCGCGGCAGCACAAAACGAGGGCATCTGAACTCCGGCCAGTCGGGTACGCTGAACTGTTGCCCCGCGGGAATCCGCACCACGCGCTGCTTCATGACCTACCGTCTCTCGTACCCGACCGGCCCGACCTGGCCGACGGCCTTCGTCGTGCTGGTCTTTGCTGTCCTCGCGCGTGTGGCCGCCACGCCTGCCGTGGCTGAAGACTGGATTCCGTACGGCCCCGAGACGCTTGGCGCGGGCGGCGCGGGCGTGTCATCCACCGGCGGCAGCCTCGGGTTCCGCACCAATCCGGCGAGCCTCGCCGATCCCGACGCCGCGCTGATGGACATCTACGGCCGCAGCAACGCCGGCGACACGCTGGTCAACGGCGGCATGGGCATCACCATCGAGTTCGGCAACTTCGGCGACGCGGCCCAGCGCGGCGACGCGATCAGCCAGGTCATCAACTGGATGGTCAACGCCGGCAACTACCCGACACTCGTCGCGTGGCTCACCGCGCCCAACAGCCCGCAAGGCGTCGACCTCACCAACGATGTGACAGCCGCGTTCTGCACCATCGCCAACGTCGCCTCGCTGGCCGAGACCGGCGAGGGCCTCACCGGCGACATCCTCGGCGGCATCGGCCTCACCGTCGGCAACTTCGGCTTCCATGCCGGCGGCACTGTGCACTCGTTCGCGTATCCCTACGCCAATCTCGCCGGGCTGCGCTTCACCGACAGCGACGGCAACTCGCTGGCCGACGGCCTTGACCTCAACTACAGCCCCGGCGGGCTCTATCCGTTCCTGCCCGCACCCGGCGCGCTCGTGCTCTCCACCGGCGCGCAGCAGCTGTCCGCCAGGTTCGCCGCGGCCGGCGTGAGCGGCGTCACGGTCAACGGCTACAACCGCGCCGACCTGCTCGCCTACATGTTCGAGATCAACGCGGCCGAGACCGGCCTGTCGCTCGACTCGCCGGTGCAGCAGCAGGCGATCGTCGACCTCACGACCAGCACCGGCGGCACGCGCGTGTTCGGTGCGGCCGGCACCAATCCGTTCGACGGTACGAACTCGGCCGTGCGCATGCGCGCGGTCACTCTCGGCGAGTTCGGCGTCAGCTACGGGCATGCGTTTGTCGAGGAGCACGACGTGCGCTTCCAGGCCGGCCTCACCGGTCGCCTGCTGATCGGCCGCAGCTACGTGCGCGACCTCGGCTTCGAATCGCTCGAGGGCGGCATCGACGAGGTGCTGCGCTTCTGGCGCGACGTGGTGCTGTTCCGCACCGGCCAGGGCACCAACACCGAGTTCAACTTCACGATGGACCTCGGCATCACGGCCGCATTCGCCGACCGCCGGATCCGCGTCTCGCTGGTCGCGCGCAACATCCTGCGGCCGACGTTCAACTTTGTGGACGGCAACCAGTTCCAGACGCCGTTGCACGTGCGGTTCGGCGTCACCGGCATGATCGTGCCGCAGGTGCTGATGATCACCAGCGACATCGACCTGAACGAGATCGGCCGCGTCGGCCTGCCCGGCGTGTCGTCGCGCGAGTTTGCGGCGGGCCTCGTCTTCAATCCGTTCAGCATCGGCCGGCCGGCGCCCGGCGAGGTCGGCTACGACGCGAAGGCCGAGCACTTCGATCTGATCCTCCGCGTGGGCACCACGATCGACCTGTCGGTCGCGCCCGACTGGCTGCTCGGCGGCGGCGTCGGCTTCCGCTTCGGGCCGGTCACGTTCGACGTCGGCGGCACGATCTCGTTCAACCCGCTGGAGACGAACATCAGCGGCAACGGCAGTCGGCCGTGGTCGCAGTTCGGCGACAACGCGAGTGGCTGGCCCGCGACGTTCAGCGTCGGCTTCATGATTGCCGCGACGCACAGCTGGTAAACGGCGAACCGGGCGAACCGGGCGAACCGGCAACCCGGCCGTGCGTATCCACTCCGGAGGCCCTCCCCGGACATCTCTTGCGGGCCTCTCTCCCTCCGCTGGTTATCATCGATATCCCCTCGCGCCCTCTCCGCCGTGTGCAGGTCTACCCCGGCCGTCCACACCCAGTTGGATGAGATCCCAATGCTTGACCACGTGACCCGACGTGTCGCCGCTGTTGCCGCCGCCTGGACGATCCTGATGCTGGCGGTCGCGCCGGCCCTGTCTGCCGCCGACCCGGACGAAGAGGCCTTGCTGGCCGCGCTCCAGCAGCGCTACGTGGACGCCGCCAACGATCGCGAAGGGCTCGTCGATCGCACGATCGTGTTTGCCGACGAGCAGCGGCCGGTGTCGGGCGCGAGCAGCAAGAGCGTGCGGGTGCTGCTCAAGGGCATCGAGCAGAGCATCCCGTGGGATCGCATCAAGCCCGAGGACATGCTGGCCGCGTACCAGGATCTGCGCCGGCAGACGTCGGCCGACCAGTGGGGCATCGCGGTGTTCTGCAATCGCAACGGCCTGAAGCGCGAGGCCGAGGCGGTGCTGTTCGAGATGTTGCGCAAGGACGCCAGCGTCAAGGCCGACGTGGACAGCTACCTCGCGAAGATGAAGGGCGTGCCCGTCCCGGACGGCGGCTTCATTGCGATCACGCAGGGCGGCCGCGGGCTGTTCATCACGCCCGACCAGAAGGAAGCCTACGAGGTGGCCGCGAAGGTCGACGCCGCGATGGAGAAGGTGGCGAACGGCCGGCTCAGCGAGTCGCAGCTGAACGGCCTGGTGAAGGAGCTGCAGGCGTTCAACGAGGAGACGCGACAGAACGCGGCGAAGCTGCTGGTGCAGCAGGCCGAGGAAGCGAAGGCGGCGTTCAGGCGCGTCGGCATGGACCTCAGCGGAACGCTGCGCGGCCTGCAGGCCCGGCTCGACCAGTTGCGCAAGGACGCGCTCGAGACGATCCGCGATCCGCGCAAGTATCCCGAGTACGACAAGCCGGCGCAGAAGAAGGTGAAGGAGATGGTCGACCAGATCATGCTGATCTGGGAGCACCCGGCGCAGGCGGCCGATGCGATGTCGGCCGGCGGCAGTCGTCTCGACCGCATCCGCACGCTGCTGCGCGTGGCCAACGAGATTTCGCCCGGTTCGGCCGGCGGCCCGGAAGAAGTCGACGCGCTGGAGAAGGAATTCCAGGGCACGCTCGACGAGAAGCTGTTCCCTGGCACGCACAGCCCCGACTCGGGCGAGACGTCGCGCTACCAGTCGCTGCTGGAAATGAACAAGGAGAACGCGAAGGTCACGACGGCGACCGACGTCGAGCGCGAGCACGTCGAGTACCTCAATCGCTACCGCGTGATGATGGGCCTCAATCCGCTGCGCCTCAACGCGCAGCTGTGCCGCTCGTGCCGCGGCCACTCGGAGTACATGGCGCAGACCGGCAAGTTCGCGCACGACATCCCCGGCGAGCCCAACGGCTCCGGTCCACAGCAGCGCGCGCGCGCGGCCGGGTACGCCGGCGGCGTATCGGAGAACATCGCGCGCAGCGGCGGCGACGAGGGCCTCGGCCCGGTCGAGGCGTTCTGGTGCTGGTTCGAGTCGGCCGACCACCATCGCAACATGCTCGGCGCGCGCCACCGCGGCATGGGCGTTGGCGCCGATCCCAAGGGCATCCGCTGGACGCAGCAGTTCGGCGGACGTTGAATCGCGCAACCGAACGCCGACCCGCACCTGCCGGACGACATGCCGACTCCGCATCTTTCGCATCCTTCACCGTGCCCGCTGCGCTTCGACATCGAACCGGACATCACCCGCGCCAGCACGCTGCCCGCCGGGGTCTACGGCGACCCCGCGTACTGGCAATGGAGCCGGCGGCAGATCTTCGCGCGCAGCTGGCAGCTCGTCGGCCACAAGGATCTGGTCAAGGTGCCGCAGCAGTGTCATCCGTTCGTGCTGCTCGACGGCTGCATCGACGAACCGCTGCTGCTCACGCGCGACGCGGCCGACCAGATCCACTGCATGTCCAACGTCTGCACCCACCGCGGCACGCTGGTTGTCGAGGGGCCGTGCGTGACGCCGACGCTGCGCTGCCGCTACCACGGCCGCAAGTTCGGCCTGGATGGCCGCTTCCAGAGCATGCCGGAGTTCGGGCAGGCGGCCGACTTCCCGTCTGAACGCGACAACCTGCCGAAGGTGCAGCTGCGCGAGTGGGCCGGGTTCCTGTTCGCGTCGCTCGACCCGGCCATGCCATTCGACGAGTGGATCGGCCCGGTGCAACAGCGCGTGGGCTGGCTGCCGTTCGATGAGTACCGCTTCGACGCGGGCCGGTCGCGCGACTACCTGGTGAACGCCAACTGGGCGCTGTACTGCGACAACTACCTGGAAGGGTTCCACATTCCGTTCGTGCACGCCGCGCTGAACCAGGCGCTGGACTACGGCAGCTACCGCAGCCAGCTGTTCCGCTGGTGCAACCTGCAGCTCGGCGTCACACGCGGCGGCGAGCATTCGTTCGCGGTGCCCGATGGCTGGCCCGATGCCGGCGGTCAGCCGGTGGCCGCCTGGTACTTCTGGATGTGGCCGAACCTGATGCTCAACTTCTACCCGTGGGGCCTGAGCATCAACGTCGTCCGTCCGATCGCGGCGGATCGCACACGCGTGTCGTTCCTCACGTACGTACACGACGAGCGCAAGCTGGACGTCGGCGCGGGAGCCGGGCTCGACCGCGTCGAGCGCGAGGACGAGGAGGTCGTGGAGTCGGTGCAGATCGGCGTGCGCAGTTCGCTGTATCAGCGCGGGCGCTACTCGCCGACGCGCGAGCAGAACGTGCATCACTTCCATCGCCTGCTGGCCGAGGTGAGCGCGTAGCAGCCGGCGCAATCCACCAGGCGAGCCGGGGACGTCAGTCCCCGGAGGGGTGACCCACGGTCAGGCGTTGGACCTGTGCGGGACTTCGTGTGCTGACGACGTAACAGGAGATTCAACACAGAGAGCACAGAGACACAGACAAGAAGCGGAGTAGTGAGACGCGCCTCTATTCCTCTTCTCGGTGGTCTCTGTGGTCTCTGTGTTGAACATGCTTCCTGCTGCGAGCCGGGGACATCAGTCCGCGGTGGGGCAACTCATCCCTACGACTTGAACTTGCCGCGCAGTGGCTTCGCCGCCGTACCGATGCCCGCTACCGTCACACCCTCGGCCACATCCTTGGTCACCACCGAACCGGCCCCGGTCCGGCCACGGTCGGCGATCGTGCGCGGCGCGACAATCATGCTGCCGCTGCCGATGAAGCAGTGGCTGCCGATCACGGTGTGGTGCTTCTTCTGGCCGTCGTAGTTGCAGATGATCGTGCCGGCGCCCACGTTCGTGTTCTCGCCGATCGTCACGTCGCCGAGGTAGGTGAGGTGCTTCGCCTTCGTGTGCGGCCCGATCTCGGCCTTCTTCGCCTCCACGAAGTTGCCGATCTCGGCGGTGTCGTGCAGCAGCGTGCCCACGCGCAGGTGCGCGAACGGCCCGACCTCGCAGTGGCTGCCGATCTTCACGCCGCGGCGGATCACCACGTGCGGCAGGATCGTCGTGTCCGGCCCGATCTCGACACCCTTGTCGATCCACGTCGTGGCCGGGTCCATGATGTAGACGCCGCTGTCCATCAGCTTGCCGATGATGCGATCGCGGATCGCGCGATCGACCACGGCCAGCTGCCGGAACGAGTTGACGCCCTGCACCTCCATCGGATCGGCCGCCATCAGCGCGGCGCACTTGCGGCCGGCGCGCAGCAACACCGGAATCACGTCGGGCAGGTAGAACTCGCCGGATGCGTTCTCGGAGCTCAGCGCGGGTAACGCCTCGAGCAGGGCCCGCGCGTTGAACACGAAGATGCCGGTGTTGACCTCGCGGATGCGCCGCTGGCCGTCGCTGGCGTCCTTGTGTTCGACGACGCCTTCAACCATGCCCTGGCCGTCGCGCAGCACGCGGCCGTAGCCGGTGGGGTCGGGCACTTCCATGGTCAGCATCGTGGCCGCGGCGAACATCTCGCGATGGTGGGCCAGCAGCCGGTCGAGCGTGGCCGTGGTGATCAGCGGCACATCGCCGAGCAGCACGAACAGCTCGCCGCCGTCGTTGGCCAGCTGCTGGAACGCGCTGGCCGCGATCTGCACGGCGTGGCCGGTGCCGAGCTGCGGCTCCTGCACCACGAACTGCGGCTTGAGCTGCGCGAGCGGCGAACCGGCGGGCGCGCCGATCAGTATGTCGGTGACGCTGCGCTGCACGAGTTCGTGCTGATGCCCGACCACGAGCACCACCGGCGCCGTCGCACTGCCGGCCAGCCCGCCCACCGCCTCCAGCACGTATTCGATCAGCGGCCCGCCAGCGACCGGCTGCAGCACCTTGGGCAGCGACGACTTCATCCGCGTGCCCTTGCCCGCGGCCAGAATGCAGATACCGGGCGTCTTGCTCATGGCGATCAGCTGCGCGTTGGTGATGCGATACCGGGTCCGGGCGTGATGTGATCTTCTCGCGTCGGGAGTGTCAAACGCGAGCGTGGGACACGACCGGCGATACCGGCGATACCGGGCCGCGGCGGGTCAGCGGTTTCCGTATTAGTGTGCTGACGGGAGGCTCCTGGCGGCGGCGGCGTCGTGCCTGGCCGTGCGATCGTGCGGGCTTGACTCTGCGTGAGCCGATGATAGCCTCCTCGTCCTTCCCCACGGGGTGTAGCTCAGCCTGGTTAGAGCGCTACGTTCGGGACGTAGAGGCCGGTGGTTCAAATCCACTCACCCCGATCCAGTCCCCGTCGGCCTTCGCGGTCGACGGGGACGATCAGTTTCAGGCACAGCACCGGCGGGCAATGCCGTTGGTGACGTCCCACGCGAGCGTCATCTGCAAGCGGCGCCCGGCGTCGGCCGTGTCGGTGACACTGAACCCGGATCTGCCAGTCCGCCCGTCCGAGAGATGGTGCGCGTACTCCCGCGTACTCCTCCGGGCGGACTCCCGTGCGATCTGCGTCCGGCTGCAGTCAGATCGCGGCGCGTCTGAATGACTCCCTGCGTGGCATGATGGCCGCAACTCCGGGCTGCAGCGCAGGAAGTTCCCCTGATGGACAACGTCTACTCCCGCTCACTCGAACTGCACCGCCTGATCCACGGCAAGCTGGGCATCACACCGCGATCCCCGGTGTTGACGCGCGAACAGCTCACGCTGATGTACACGCCAGGCGTGGCGGAGGCGTGCCGCGAGATCGCCCGCGATCCGGCGCAGGCGTACGAGCTGACGATCAAGCGCAACACGGTGGCGATCGTCACCGACGGGTCGCGCGTACTCGGACTGGGCAACATCGGACCGTTGGCCGCGCTGCCGGTGATGGAAGGCAAGGCGGTGCTGTTCAAGACGTGGGCCGACATCGACGCCTTCCCGATCTGCCTGGACACGCAGGACACCGAGGCGATCATCGAGACCGTACGCCGGATCGCGCCGGTGTTCGGGGGCATCAACCTCGAGGACATCGCGTCGCCGCGCTGCTTCGAGATCGAGCGCCGACTGCAGGACCTCGGGATTCCGGTGTTCCACGACGACCAGCACGGAACGGCGATCGTCATTGCCGCCGCCGTGTTCAACGCCGCGCGTGTGCTGGGCCGGCAGATGGGTGACCTGCGCGTGGTGATCGCCGGCGCTGGCGCCGCTGGCAGCGCGGCCGCACGGTTGCTGACCGGCGCCGATGGACGCGACGTGGCCGGGCGCCTGCAGCCGGTCGCCGAGTTGCTGGTGTGTGATCGTCACGGCATCCTTTCGGCCGACCGTGCGGATCTCACGGACGAGAAGCGCAGCTTGCTGGAGTTCACCAACCGCTCGCATCGCACCGGCACACTGGGCGACGCCATGACCGGTGCGGACGTGTTCATCGGCGTGTCCGGTCCGCGGCTGATCACCGCGGATGACGTGCGCCGCATGGCGGCCGACCCGGTGGTGCTGGCGCTGGCGAATCCGGAACCCGAGATAGCGCCCGACGAGGCCACCGCCGGCGGCGCCGCGATTGTCGGAACCGGTCGCAGCGACTGGCCCAATCAGGTGAACAACGTGCTGGCGTTCCCCGGCATCTTCCGCGGCGCACTGGATGCGCGCGCCACACGCATCACCCCCGCAATGACCATTGCCGCTGTGCTGGCGCTGGCCGATGCGGTGCCGGCTCCCGACCGGCTGCACATCCTGCCCGACGCATTTGATCGGGCCGTCGCGCCGTTGGTGGCACGCGCAGTGAGCGCGGCCGCCGGCACGACAGAGCGCCCGCACGAGCCCGGGCTGCCGTCGTAGCGCACCTTCACTTCCCGACGATCGCGCGCAGCATCCACGCGGTCTTTTCGTGGATCACGATCCGCTCGGACAACAGCCCTTCGGTTGCCGCGTCGTGCGCCTCGCTGG
>JBFWQT010000305.1:0-8662 GCA_050249295.1 Planctomycetota bacterium
GTCGGTGGGGCTGGTGCTGGTGCCGTAGTCGAACCCGAACTCGAACGTGCCGTCGCCGACGCCGGGCAGCACGGTCTCGCTGTCGCCGCCACCGTTGACGACAACCAGGTCGAGCTTGCCGTCCATGTCGAGGTCAGCGGTGCGCACGGTCTCGGGGTACAGGCCGGTCGAGTAGAAGTCGCTGGAGGCAAAGGTCAGCGACGGCGTGTCGCGGCTGAGCAGCACGCTGGCCGTAACGCCGGTGCTCTGGTGTGTCATCAGGATGTCGGTGTGCCCGTCCTGGTCGAAGTCGACGGTGGCGATGAAGCCGGGCAGCGGCTCGGTGTCGTACACGGTGTGCAGCGCGAAGCCGCCGGTGCCGTTGCCGATCAGGATTGCCACGCGGTTGGCCTGGCGCAGCGTCACGAACAGGTCGTTCTTGCCGTCTCCGTCGTGGTCGGCAACCGACACCGACGACGGCCCGCCGGCCAGCGGGAGGTTGGTGGTGGTGAACCCGCCGGCGCCGTCGCCGAACAGCAGCCACAGCGAGTTGTCGCCGTTGCAGGTCACCGCGAGATCCATGATCGCGTCGATGTCCGGGTTGAGGTGCACCGCGCGGACGCAGATCGGGTGCAAGCCGACCTTGACGTTGATCGCGCTGCCGAACGTGCCGTCGCCGTTGCCGAGGAAGATCGACACGTCGTCGCTGCTGCGATTGGCGACGGCGAGGTCGAACGTCGCGCCGGCGTCGAAGCGCGCTGTGGTCACCGAGCGCGGCTCGGTGCCGTCGGTCAGCGTGGCCGCCAGCGTGAAGTTGCCGGCGCCGTCGTTGGTCAGCACCGTCACGTTGTTGCTGGTCGCGTTGGTGACGGCGATGTCCGGGAATGCATCAGCCGTGAAGTTCTGCAGCGCGCACTCCGACCCGGCCGATCCGGCCACGCCGCCGGTGTTCGAGAGGATCGGCGTGTTCGGGAAGTCGCCGGCGCCGTCGCCCTCGAGCACCGAGATCTGGTTCGAGCTGCTGTTGACCAGCACGATGTCCTTGAGGGTGTCGCCGGTGACGTCCACCAGCTGCGGCGAGCGCGGGCCGATGCCGTCGGTGGAGAACGGGCCGTTCTCGACGAAGCGGTGGTCGTACTGCTGCAGCAACACGGTGACGTCGTTGCTCTGGCTGTTGGTCACCACGAAGTCGAGCAGCGAGTTGCCGCTCACGTCGCCCACCGCGCCGCCGAACGTCGAGCCGCCGGTGAAGAACACGTCGGCCGGGTTGAACTCCGACAGGCCGATCTTGAGCGGGAACTGCGTCTCGTTGGGCTGGCCGACGCCGCTGATGTCGGCCGCCGTGACGCGCAGGTGCACGGTCGGGTGCTGCACCAGGTCGACCGGCGCGTCCCACACAAACCAGTGCACCACGCCGTCGTCATTCGCGGCCAGTTCGTAGCGGCCCTCGCTGAGCAGTGAGGGGTACTCGGTGCACAGCGTCCACGTCTGCTTGTTGTCCGTCGAGAACTCGATGCGCACGTCGGCGGGCTGGCCGTCGTTGTCGAACAGCTCGTACACGATCAGGATCGTGCCGCAGCGCTCGCCGTCGATGTCCGGCTCCTTGATGTCGATCAGGAACGCCGACGGCGGATCGCCACCGGTGTGCAGGAAGAACGACGGCGACTGCACGACCGTGGACGTGTCGCCGAACTCGTCCTGCAACTGCACGCGGATGCGGGCGCCTGCCTGGTTGGTCTCGAGCGCCGAGGCGACGTCCCACGCAAAGCTGTATTCGATCAGCGCCAGCGTCGTGGAGAGGCCGCTGAGCGTGCCGACCGGGAAGTTGCCGCCCTGGCCGGTGGTCAGCGGCACGACGACGGCGTCGCTGAAGTCGCCGAGCAGCGAGTACTCGAACGAGGTCACCGAGACGTCGTCCGACGAACTGTCGCTGACCTGGAAGCGCACCGCCGCGATGTCGCCGACGCGGCCGAGCGGGTCGGTGTCGACCGTCACACTGTTGAGGGTCGGGCTGTCGTTGCCGAATTCGAAGATCGCGACCGTCGAAGCGGGGCCGTTGGTCTTGCTGTCGTTGCCCGCAAACGAGAACGCCACCGAGCCGACGTACGCGGTGCCGCCGAGGTCGGTCGGCGCATCCCACGTCATCAGGGCCGGGGTGCCGGCTCCGCTGCCCGTGACTACACTGGACCCGATCAGCGTGGCGAGTTGCGGCCCGCCGCCGATGTCGTACGTGCCGGTCAGCGTGACGTCATCGTTGTTGGCGTCGAAGACCGTCACCGGAATGCCGACCAGGCCCTTGGTGCGCATCACCGTACTGATCGTCACCGACGGCGCGACGTTGTCGTCGACCGTGGTGCCGCCGTCCTTGCCAGCCAGTTCGATGATTGCCAGCGCGATGCCGAGGCTGCAGCCGGTGCTGAGTGACGCCGCCAGCAGCGCGAGGACCAGCGCGGCCAGCCTTCGCGGCGCACGCCGGGTCTTGTCGTTCGGTCCGGGCTTCATCGGGTGTCTCCGATTACGGGCATGCCGTCGGCGTTGGGGTCAGCCTCTGTAGAGTGGCCCGGCGCATGACAGGTTCACACCAGAATAACCGGAATGGCCCGCTCGCGGTGCGCTCTCATGTCCGGCGACGGTCCGGCTCGTCGATCAGATGGCAGGCCACCTCGTGACCCGGCGCGCCACCATTGCTGTCGCTGCCCTTCGCCGCCTGCAGCACCGGCCGCTCGGCGCGACAGCGCTCCCACGCCTGCGGGCAGCGCGTGACAAACGGGCAACCACTCGGCGGATTGGCCGGCGACGGCAGATCACCTTCGAGCACCAGTTGCCGGCGCCCGGCTTCCACCGCGGGGTCGGGCACGGGCACCGCCGAAATCAGCGCCTCGGTGTACGGGTGCTGCGGCGCGCGCGTAACCGTGTCGCCCGGGCCGATCTCGACGATGTGGCCGAGGTACATCACGGCGATGCGATCCGACACGTGATGCACAGCCGAGAGGTCATGCGCGATGAACAGCATCGTCAGGCCGAGCTGCGCCTGCAGGTCCTGCAGCAGGTTGATGATCTGCGCCTGGATCGAGACGTCGAGCGCCGAGATCGGCTCGTCGCACACAATGAACTGCGGCTGGCTGGCGAGCGCGCGCGCGATGCCGATGCGCTGGCGCTGGCCGCCGGAGAACTCGTGCGGGTAGCGGCGCACGTACTGCGGATTGAGTCCGACGGTTTCCATCACGGCCTGCACGCGGCTCATCTCGTCGCGCCGGTTGGCCGCCAGGCGATGCGTGCGGATCGGCTCGCCGATGATGTTGCCGACGGTCATGCGCGGGTCGAGCGATGCGTACGGATCCTGGAAGATCATCTGCATCTTCTGCCGCATGCGATGGAACTCGCGCGGCCGGTCGCGGCGCATCGCGACGAGGTCGGTGCCGTCGTAGCGCACCTGGCCGGCCGTGGGCGTGTAGAGCTGCAGGATCGCGCGCCCGGCCGTGGTCTTGCCGCAGCCCGATTCGCCGACGAGGCCGAGCGTCTCGCCGCGCGCGATGTGGAACGAAATGCCGTCCACGGCCCGCAGGCGGTAGAGCTCGCGCTGCGAGAAGATGCCGACGCGATGCGGGAAGTGCATCTGCAGATCGACGACCTCGACGAGCGGCTTCGCCGCGGTGGCGGTGGCAGTGGCGGCGACAGCGGTCATGGATGACGTGGCGACGAGCGGGCGCGACCATTGCACCACAATCCGGTCCGGGCCGCGACCGTGTCCGGGAACTCCGATTCCAGGCGAGCCGGGGGTGTAAGCCCCTATGGCGCTAAACAAGAGCCGCGAGCGCAAGCGAGTCGGGCCCCGAGGGCCCCGGGTCTACGGATCAACCGTCGGAGGTTTCGTGAACGCGCTTGCAAGCGTTCAAACGGTGGGCTTGCAGGCGTGACCCCAAACGGGGCCCGACTCGCTTGCCCTCGCGGCTCTTGTTCTAGCGCCATAGGGGCGTACACCCCGGCTCGCCTGGAATCGGAACTCCCGGACAGGCTCGTGAGAGCGTGGGACCACCGAGCGAGCGTCTACTACAAGCAACCGTCCGCAGATTGACCGGCCGCGGGCGGTGCGCCATACTCCACCCAACGGCGGCTCCGCATCCTGACTGTCGCTTCCGCACCCGCCGCCTGCCTGCGCCGCGGCCCACATGACCAGCATTCCCATCACCGGCGCGCTCGACCCGTTGCGACTCCGCGAACTGGTGCAAACGGCACTCGCAGAAGACATCGGCGGCGGCGACGTCACCGTGCGAACCGTGCTGGGCGACGCCGCGGCACGACCCGCCACCGCGCGGATCATCGCCAAAGCGCCGGGCGTGATCGCCGGGCTGCTGCTGGCCGAGCTGGCCTGCAAGGCGGTCGACCCGGCCATCACGTTCGAGGCAAAGGTGAGCGACGGAGCGACCGTTGCACCCGGCGATCTGGTCTACGTTGCGACCGGCCCCGGCGGAGCCCTGCTCACGGCCGAACGCACGGCGCTCAACTTTCTCGGGCGACTCTCCGGCATTGCCACGCTGGCGCGCCGATTCGTCGATGCCGTGGCCGGCGCCTCGCCGGTTGGCGTGCGCATCTGCGACACGCGCAAGACCACGCCGGGCCTGCGCCTGCTCGAGAAGTACGCGGCAGCCGCGGGTGGCGCGCAGAATCACCGCATCGGGCTCTACGATCAGGTGCTGATCAAGGAGAACCACCTGGCCGCGGCCGGGGTAACGGTGTTCGAGGCGGTGCAACGCGCGCGCACCGGGACGGCTGGCCGGGGCGTGTTCATCGGCACCGAGGCCGAGACGCTGGAGCAGGTGGAGCAGGGGCTCGCGGCGGGTGCCGACATGATCCTGCTGGATGAGTTCTCGACCGACGAGTTGCGCGCCGCGGTGAAGCTGCGCGATGCGCACGCCGCGGCGAGTGGCAAGCGCGTGGAGCTCGAGGCCTCCGGCGGCATCACGCTGGCGACCGTGCGGGCCGCGGCCGAGGCGGGTGTCGATCGCATCTCGATCGGCGCGATCACGCATTCGGCGCCGGTGCTCGATCTTTCATGCCGATTCGACTTCAACACCAGTGCTGCTACCTGAGGAGGAGGCGTTCATCCATGATCGAGCTGTTCAACGGCCAGACCGGCGAGATGCTCGGCACCGTGACGGAGGATCAACTCGACCAGTTGATTGACCTCATGTCGGACGGTGGCGGCAGCGAGAGCTACACGATTGACGCGGATACGATCGGGTACCTGCAGCGCAAGGGCGTGCCGAAGACCGTGATCGCCCTGCTGAAGGGTGCGCTGGGGGATCGCAAGACGGTGACGGTCGAGTATCACATCCAGGACGAGCTCGATATCGACTTCGGTGAAGAGGAGTGACTCGCGCGCGACGCGCACGATTCACCCCGCCGCACCTTCAAGCCCGGGGGCTGCGGCCCCCGGGTAACCGTGCTCGACAAACGACCGCACAGTCCGTCGCGTGCTCCGGGTTGTGAGCGCAAACGGATCGCGCGAGCAGGGTCGAGCGGTTGTCGCACCCGTCGCGCGACCCACGGGCAGCAGCCCGTGGGCTTGACCGGAATCAATCAGCAAACTCCTCGCACACTCACACTCGCACTCGCCCGCACGACCTCGCACTGATGGACACACGCCCGCACCTCCTCATCGACACCGCGTTCCGTCGGCCCGCCCATCGCCGACCCGTCTGGTTGATGCGCCAGGCCGGGCGCTACCTGCCCGAATACCGGGCCGTGCGCGAACGGCACGAGTTCCTGACGATGTGCAAGACGCCGGACCTGGCGGTCGAGATCTCGATGCAGCCGTACCGGCGGTTCAAGCCGGACGCGGTGATCGTGTTCTCCGACATCCTGTTCATCCCCGAGGCGATGGGCCAGACGCTGGAGTTCGTGCCCGGACCAAAACTCTCGTCGCCGATCCGCGACTCGGCCGCGATCGACAAGCTGCGCACGCCCGACCCCGGCTCCGACTGGCGCTGGCTGTTCGACGCGCTGAAGAACCTGCGGCGCGAACTGCACGACGAGGTGCCGCTGATCGGCTTTGCGGGCGCACCCTGGACGCTGGCCGTCTACATGATCGAGGGCGAACACGCGAAGCAGCTGCAGTACGCCAAGGGCATGCTCTTCGCCCGGCCCGACGAGCTGCACCGCCTGCTCGGCAAGATCACCGACGCGCTGATCCCGTACCTGCTCGCGCAGGTGGAAGCCGGCGCGCAGGTGCTGCAACTGTTTGACTCGTTCGGCGGTGAGCTCGCGCCGGCCGACTGGGAGCAGTTCTCGCTGCCGTACATTCGCCGCATCGTCGACGAGTTGCACGACCGGACCGAGGAGGTGCCGGTGATCCTGTTCGTCAAGGGCAGCAGCCCGCACCTGGAGCGCATGGCCGACACCGGCGCCGACGTGCTGAGCATCGACTGGATGACCGACATGAAGGAAGCGCGCGCGCGCGTCGGCCATCGCTGCGCGCTGCAGGGCAACACCGACCCGCTCGCGCTGCTCGGCCCGCCGGACGTGATCTCGCGCCAGGTGCAGAGGCTGCTCGACAGCTTTGCCGGCGAGCACGGCCTGATCGGCAACCTCGGCCACGGCTGTCTGCCGTTCCACGATCCGGATGCGATCACGCAGTTCGTGCGGCGCTTCAAGGAGCTGTCGCGCGGCTACGCGGAGTAGGGCGGTGCCCACCGACCACGACACCACTCCAGCTCACGGCAACGGCGACGGCGACAACGACGCGGCGGAGCGTGACCAGCTCACCGTGCCCGCTGACGCCGACGGCATGCGCCTCGACAAGTTCCTCGCCGACTTCGGCGCCGAACTCTCGCGCAGCGCCGCCACCCGCCTGATCAAGGATGGCGGCGTCACCGTTGATGGCGAGACGCTGAAGAAGCCGTCGGAGACCGTCGTGGCCGGGCAGGTGGTGAGCTACGTGCCGCCCGCGCCGCCGCCGTCGGAGCTGGTGCCCGAGGACATCCCGCTCGACATCCTCTACGAGGACGACGACGTCGTGGCGATCAACAAGCCGCCGGGGATGGTCACGCACCCGGCCACGCTGCACATGAGCGGCACGCTGGCCAACGCGCTGGCGTTCCGCTACGCGCAGCTCTCCGACCTGCACCACGACCCCACGCGCGTGGGCATCGTGCACCGCCTCGACCGCGACACCTCCGGCGTGATCCTCGCCGCGCGCGACGAGTGGGTGCACTTCCGCATCGGCCGCCAGTTCGAGAAGCGCGAGATCGAGAAGTGCTACCTCGCGATGGTCCACGGCCATCCGCACGACGACGAGTTCGTGGTCGACGCGCCGATCGGCCGGCACCCGAAGCATCGTGAGATGCAGACGATCCGCCAGGACGGCCGCGCCGCGCTGACGGTGTTCCGCGTGCTGCACCGGCTGACATCGCCGGTCGGGCCGCTGGCGTGGGTCGAATGCCGGCCGAAGACCGGGCGCACGCACCAGATCCGCGTGCACATGAAGCACGCCGGATTCCCGCTGCTGGCCGACCCGATGTACACCAACAACCGCGAGGTGCCGCTCTGGAGTCGCTTCGGCGACGACCGGCCGGAGGGCGCGAACCCCGACGAGCCGGTGTTGCGGCGGCACGCGCTGCATGCGTGGTGGATCGAGTTTTTCCATCCGCGCCGGGTCGAGAGGCTGCGCATCGAGGCACCCCTGCCCGACGACCTGGCGCGATTGCTTGCCGCCGTTCGCGCCTGGACGGCCACGCATCGTTGAGGCTGCGCGCGATGCTATGGTGAAGGCATGCCCGTTTGATCGCCGACACGGACGCCGACAAGAAACTCCCATGGCCGACCTCCAGCTGGTCATCGAAACCGCCACGCTCGCTCCGCCGGTCATCTTCGGCCACGGCGGCGCCGGCAAGGTGCCCGATCCCGAACGACTCACCGAACGCTCGACGTTCATCCTCTCGCACGCGCGCGAGGCGATGGCCCTGCTCGTCGCCGGCGCCAACACGCGCGGCCTGGAGGGCGGCGTGTGCAAGGCGGTGCTGCGGCTCACCGAGGACATGGAACTCAACCCGGCCTTCAACGCCGGCCGCGGCAGCAAGCTGCAACGCGACGGCAAGATCCGCGTCTCGGCCGCGCTGATGGACGGCAGCCGCACGCGCATGGCCGCGATCTACAACGCCGAGCACTGCCTGCACCCCGCCACGCTGGCCGGCCACCTGCTGGAAACCGGCGACCGCAACGTGGATGGACTCGGCGCCGCCAACCTGATGCGCGAGCACGGCATTGCACCGGAGAGCCTGGAGATGCCGGAGCGCCGCGCCGAGTTCGAGAAGCGCAAGGCGGGTCAGACGGGCACGATCGGCGTCGTGGCCGTCGGCCCCGCGGCCGGCACGCAGACCGAGATCTGGGCCTGCACCTCCACCGGCGGTCGTGGCTACGAACTGCCGGGCCGCGTGTCGGATTCGCCGACGCCGGCCGGCAACTACGCGTGCCCGCTGGTGGCGATCTCCGCGACCGGCATCGGCGAGCAGATTCTTGATCTCAACCTGTGCGGGCGGATGGCGACGCGAATGATCGACGGCATGAGCCTCGCCGACGCGATGCGCAAGACGATGAACGAGGCGCTCGCGGCCGGCGCGTACATCGGGCTGATTGCGCTCGGCGCCGACGGCCAGCTCGGCTGGGCGCGCACCACCGAGTGCAT
>JBFWQT010000306.1:0-8634 GCA_050249295.1 Planctomycetota bacterium
TTTCTGCGTTGTTGATGGATTTCGGACCAGTTTCGACGTGGCTAAGAACCAGCCCGGTGCCGGTCGACTGGGATGTCGTGCTTGCGGCAGTTGCGACCCACCACCTCAAGGCGCCGGTAGAAGAGTACGGCAAGCAACGCGGGAAGAAACTCCCTACAATGGAGCGACTGCGAGTCTTGTCAGACGATCCAGACTTCGCCGATCTGTTGGGCCGCATCGCCAGCGCCCTTGATTTACGCGGTGACCCTCCGCACGTTCCCACTGAGTGGACCTTCTACAATGGAACTGCGTTGAAGATCCCCGACCTGTCCGCGGCGGCAAGGCGCCGGCTGAACTCATTCGAGGATTCGCTCGACGAGCACGATGGCCCCGAACGGCGTCGGCGGTTGTGGGCGGTTCGCGCGGCGCTCATCGTCTCCGACGCCGTTGGATCAGCGGTGGTGCGAACCCGACAGGACATCACCACCTGGATCTCCTCAGTACTCGACCGGGAACCTCTCGATGCAGCGGATGTTCGATCCAAGGTGATTGAACCGCGCATCGCATCGCTGCGCATGCAAGGCAAGTGGGATGACAGCCGAGGCCGCGCGGGATGGACGACGTTTCAGGACCACGCGGCGGAGGCGAGCCGCATGCCGGCCAGGTCGTTGCTGCTCGCGCCATGCGGTTCAGGCAAGACTCTGGCCGCATGGCGCTGGATTGAAGCACGGCTTGCGCAACGACCCGCATCCCGGGTTGTGTTCCTCTATCCGACACGAGCCACTGCCACCGAGGGCTTCCGCGACTATGTCTCATGGGCGCCCGAGTCCGATGCCGACTTGATGCATGGCACCGCTGCGTACGAGTTGTCGGAGCTTTCGTTCAACCCCGGAGACGGTCGCGAGGGTCGCGACTACTCCGCCGACCCACGATTGTTCTCCCTCGGACATTGGGGCAAACGAATCTTCTCGGCAACGGTCGATCAATCCCTCGCCTTTCTTCAGTACGGCTACGCCGCAGTGTGCATGCTGCCAGCGCTAGCGGACTCTGTGATCGTGATAGACGAGGTTCACAGCTTCGACCCGGGCATGTTCTCGGCACTCTGCGAGTTCCTGCGTGAGTTCGAGGTACCGGTGCTGTGCATGACCGCAACGTTGCCGCAGAACCGGATCGACCGCCTCACCGGTTGTGGCTTGACCATCTACAACGAGAGGCCCGACGACTTGAGGGCCGTTGCGGATTGTCCACGCTATCGAGTCTCGGAAGTGACGTTCGAAGATGCTGAGTTGCGTGCGCGTGATGCACTGCGTGCAGGCCTGCGCGTCCTGTGGGTGACGAACACAGTGGCACGGGCTCAACAGATCGCCGCCGCTGATTGGGCGGCACCCGTTCGCTGCTACCACAGCCGTTTCCGGCTGGCAGACCGCAAAGCTCGGCACGATGAAGTGGTCAGCGCCGTTCGGCCGGGGCAGCCTGCATCGCTCACCGCCACAACGCAGGTTTGCGAAATGAGCCTCGACCTGGATGCCGACCTTCTGGTCACGGAGCTTGCACCAGTCACTTCACTGATTCAGCGCATGGGCCGATGCAACCGGCATCGCGACACACGGCCGGACGCCGGGGAAGTGCTGGTGTACCGACCCGAAAGCGAGCGACCCTACAGCCGCGACGACCTGACCGGCGTGGACGACTTCCTTCGCAGCGTGGTCGACAGATGGATTGGTCAGTCCGAACTGGAATCGGCATTACAACGCCTTCCCCGCAAGGTCGAGTTGCCAAAGGCGTGCCAGTTCACGTCGAGCGGTCCGTGGGCAGACAGTCGGGAAGACACTCTGCGCGACATCGACGAGTTCACGGTGCGGGCAGTGCTTGCAAGCGACATCCCAGCGTACATGGCAGCTGGGGAACACAGGGCTGGATTCGTTGTGCCGGTCCCGTGGCAAGGCTTGCGCGACTATACCCCGCCCGCGCTGCCGGCCGGCTGGCCAAAGTGGCTGCGCGTCGCGCCGTCCGAGCACTACGACCACCTCTTTGGATACCGCAAGTCTGCCGCGATACCGGGAGATGCATGATGGCGAAGAAGACCAGAAGCCAACCTGCTGCCGAGGAGGTGGCAGCGATCGAGGTGCGCTTCGATCTGCACGACCTGCCGACCGCGTTCCACAAGGCCGGGCTCGCGGGAATGATCCTGCAGATCCGCCACATGCAACGCCTGCGGGACGCGGGTGATCCGCAGGCGCCAGAAGACGCTGTACCAGAGATTGTTGAGCTGACGGTTTCGCGGGCGACAATGAGGTTCACGCCAGTCTCCGCGCGGGCCCTGCACGACAACCTCTACGACGCCGACTGGACGGAGAGTGCACCCCGCAAGCAGCCTCGGACCAAGGGCAAGGGGGCCAACAAGGTCGTCATCCCGGAGTTCAAGCGTGCTCAAGGCACGGAGACTGTGAAAAAGAAGGACCGAAAGACCGGGGTCGAAACCAGGGAAGAGAAGACCTTTAACGGCTACGTCTACCTCGACCCGATCCCCCTGCTCCCGTATGTGTGCGCCAACCTGCCACAAGATACCAAGGTGTGGCTCAAACTCTGGCAGGACGCCATCCGCACGGTTGTGCGCGACAGCAAAAAGATGGCGCCCTACAAACAGGTTGCGTCAGCCAAGCGCCCGGACTTGGCGAAGTTCGCTGCCGGCGATGATGAAGATGCCTCTGATGACGAGTCACCCGATGACAGTGCCGGGCAGTCTGGCGATGACTCGCAAACCCCTGCGGGAGGTGGCTTCTGGCCCCTTCTACTCAAGCACCACAAGGCAGCCAAGCGGAATCGCTTTGCCGTCGAAAGACTGTCGAGTGCCCTGCTGGTCGGCGCGATGGGAAAGTCCGCCGAATCACTGCCGCTCGGAGGTCGCGTCGACCAAAACCTCTTGCTGCACTTCTGGCCATTGACGACGTTGATCTTCGTGCCGCAACGGATTGAGCACGACGGTGACGCCAAGGCTGTTGGATACACCCTCGCCATCCCCGAAGTTGCTGACCTGTTACGGTTCTGCAGGCGGCATCCAACCATGCTCCAACGGCTCGGTACGGATCGCCGTGGGTATCTGCCAGCAAAGGCAGCAGTCGACATCCCGGCACAAAGTGCCCTCGCCTTCATGGAAAGCCTGGCGGGCATCGCCGACCATCTGACCAACGATGCAATTGCCAATCACCTCGCTGGCGTCGAGGCGATCGACTACGTCCACGTCGAGAAAGTCGGCAACAACGTCAAGACCTACACCTCGGGTCGTGTTGCACCCGATCCGGACATGGTGCGGAGGTACGCGGCCATCACTGGTGAGGGCAATCGCACGTGGGGAAATCCAATCTTCCGTTCCGGCCTCCTGCTGGCGCTCTTGCAGGGCAAGCAGTGGTACGAGCCGATGGCCGGCCCGCTGGCAGAGCGACCGTGGGAGTTCTTCTGCGAGAGAGACGGCGACGACAAGGCACACCGCAAGCGGCTCGCACGTTCGTTCGCGGCTGACGCACACCGCATGTTCAAGGACCTCAAAGATATCCGGGAGGCACAAGTGACAATGAACAAGGATGCACCCAACGGCGGCGGCGATGCTCGCCCGCTCGACCTGATCGTACGAGACGTAGCGACACAGTACTCGCTCCGCCGCGCTGAGGCACGCGAAGGCAACCTCCTGAAGGGCGAAGGCGACAAGACCGACTGGCGCAACCCGAAGGCTCAGGAAGCCAGGGCCGAGGCTGCGCGCGATGCCTTCCTCCAGCTTCGCTCGCGCCGCGATCAGGCCTTCATCGAACACTTCACCGCCCTTTTCGGACAGTTCGGTCAGTACCTGCCCGAGCAGGACTTCCTGACTCTCACGCACGCGCTGCACGCCGACACCGATCGCGTAAAGACCATCACGCTGCTGGCCCTCTCCGCCAACGGCTACATCTCAGGCAAGAAGCCGGAAGACGGCGCAACAAACACGGGAGCCAACTGATGAACCTGTTCTCCACCGTCCTCACCTACACGGCCCCGTCGGCCAACTACCGCGGCGAGAGCGAACTCAACCGCTCCGTCATCCAGAAGATCACCGACGGCCGTTTCGACTACCCGATCATCTCGCCGGAGGCGATGCGCAATGCCCTCCGTGAGATCCTGGCTGGGCCCGGCTACGATCTGCCGTCCAACCGGTCCCGCCTGCACGACGAGGAACAGCTCGCGGTCAAATTTGCCGACTACCCCGACCCCAACAGCTACGTCGATGACTTCTTTTTCGGTTACCTGGTCGCCGTCAACAACGCCGACCGCAAGAAGATCAAGAAGGAACTCGCCGACAAGCGCGGCAAGGACGTGGCCGAAGGCTTCACGTTCAAGCGCGACTCCATCCTCCGCATGAACCTCGCGCGTGGCCTGGAGCCGTACCGCCACAACGCTGTGTTCACACAGTCACCCTTGGCTGCGGAAGGCAGCGCATACCGCAACTCCACTTCCTCCGCGCTGCTCCATCGCGAGACCGCTGTCACGGCCTTCCAGTACCCCTTCGCCCTCAACCTGAATGACTGCGCGGCGAAGCCCGAATGGACCCGCGCATTGCTCAAGGCCATCGGCGAGCTCAACGACGTCGCGGGCAACCATGCCCGCAGTTACTTCGAGATGGCGCCCGCCAGCATCGTCGTCCGCCTCACCAACTCGCTGGTGGCCGGCTACGACACCTATGGGTTCCGCGTCGAGCGCAACACCAAGGACGATCAGCAGCAGATCCACAACTTCCCGGAAGTCATTGCCGGCATTGTCCACGACGACTACCCCGGCGCCGAGTTCCACTTCGGCGGCAAGATCGTCAAGGACATGCCCGCCGACAAGCAGAAAGAACTCACGGCCAAGGGCGTCACGCTCCACCGCGATCCGCGCAAGTTGCTTGAACAGATCGCCGCCACCGTGACGCAGGGTGACGGCCCATCCGCGGCAAGGCCGAAGAAGGCGAAGTGACATGTTTCGCATCCGACTTGATGCGCCATTCGCTGCGTTCCGGCCCTACACAGCCGGATGGTATCGCCCCACCGCGAAGTTCCTCACGCCGTCGGCCGCCTATGGCCTCTTGCTCAACGTCGCCGGCATCGACACCCGCCTGCGCGAGGAGCACGACGGCCACGATGGCAAACAGCCAACCACCTACATGCGGTCGGACCTGCCTACGCTCCGAATTGCCGTGGGCGCACCGGCTGACACCAACGGCCGCCTGGTGCTGCCTCGCGAGCAGATCGTGTACCAGCAACTCCACAACTACCCAGTTGGCGCCTCCGGCAAAGACCGCGCCTCCGACGCCCACGGCAGCAAGTACAACATCACGCCTGTGCGGCGAGAGCTGCTCACCGGCTTGCGCGCCCTCATTCTCGTCCGAGCAGACGACGATGTCGAGGATCGCATCCGACGGGGCTTGGCGGGAACGCTGCAAGCACCCCGCTACGGGCTCCCGTTCCTCGGCGACAACTCGTTTCTACCTGACCGCCTGGAGCCAGCCTCCGAGAACGTGCCGGTGTTCTGGTACGAACGACTCGCTGGCGACCTACAGCAGCCCAGGCCACACACCACACGCATGACCATCTGGATCGACCGTGCGGACATGTCCCGGACGCTATCCGCGCTGTTCGCGCCCACCACGTCGCCTGCAGTGGATCCGACCGACACCGCATGGGTCGACGTAGGTCCATCAATCATGTGACAGCATGGCGAACGAGCACGATCCCACGCTCCGCACCGAGAGCCTCCACGCAATCGCCTACTGTGGGCGTCTGTTCTACTTCCAGGAAGTCGAGCAGATCGCGGTCGCGCATGATCGCGTCTACGCCGGCCGCACCCTCCACCAGCAGCTTGCCGACGAAGATGACATCGCCGAACGTCGGTCTTTCGAGATCGAATCCGAAACGCTCGGCCTGCGCGGCAAACTCGATGCCGTGCGCCATCGCGATGGCTCATGGGTGCCGATCGAGCACAAACGCGGCCGTTGTCGCAAGGAACACGACGGTACGCCGGGCGCATGGCCATCCGATGCGCTACAGGTTGCGGCCTATGGCTTGCTGCTGGAGGAAGCGCCTCGGCGTCGTCATCGCCGAGTGCCGCGTGCGCTACCACGCCGACAACGCCACGGTCCGGCTTCCGCTGGATGCGGCCGCTCGTGCAAGCGTGTCGGCAGCGCTCCAGCGCGCGCGCGAACTCCGCGCCACTACCAACCGTCCGCCCATCACTACGAACGAGCGCCTCTGCACCCACTGCTCCCTCGCGCCAGTCTGCCTGCCCGAAGAAGAACGCCTAGCCGCTCACGTCGACTACCGCCCCGTCCGGCTCTTCCCGCCGGAACCACACGGCCACGTCCTCCACGTCACCACACCTGGCTCGCGCCTCGGCCGCTCCGTTCGCACGCTGGTAGTCACCGCCGATGGCGAGGAAGTCATGCGGCTGCCGGCAAACGACATCAACAGCGTCGTTCTTCACGGTCACGTGCAGATATCCACTCAAGCACTTCACCTCTGCGCCACCGAGGACATTCCCATTCATTGGCTCACCGTCGGCGGCCAGTACGTCGGCGGTCTTGGTGTCGGCGCCGCCCGTACAACGCCGCATCCGCCAGTTCAACGCCCTTTCCGACCAGGCAACGTGTCTCCAGCTCGCGCGCCGCTTGGCACTCGCACGCGTCGAATCGCAGGTCCGATACCTGCTCCGCGCCACACGTGGCGCCACCCGCACAGGCAGCCAGCAATCCGCCATCACCGAAATGCGTCGCGCCTGCCGACAGATAGGCAACCCCGATTCCGCCGACTCGACCGACTCCATTCGTGGGCACGAAAGCGCCGCCGGCCAACTCTACTTCTCCGTCCTGCCCAGCCTCCTGCGCGAAACGGTGCCCGACACGCTCCGGCCAGGCGGTCGCTCTCGCCGACCACCAGCCGATCGCTTCAACGCGCTTCTCTCATTCGGATACGCACCACTCCACGCCCGCGTCATGCAGGCCATCCTCGCCGTTGGACTGGAGCCCGCGCTCGGCTTCTTCCACACGCCGCGCAGCGCCGCGCATCCCCTCGCGCTCGACCTGCTCGAACTGTTCCGCGTCGCGGCCTGGACATCCCGCTCATCGGCTCCATCAACCGCCGCCATTGGGACCCCGACGCAGACTTCGAGGTCACCCGCACCAAGGTATGGCTCAGCCAGACCGGCCGCCGCAAGGCCCATCCAGCTCTTCGAGCGCCGGCTCGAAGAACAGTGGCGCCACCCGGTCATGAAGTACTCGCTCTCCTGGGCGCGCACCATCGAGCTGGAGGTCCGTCTGTGGGAGAAGGAGTGGACCGGCTCGCCCGGTCTGTTCGCACGCGCCCGCATCCGCTGACCCGCCATCGCCACGCCGCTATGAACCAGTGGTACCTCCTCACCTACGACGTGCGCGACGACAAGCGATTGCGCAAGGTCGCCAAAACCCTCGAAGGCTACGGCACTCGACTGCAATACAGCGTGTTCCATTGCCACCTCAGCCGGACTGACCTGGAAAGCTGCGCTGGCAACTCGGCACAATCATGGAGCCCGAAGACGACCTTCTCGTCATCGGCCTGTGCAGCAATTGCGTGACGCGTCTGCGCCGCTGGAACGACGCGGACGCCTGGCCAGACGTCCCAGAGGGGCCTGTAATCGTGTAGTTCAGTCGGCAACGCTTGCCGTCGTGTTCAAGCATCGATGGCTGTGATGTGTTGCCGGCCATCGGCACAAACGGAAGTGCTGCAGCACCGGCCCATGCTAGGTTGCTGGCGAAGCGCCGATGCGTGACGGTCTCCGAAGCCGTTGAATTGGGGCACCCGGATGTTGGCCACCGGGATCAGTCGTCACCGCCCACGGCGCAAACCGATCCTTGACTCTTGAATCGTAACCCATGGGAAACACACTCCCTTCGGTGGGTGTCCCGCCTTCACCTCTGATGCCTTCGGGCGTTGAGCACCGCTCTCCGCTGTGGCGAGCGGTCACCAAATGCAGCGACCGCTCTGATGCCTTCGGGCGTTGAGCACCCGTACGTGCCGTTGGTGGCGGCGCGCGTGCAGGCCTCCGCCTTCACCTCTGATGCCTTCGGGCGTTGAGCACTCGGTGACGGTGAAGTCCCAATCGAGCGGGTTGCCCTCCGCCTTCACCTCTGATGCCTTCGGGCGTTGAGCACCAGCTCGCGATTACCACGCAGCCGAGCAACGCGGTTCCGCCTTCACCTCTGATGCCTTCGGGCGTTGAGCACTCAATCGTTCCGGCCGGCCTGATAACCTGGACAATCCGCCTTCACCTCTGATGCCTTCGGGCGTTGAGCACAAGGAGGCCGGGTTCCCGATGCCCGCCGACAAGCTCCGCCTTCACCTCTGATGCCTTCGGGCGTTGAGCACTGCAGCCGTGGCAACGCAACGCGGCCTGTGTGCGCACCCGCCTTCACCTCTGATGCCTTCGGGCGTTGAGCACTCGTCGAACATCGACCACGACCCGGGGCAACCGCCCCCGCCTTCACCTCTGATGCCTTCGGGCGTTGAGCACAAGCTGCGCTCCGCCTCCGCGATCGAGTGGCCCAGCCGCCTTCACCTCTGATGCCTTCGGGCGTTGAGCACGAGTAACTCATGCTTCACGTCGGCATCGGACAGGAGC
>JBFWQT010000307.1:0-8617 GCA_050249295.1 Planctomycetota bacterium
GCTGGATACCGGCGAGGTACGCATCGTCGAAGTCGGGATCGCCGAGCGCCATCAGGTTGTAGCCGAGCGACGCGGCCACATCCTCGGCGCGCTGCCGCGAGAACACCTCGCTGGCGAGCTTGCGCGTGCGCGCGCGTTCCAGCTCGGCCATGCTCGGCAGCTCGTTGGTGCAGCGCTGCAACTCGCGCAGGATGCCGTCGCGCGCCTTTGCGAGTTTCGCGGCGGTGGTGAAGGCCGTGACCGAGAACATCCCGCGGCCCCACGACGGCGTCCACGAACTGGTCGCCACGCTCTGCACGAGGCGTTGCTCGTCGCGCAGGCTGCGCACCATCCGCGCGCCGTCGCCGTGGCCGAGAATCACCGACAGCACGTCGAGCGCGTACAGGTCGGGGCTGTCGAGCGGCACTGTCGGCCACGCCATCTTCAGCCACGCGGTCTCGCCGTGCAGCAGCGGCGACGCCTCGAGCACGCGCCGCTCGGCGAGTTGTTCGGGTTCGGTGGGCAGCACGGCCGCCGGCTGCGTGCGGCGCGGCCAGCCACCGAACTGCGCGACGACGTGCTGCAGCATGGCGTGCGGATCGAGCCCGCCGGCGATCGTCAGCACGGCGTTGGCCGGGTGATAGTGGCGGTCGCGGAAGGCGATCATGCGGTCGCGCGTCACGCCGCGAACCAGCTCGGGGTAGCCGATGACCGGCACGCGCCACGGATGCACGCGGAACGCCGTGGTGGCAAACAGCCGGTGGAAGATCTGGCCGGGCTCGGTCTCGCCCTTCTCCACCTCGCGGATGATCACGTTCTTCTCGCGCTCGAACGCCTGCGGCGTGATGCTCGCGTGCTGCATCCACTCGGCCGTGATGCGCACCGCGGTGTCGGCATGCGCGCCGGTCGTGACGATGTGGTAGCAGGTGTGATCGGTGGTGGTGTACGCGTTCTCCTGGCCACCGATGTGGTCGAGCACCTTGCGGTAGTCGTCCTCGCTGCCCAGGGTGGTCGCACCGCCGGCCAGCAGGTGCTCGCAGAAGTGGCTGATGCCGGCGCCGAGTTCCTCGCCTTCGAGCATGCCGCCGACGCCGATGTAGCAGCGCACGGCGACCACGTCGGTGCCGGGCATGGCCTGGATGACGACGCGCATGCCGTTGCGCAGCGTGGCGACAATGCGCTCGCCGATCTCGCGCGACTCGACCGAGAGGCGCTGGATTCCGGCACTGCTCGCGTCGGCAGGCAGCGCGGCGGGCTGGTTGGCGGGTGTCTTCTCGGGAGCGGTCACAAGCGGCGTCGGTGGCGGGTCGGGGTGAGCGGTGTGCTGCCGTGGTTAGTTCACTGTATCGGCGGCGTTGGCGCAACGTCTGAAGTGTCGCCCGCGGCGGTCGGTTATCGGGAGGGGCCACGCCAGGAGCCGGGGCCGCCCCGACACCCGGCTGCCCGGTCGTCCGCTTGGGTCGGCCGCTCCGGTGCGGTAGGATGCGCGGCAATCACCCCGGAGCGGCCGGCCATGAGCGCAGCGTCCGAAATCACGATCCCGCTGCAGGAGTCGATGCTCCGCGAGGCGCTGACGCAGGCCGAGTTGCTCCATTATGTCCCGCCGGTGGTGGCGCTGTCGTTCGGCGTACTGCCGCTCGCGCGACGCAAGGACACACTCTACCTGGCGTGCCGGCCGGATGTGCCACCCGCGGCGCTGCCGGTGCTGCGCAGCCTGGTGCCGGTGCCGATCGAGGGCCTGAGCTTCGATCGCGACGTGATGATCCGCTACCTGCGGCAGCTCAATCGCAACGTCGGCGGTGTGAATCTGCCGACGTTCACGCAGGCCGACTTCCTGACGCGCGAGGAGAACCTGCCGATCCTCAGCGAGGAGAAGCACGAGGCCGGGATCGATCCGGAGTGCAGTCTGGCCGCGTCGGACATCATGCTGGTGGAGTACCGCTACCGCAGCTGGATGGCGAACCTGGACGACCCGGAGACGCCGATGCAGCGGTACCAGGGCGACATGGAGGTGCCGTTCCGCGTGCGCGACGATGTCTCGCCGCCGCGCGCCGTGGTGTATCGCGCCGACGCGCAGAAGCCGGATGCGATCCTGCTCACGCGCCGGCAGTTCACGTTTGCCGGCACCGAACATGGCTTTGGCATCGGCGGCCAGGTGGTGACGCGCAGCGAGTTGCCGTACGTGCTGCACCCGACCGAGATCCAGCTGCGCGGCGTGCACCCCGACTCGCTGATCTTCCACGTCTACGATCATGACGAGGTGGTACCGGTCGGCCAGACCGCGCACTTCGATTGCGAGTACTACTTCCTCGATGGCGGTCAGCGGCAGCACCGCAAGCTGTCGGTGGATGTGCTCGGCTCGTGGCGTGTGGCCCGGTCGGCGCTGCAGTATCGCGAGCACGAGGAGTTCGGCGATGCGCTCGATCTCGAGCGCTGGTTCGACTGAACACGGAGCCTCCCAGTTGAAGGTCAGCATCGGGATGAAGCTGTTGTCGGGCCCGACGGGCGGCGGCAACCAGGCGGTCGGCGCGATCTGCGACTACCTGCGCGAGCAGGGCGACACGGTCGTGCACGACCTCGACCATCCGGATATCGACGTGGTGATGATGACCGAGCCGCGCCGCAAGCGGCCCAGCTCGGCGTTCGGCGGGCGTGATGTGGCACGCTTCCGGCGGCGGTCGCGACGGTCGAAGCGTGCCGTGGTCGTGCATCGCGTCAACGAGTGCGACGAGCGCAAGCTGACCACCGACGTGAATCGCGAATTGCGCAAGTGGAACCGCGTCGCCGATCACACGGTGTTCATCTCGGCGTGGCTGCGCGACCTGCACATCGGACAGGGGATGCGCGCGACGCCGAACAGCGTGATCCACAACGGGGCCGACCGGCGTGTGTTCCACATGGACGGCGCGAGCGAGTGGAAGCCGGGCCAGAAGCTGCGCCTCGTCACGCACCACTGGAGCGCGCATCGCCGCAAGGGCGCCGACGTCTACGAGGCACTCGATCGCGCGCTCGGCGGGCCGCTCGGCGAGCAGGTGGCGTTCACGTGGGTTGGCAACCTCCCGGAGGACACGCGCCTGCAGCACTCGCGGCACGTTGCGCCGTTGTCCGGCCAGCCGCTGGCCGACGAGCTGCGCTCGCACCACGCGTACGTCACGGCGTCGCTCTGCGAGCCGGGCGGCAACCATCAACACGAGGGCGCGTGTTGCGGCCTGCCGGTGCTGTACATCGAGAACGGCGGCATCCACGAGCAGAGCCGCGGCTACGGCGTGGGCTTCATGCCGGACGACTTCTTCGACCGGCTGCAGGACCTGATCGGCACGTATGCGTGGTGGCGGGCCAAGCTGCCCGACTACCCGTACACGGCCGAGCGGATGGCGCGCGCGTATCGCGAGTTGTTCGTGCAGTTGCTGGATCAGCGCGCCTGATTGCGAGTTCAGAGCGCCGGGTTCGCCGCAGCGTGGCGGATGATCGCTTCCAGCTCGCGATCCATCCGCGCGCAGGAGAAGTACTCGACTGCGGCGGCGCGTGCTGCCTGGCCGAGCCGGGCGACCAGCTGCCGATCGCGCGACAGCAGGTCGATCGCACCCCGCATCCCTTCGACATCGCCCGGCTCCACCAGCCAGCAGTTCTCGCCGTGCCGCATGTGGTCGGGGCTCCACAGGCCGGACGTGCGCGTGAGCACGACCGCCTTGCCGCAGGCCATCGCCTGCAGCGCGACGCTCTGCCCCTGCGGCTGATGCGACTCGTGCAACGGCACCACGACGAACCGCGCGCGCCGATACTCGTCGCGCACCTCGGCGTCGCTCAGGGTCTGACCGCGCCAGTCGCCGCGAGTCAGCTGCACGTTCGGGCTGATCAGTTCGTCCGGCACCGCAATGCGGGTGTGCAGGCGCAACGGGTGCGACCCGATCGCTTTCAACAGCGTGACAAAGTCGCGCCCGGCATCGTTGCCGATGGCGAATACCTGCCCCTCGCCCGGCGCCGCTTCGCCGTTGCCGGCCGGCGTCCAGTAGTTCACATCCACGCCGAACTGAACGACGTGCAGCTTGTGCGGCGACACCAGGTGCTGCTGCAGCAGGTAGTCGGCCTCGCCACCGCCGAACACCACCACCGCCGCCATGCGCGACATCATCCAGCGCGCGATACGCCGGGTCAGCCACGGCAGCCGGCTGCTGGCGATGCGCTTGTCGATGCCCATCTCGATCAGCACCAGCCGGGCATCAGCGGCGCGATCCCGATGCAACGCCAGCAACAGGTGCACCGGCTCGTGCGGCGTGACGATGACGTCGAACTGCCCGAGCAGTGCGCCATCGAGCGACGAATCCGAGAAATCGGGACTCAGCGCCAGCAGACGATGACCCGCCTGCTGCGCCACACGGCCCGGGCCACGGCGCCCGCCGCGCACGCGCAACGTCGCGTCCACGTCGGGCAGCTTCATCAGGTGGGCGAAACCGTAGAAGAACTCGTCCGGTGTGACTGCCGTGCTGGCCAGGCGTTCCTGGCGGCCTCCCGAGAGGATATAAAGAATCCGGGTTCTCAAACTGTGGCCTGCTGCCAGTGCCGAATGCGCCGGCATCGTGCCATCGCGCGCGGGTCGAGACAACTCGCGCGCCCGCCTGCCGCAAGCGGTCCGGAGTGCGATGATCACCTTCTTCGGGATGCGCTCTCGGACCTCCGGCATCACGCGCGGGCTCCAGTTGCGGCAATGGATTCCGGGCGCGCGGTTCATCGAGAGCGCCCACTACCGGCGGCACGTTGGCAATCGCGTGGCGATCGTCATCCGGCACTTCAACCCGGACCTGTTCGCCCGGCTCAAACGACGCGGCTGCATCGTCGGCTACGATCTGCTCGACACGCCGACCGCCGACGCGCAGGGGCGCAACACCGACGCGATCGAATCGTGGAGCGTCTACGCCTCACCCGATGTCGACTTCTACCTCGTCAACAACACCGCTTGCCGCGACGCGATGTCGGCCGCCGTCGACCGGCCGGTGTTCATCGTCCCGCACCAGAGCGTCAACAACGACGAACATCGCAACCCGCAACCTGCCACGGCGCGCAGCATCGGCTACCTCGGCCTGCCGGACCAGAACCTGCTGGATGCGGAACTGGCGGCACTCGCCGCGCGACGTGGCCTCGAGTACATCAACACGCACCCCGATGATCGCGAAGGCTGCGTGAGCGCGCTGCGCCGGATTGACGTCGGCGTGGTTCCGATGTTCGAGCCGGCGGCGCAGCGCTACAAGCCCAACGTGAAGTTGACCAACTTCCAGGCGTTCGGCATTCCCACCGTCGCCGCGCGCTACGACAGTTACGTGGAGTTCGGCGGCGGCGCATGGGTCCCGGTGGACACGATCGACGGGTTCATCCCGGCACTCGAGGCGCTGCTCGACGACCCGGCCCGCCGGCTTGACCTGGCCGAACGCTCGTGGCGGCACGCGCAGCAGTTCCACATCCGGCACATCGCCGCGCAGTACATGCAGATCTGCGCGCGCATGTTCAACGTCGGCTAGCGTGGTGGCAGCCGGCGTGTTGAGAGTCCGTCCGCGTCGGCGCCCCCGGGTTGCAATGTTGCGGTGTCTTTTCGACGAGTGCTTGCCGTTCTGTTCACCTCCCGGCTTCGCCGTTTTGACGACCACTTCACGACGCTTCACGCCACTTCCCTACGCTTCACCCCCAACAGGGCCCCGTATTTACGGGCCTTGCGGGGCGTCTCGCCGGATCTCGGCATGCTCGCGGTGGGCAACCGATAGCGACGCGACACCCACTGTGCCCTGCACGCCCGACGCGCAGCGCAGCACCGCGAGGGTCGCATTGTCGGAACGATTCACGACGTGGCCCGGTGCGTCGCCGCCCCGCCGGGCCCCGACGCGCCACCACCGCGGCTGCCGGAAAATCTGTAACAATCCGGGGCCCACCTGGCTTGTAGCGGCGTGATGACCACAACGACGACACAGTCACAACGGGACCTGGCCCGGCTGGTGCAGGAGCACCAGGCCAGCGTGTGGCGTTACCTGCGCTACCTCGGGTGCGATCCGGCCACGGCCGACGACCTGACGCAGGAGACGTTCCTCGCGGTCCTGCGCTCGCCGTTCGAACAGCGGGCGCCCGAGGCCACGGCCGGCTACCTGCGCCGCACGGCGCTGTCGATCTACTGCAAGGTGGAACGACGCGACCGCAAACTCCGCGTGCTCGATGCCGATACGATCGAGCGCATGGAGGCGGCGTGGGAGGTGCTGCACGGCGGCAGCGCGCGTGCCGATCGCGATGCCAACGGCGACGAGGTGCTGGCGCGACTGCGCGAGTGCCTGGCGGCCCTGGCCCCGCGGGCGCGCGACGCGATCCGCCGGACGTACGAGCTGGCCGAGCCGGGAGCCGCGGTGGCAAGCGCGCTGGAGATCGGCGCGGGCGCCCTGAGAGTGCTGCTGCACCGGACACGCCAGACCCTGCGTGAGTGTGTCGAGCGCAAGATGACGAAGCAGAACACACAACCCGGAGCACCCGACGCATGAGTGCCAACGGACGCCATGCCGAGCCGATCGACCCCGGCGACGAGCTGATCGACCAGTACCTGATCGAGCTGCACGGCGCCGGCACGCCACCCGACCTGACCGACCGCATCCTGCGTGCGGCCGCGGCAGAGGGGCTGGCGATGTCGACCACGCCCGGCACGGCGCCGCCACGCACCGAGGCGCCGGGTCGCGCTCGCAACCAGGCACGAAGGGCCCACACGATGACAACGATCCCACCACCTACCGACAACTTCGCACGCCCGCTGGGCTGGGCGATCACCGCCACGCTGTCGACAGTCGCTGTGATGGCGCTGCTGGCCATGATGTGGCTGATGCCGCCCGGCGAGCATGGTCGCAACGGCCAGCCCGGCCAGCCCGGTCCAGGCCCGGCCCCGGCAGGCCCGGGCCCCGGCGACAACACCCCGCAACCGCCCGCGCAAACGCAAACGCTCGATCCGGCGACGATTCCGGGTCACGATCACGAGCGCGTGCTCATGGCGATCCCGGCCGCGTGGCAGGCCATCCTCGCGAGCGCCGCGACCTTCGAGTTGATCTCGCTAGATCCGATGTCGCGGCCGGTCAACGGCAATGGCAACGGCAACGGCTCGCTGTCGGCGCACAAGGAGATCGGCAAGCTCACGATCAGCGATCTGGCGGAGCGTCGACGCATGCTCACCCTGCTGTACGCCAGCATCATCGAAGGCAATCACGTGGCCCGGTCGCGCGTGGCGCCGTGGCCGATCCACGCGATCCGGGCCGGCTCGGGTGACGACGCAGTCGAGATGGTGATCAGCTACCGCACCAGCATGGCTGTGCAGCACGGCGCCGCGGTGAAGGGCACCGACCTTTCGATGACCTGCGAAGCGCCGTTCTTCCGCCTGCTGCTGGCCGCCAACCAGTCGGCCTGGACCGAGCAGGGCCACATCCCGCCGTTCGACGTCAAGCGCGACGAGGTCGCCAGCTTCCGCTTCAACTCCGACCACAACAGCGTCGCGGGCCGCCTCGGCTCGTGGGATGTGCGGTCCGGTGCGCCCGGCGAGTTGATCATCGAGCATCGCGTCGGCGAGAACGTGACGACGTACCCGCCGATGAAGCTGGCCGACAGCACACTGCTGTGGAAGTTGCTGATCCTCTCGTACCACGACCTGCGCCAGGGTGCGGAAGCCGGCGAGCCCCTTGCCGGGCCACCGACCGCGCCCCCGGCCTTCCGCCTGGAGATCACGGACGAGCACGGCAACACGAAGCGCTACGCATACCTGATCAAGAACGCGCAGATGCACACTGTCATCCGTTCGCTGCTCGAGTACATGGTCGAGCTGATCAAGGCGCATACCGGCAAGACCGCGAACTTCAACCCGACCCGGGAAGAAGCCGAGCGCGGCGACTGAGGCCAGCAGACTCGCAGAGTCGAATCCGCGTTGCGTTCAACTCAATGAACGCAGCGCGGATTCGTTGTTGGGCAGCTCACGAGTCGACAGCGTCTGTTTCCGGTCACGGTCAAGAGCCGCGACCGCAAGGGAGCGGGCCGGGAGGGCCCCTCGCCTGCGAATCCACTGTTCGACCAACTGTGATGATCGAGATGCGGATTCGCAAACGACAGGCCGCGGGCCCGCTCGTTTGCGCTCGCGGCTCGTATCGGGGTTCGCATTGCGAACTGGATGACCGGCAAGAGCCGCGACCGAAAGGGAGCGGGGGCAACTGCGAGCGGCGCGAGCGACACGAAGTGGCCGGCCATCGCCGATTTCCCCGCTCCCTTTCGGTCGCGGCTCTTGCCGGAATCATGGATTCTGTGATGCGAACCCCGATGTTGGCGCGAGATGGCGTGAGCCTCTGCTGATCGGGCGAGCCGTTCACCGTTTCGGGCTACTGCAGGCCCGCCCCTCCGGCGCTCCCGGGCACATCGCCAGCTCAACGCGTTCGGGAATACGCTGACAGCCACTTACTACAGCGAATCACAAGTCCTCGTCCCATCAGAGCGGCCCTCCGGGCGAGCCGGGGGTGTTAGCCCCCCGAGTCAGGTTAATATACGAGCGCACGGCGCCACCATGGACGCGCCGCCCCACCAGGATAGTCATGTTCTGGTCCCAGAAACACAAACCGGGGGGGTACACCACCCGCGCGCCCGG
>JBFWQT010000308.1:0-8616 GCA_050249295.1 Planctomycetota bacterium
TCGGTCGTGTCGTCCAGTTCGTTGATGTTGTACATGCCGTTCAGCGCGGCGCCGCCTTCGGGCGTGCGCGACCACTCGCGCAGCGCGGTCGCCAGCTTGCGCGCCACCAGCACCGGCAGCCGCGCGTGGAACACCACACCATCGTTCGGAATCTTCGGCGTGAGGTGCAGGATGCGCACCCGCCGGAACACGTCGGGATACTGCGCGGCCGACTCCTGGCGCGCATCCTTCATGATCACCACCGCGTCCGGCACACGCTGGCCGTTCGCATCGAGCAGCTCGCCAGCCTGCGTGACGACCATGCCGTTGGTCAGGTGCGTGTTGCCATGGTCGTCCGGCTCGGAGCCATCCAGGCTGATGCCCGGCGGCGAGCTGATCACCGGCGGGCTGAAGTAGCCGGCGCTGATGTCGATGCGTCCCTCGTAGACATTGTTGATCATGTCGCGCTGCGTGCCGCCGCCCTTCATCACGCCCAGCTCCACGTTGGCCGTGCTGAACGTCAGCATCGGGAACACGTAGCCGCTGGTGCTGGTCACGTCGCGGTACGAGAAGCTGCGATGCGCACAGTCGGCCAGCGTGCGGATGTCGGAGTTCTGCTGGACGTAGATCGCCGAGCGGTAGAAGCGCGCGCCGTAGCGCAGGGCAATCAGCCGGATGCGACCGCCGCGCTGGTAGGCCTCGGCGTAGCCCTTGGGGCCCATGAACGCCACGTGCACGTCGCCGCTCGAGAAGCCCTCGACGACCACGGTGTCGGCCTGCGGAATGGTCGAGACGATCGCGTAGCCGGTCTCGCGGCGCATCGCGTCGACGAGCTTGCCCACGTGCGTGGCCAGCTCGCTGGAGTCCTTGGAGGAGGGCACGAAGTACATGCGGATCGGGATCGCTTCGGTGCCGATCAGCAGGGCGTCGTCGTCGCTGACTTCGCAGCCGGCCGGGATGAGGGTCGCGCCGAGCGCGAAGAGGCCGAGCAGGAGCAGGTAGCGGATGCGGCGGGGCATGGCGATGGCGAGTCGGGTGTCGGCGGCGGCGGGCGCGAAGGGAGGGCCAGGATTGTAGTTTGTTCGATGAATATCGTGTGAGTGGCGGCCAGCAAGGGCCAGGCAGGGGCGGCCGGATGGAGTCGGATTTGGCTGGAAGCGATTCGACCTTCCTGCAAGAATGTGCGCCATCGAACACCGGACGCCACCGATCCGATCACCTCGTAGCGGGTGACCGGCCCGAGTTGCGCTCACCGCCCGGCACCCCGGCCACCCCCGGCCAGAAGCCACGTCAGGAGCCAGCGTTATGCACGCCTTGCGTCTCTCGTGGATGACCATCGTCGTTCTGTTCACGGTTGTTGCGGCGACGCTGGCTGGCGCTGCCGGTAGCGCGGCCGCGGGCGAACTGCCGACCCCGTTCGACCTGCCGGACTTCCGCGCCGACGATTCGCCGGTGCAGATGTCGACAACCACGGCGCCGTGGCTGTCGCAGGAAGAGCGCTACTACCACGCCGACGCCAACGTGTTCTGGAACATGAACTACCGCGGCGGCATCGGCCAGGTGAAGTTCACCGGCTTCGAGTACTCGAAGTACAACTACAACAACAAGAGCGACGCGAACGACCTCGGCTCGATCGAAGAGACGCACCACATGGCGACGCTGATCGGCGCGCCGATCCCCAACCTGCGCCTGTTCGTCAGCTTCGGCATCAGCACGGTCGGCATCTTCAGCACCGCGGCCAACCGCGGCACGCACGCGTTGACCGGCCTCGTCTACGAACTTGGTACCGACGTCGGCTTCCCGATCGGCCCTGTGACGATCATGGGCCGGTTCTACTGGCGCCAGTGGGAAGCCACCCGCAAGGGCGTCGTGAATGCGCTGGCGACCCAGTGGAATGGCGCGATCCTGGTCGCCGTCGAGCCGGTCGGCTCGCGCGACGGCATCTCGCTGAACATCTACGCCGGTGTGGGCTACCACTACAACTTCCAGGACTGGGACTTCACCCAGAACGGAGAGTCGGTGTTCGAGATCACGCCTGACAACTCGTCCAGCCAGACCAACGGCACGGACAAGATCGACGTCATCGCCGGTCTGAATCTGCTGCCGCTGGAGTGGTTGAGCTTCAACTTCGAGGCCCGCTTCGTCGGACCGCTGTACCTGATCGGCTCGCTGTCGGTCATCTTCTGATTGCATCGCGCGCCTCGCCCGGAGCCACAACTGATGAACCACAACCTCGTTCGCCCTGCTCTTCTGGTCCTTCCGCTGCTGCTGGTGGCCGTGCTTGCGAGCACCGCGCTTGCCGGCGAGTTGCAGACGCCGTTCGACCTGCCGGACTTCCGTGCCGACCAGGCACCGACCGTGATGTCCACGACCACCGCGCCGTGGCTGTCGCAGAAGGACCGCTACTACAACGCCGACGTCAATGTGTTCTGGAACCAGAACTTCCGCGGTGGCATCGGTCAGTTCCGCGCCAACGCCATCGAGTACGTCGAGTACAACTACAACAACAAGACGACGACGGCCGACGCCGGCAAGATCTCCGAGATCCACAACACCATCTCGCTGGTCGGCGCGCCGATCCCCAACCTGCGCCTCTACGTCAAGTTCGGCGTCAACTCGATCACGATTGACCAGAGCACCGTGGCCGGCAGTGGCGTGCAGTGCACCGGCCTGACCTACGAGCTCGGCACCGAGGTCGGCTTCCCGATCGGACCGATCACCCTCATGGGTCGCTTCTTCTGGCGCCAGTGGGAGACGAGCCGCAAGGGGTCGATCAACGCGCTGGCCACCCAGTGGAATGGCGCGTTCCTGGTCAGCGTCGAGCCGGTCGGCAAGCGTGGCGATTTCACGCTCAACATCTACGCCGGGTTCGGCCTGCACTACAACTACCAGGACTGGACCTTCATCGGCACCAGCACCGACGAGATCACGCCGGACAACACCGGCACGCAGACCAACGGCACCGAGCGCATCGACGTGATTGCCGGCCTGAGTCTGGCTCCGATCGAGTGGCTCGAGTTCCACTTCGAGGCCCGCTTCGTCGGCCCGCTGTACATCATCGGCGGCCTCTCGGTGATCTTCTGATCGCCTGAGGCCTCGCCGACCTCGCCCGTTGTTCGTTGTTCTTCGCAACGTCGACGGAACGTTCGAGCCGCGCCTGCCCGGTGCGGCTCTGGACGTTTCGGCGGCACCAGCCAGCCGCAATTCCGGGCGAGCCGCGACGACGGAAGTCCCCGCAGTCTGATCGTGACTCCGATCACCTCGCGCGCATGCTCGTGAACCGAACGAGCCTGCCGACGCACCCGCAGGAGGCGCAGCGGCCGCCCGCGCATCGGGCCAGATCATCGCGGACTTCGTCATCGGCATCGTGCACTCCATTTCCACATCCTGGTCCGATCGCGCCACCGCGTCGCGTTGCGCGCCGCCGCAGGCCGCGTGATCGCGCGGCGCCGCAACCTGGTTGGTTGCGCCTGCCTGGCGCGACAGGTATTCAGAACTTCTTGAGACACCGGGCGCTCCACGATCAGTCCGGACGACAATCCTGCCACCAACACAATGCGGATCGGACGTGCTGCCAACGCTCCCCCGGCCAGTGGCCAGGACCGGCCACCCGCCATCGTGGCGTACTGCACCAACTCCCACGCCGGCAGCACGCTCGACCTCGTCGAAGGCGCACTGGCCGGCGTGTTCGCCGATGTGCGACGGCGGCTCGAACTGACCGGGCCGATGGCGGTCGGACTGTGGCTGCCAGCCACCACCGTGCGCGAGCTGGTCGGCGGTCGGCTCGCCGAGTTCCGCGCGTTCCTGCGCGACCACGGCTTCTTCGCGCCGTCGCTCAACGCATTCCCGTGGGGGCCGTTCCACCAGCCCGTCGTGAAGGAAGACGTCTACGAGCCAGCGTGGTGGACCGACGAGCGCGTGCACTACACCGTCGACTGCGCGCGCGTGCTGGCCGAGCTGCTCGAGGATCGCCCCGCCGACTGGCCGGCAGACGTGCCCGGCGCGATCAGCACCGTCGGTGGCGGCAACGCCCGGCTGCTCACGCCCGCACGGCGCGAGACGATGAGTAGCAACCTCGGCACCATCGCCCGCGAGTTCGCCGCGCTGCGCGAGCGCACCGGCCACGAGATCGTGCTCGGCCTCGAACCCGAACCGCTCACCGTGCTCGAGCTGACGCCCGACTCGGTGCAGTTCTTCACCGACCTGCATTCGCACGCCGGAGCCGTGGAGGCGGCGGGTGGCGAGGACGCGCTGCGCCGGCACATCGGCGTGTGCTTCGACGCGTGCCACCAGGCTGTGCTGTGGGAGGACGTGCCAGCGTCGTACCGCGCGTTCCTCTCGGCTGGCGTGCGCGTCTCCAAGGTGCAGATCTCGGCGGCCGTCGAGGCGCCGCCCACGCCGGATCGCCTGTCGGCGCTCGCGCGCTACGCCGAGCCGCGCTACCTGCACCAGGTGTACGCCGAGCGCAACGGTCACAACGGCCATGGCGGCCCGCCCGAGGGCAAGCGCGACCTGCCCGACGCGCTGGAGGCCGACGGCTGGCGCGCCGACGACACGTGGCGCTGCCACTTCCATGTGCCGATCTTCCTGCATGAGCTGGGCTACGGTCTGCTGACCACGCGCAACAGCCTCGAGCGGCTGCTCGGCGAGATCCGCCACCAGGCGGCGCTGGCGGGCGCATCGGCGCCATTGCTGGAGGTCGAGACGTACACCTGGGCGGTATTGCCGCACGACCTCGAGCCGGAGTACGACCCGGCGCGCCCCGGCGGCCCGGCCGGCATCTCGGCGGAGATGAACTTCGTGCGCGAGTTCTGGGGTCGGCCATAGGTCGGGTCGGGCGGGTCGGGCGGCAGTCAGTTGATCGCTGATCAGGGATGTTGCGTCGACACGTTGACGACACGTTGACGCATGGCTCAACCGGTTCGTACGCATCGGCTACGACCACTTCACGACGCTTCACTGCCACTTCACTGCCTTTCACGTGAAATGAAGCCCCTGTTCAAGGGGCTCCGCGGGCGATGGTCGCCCGCTCGGCCGTTGCGTCCGATAAGCAGACCCACACTCCTGCCAGTCGCAATCCATCCACCACGGCTGCAATGGGTTACCGTTCAAATGGGTTCGTTCCGCAGATTCGCGCGCGCAACCTGCGGACCGCCGGCAGTCCGGCCGCGTTGATGCAGATTGCCCGATGGAATGTCTCCGATCGGGGCGATTCATCGCCGACCGGTCCCGGGCGATCGGCATGTACGGATTCTGGCTGACGGCCGCGAACGGGCGATCCACGGGCTGTGCGGCCACCCGGGCGCACGGCGCTACGGTCGGCGCGGCCAACGCGAGGTTCTCCAGAATTGTGCAGAACAATACGGCGTAAATGAGCGAGTTCATCGGCCTGATCCAGCATGACACACAGCAACATCCTCCCTATTACCCGTGGATGTCCTATGTTTCGGCCGTGTTTCCGTCCCAACTGCTTGAAGCGGTTGGAGAAGAAATTATTTTAGCTAAATTGGACCGATGTCAGACCGCCAGCCGACCGGGTAGGTTGTCAGCAGTTATGGCGTACGACGGCCGCGGCTTGCGTCGACGCCAATGGGTCGCTGGTCGAGGGCTACATCACCGCGAAAACCTCGACTCCAGCGTCGTCAAGCAGGGCTGGGTCCTCACGCTGGCCGACGGCCGCCGCATCGTCGTCGCCTGCCTCACCGCCGAGGCCATTTCGCGGCATGCCGCCAGCGCCGCGAATGAACCGTCACCCGCATCGAGACCGTCATTCTCGGCTCCGCCGGCTGGGTCCCCGCGGTCACATCCAGCCGGGCGCATGGCCAGCGAGCACCCCATTGGTCTGCGAGTCGATGCTGTGCGCGTCGAACGTGGGCGCGTTCCGACCTACAATCTCCAAGTGGATGGTTGCCACACGTACTTCGTCGGCACCGGGAAATGGTTGATCCAGTCTGCTCACCGATTCGAACGGTCGTCCACGATCCGTGCCCGCTGCGGTTGGCTGAGCCGCGCGAAGACGATCCGCACGACAAGCAGACCATGCGAGAGGCAATTGACGCATTGCCGTGCGGGGCCGCGCGCTGGGTCGTGGCCTGTTGCGCCGTCGAGGTGTGTCTGGCGCACAATCTCACGGAGTTGGAGCCAGCAGACGTCGACACCATCCGAAACGCGATTGAGATCCGCCGCGCGTGGCTGCGCGGAGACGCGACCGACTCCGACCTGGAAGCGGCGGCAGCGGAGATTGGTCGGCGGGGGAAGAAGAAAGGCCAGCCAATGCGGCGACCAGCCGACCTTGCACTCGCCTCGGCGGTGGGCGTGTCGTGGTCGAGCAGACGGATGAAGAAAACACGTCGCAATGTTGGCGATCAGGCTGCGAGCTGCTGCGCCTGCTGGGCGGGGGGGCGACCAGAGTTGTTCCGTTTGACCTGGCGCCGCGTGCGCGCCGTGCTGGCGTTCGTCCAAGGCGACATCACGGAGCGAGCGGGGGCCGCTGACGAGGACACGTTGTTCCCGACACTGGCGGTCGAGTTGGTGCGGGCGAGGCAGCTTGTCGGGCCGGGCTCCTGTCCACGCAGGCATTGCTGGTTCTGGCACAGTTTGTACTTCGATTGGGAAATCAGCGTGGACGAGGGTTGTGACTTCCTGGCCCGAGCCAGCGGTTCGAGGGTCTGGAATGACCCGGATGTACCCTGTCGTCGAGCCGATCCCACCTCTTCAATTGACCATTTCGAGCCACGACAACCGCACATCATGGAAGACGAGTTCGACGTCTCCGAATGGCTGCAATGATTGACCGACCAATCCGAGACCATCGGCACCGCGCGGCACCGGTTCTGCGTCACCGACCTCGGCGTGCTATGCCACTGATAGCTGCTTCGAGGAACGGAAGTCGCAGTGGTCGAGCGCTTGCCCACGGGCGGCAGCCCGTGGGCTTCAAGGGGCTCGAGGGTGCGAGTGTTCAGGGTTCGCAGGGTGCGAGGGCTTCGAGGGCTCGAGGGCTCGAGGGCTTCGAGGGTTCAGGGTTCGAGGGCTCGAATGAGTCGGGATCGCGCACGATCGCACGCGCTCAGATCGAAAGCAGCATGCGCTCGGGGCTCTCGATGCACTCCACCACGCGCTTCAGGAACGTCACCGCTTCGCTGCCGTCCACCAGACGGTGGTCGTAGCTCATCGCCAGGTACATCATCGGACGCGCCTGGATCGAATCGTCCGGCATCACCATCGCACGCTTCTTGATCGCGTGCATGCCGAGGATGCCCGACTGCGGCGGGTTGAGAATCGGCGTCGACAACAGCGAGCCGTACACGCCACCGTTGGAAATCGTGTAGACGCCGCCGGTCAGGTCCTCGATCGTCAGCTGACGCTTGCGCGCACGCAGTGCCAGATCGCCGATCGCCTGCTCGACCTGCGCGAAGTCCAGCTGGTCGGCGTCGCGGATCACCGGCACCACCAGACCCTTCTCGGTACCCACAGCCACGCCGATGTCGAAGTAGTGGTTCTCGATGATGTCCTCACCATCGATGTAGCCGTTGACCGCCGGCACCGCCTTGAGCGCCTCGACTACGGCCTTCACGAAGAACGACATGAAGCCGAGCTTCACGCCGTGCCTCTTCTCGAACGCGCCATCCTTGTTGTAGCGCGCGCGCAGTTCCATCACCGAGGTCATGTCGGCCTCGTTGAAGGTCGTCAGCATCGCGGCGGTGTGCTGGGCCTGCACGAGCCGCTCGGCAATGCGCTTGCGCAGCGGCGACATCGGCTTGCGCACCTGGCGCGGCAACGCATCGCCCGCGCCCGGGCCCGGCGAGGCTGACCGCGCGGCCGCGCTCGTCGTTGTCGCCGGAGCGGGTTGCGTGGCCGCGCGCTGCACGTCGGCCGGCGTGACCCGACCGCCACGGCCGGTGCCAGTGACGCTGCCCGGATCGACGCTGGTTTCGCGCAGCATGCGACGCACCGACGGCGAGAGCGCCTCGGCCACCGCACCCCTGGCCGGCGCGCCACCCGGAGACTTCGCACTGGCCGGCAGGGCCGCGGGCGGGGGTGCGGACTTCGCCGGCGCGGCAACCGCGGCAGCTGGCGCATCGGGCTTCGCGGCGTGCGTCGGCGGCCCGGTCACAGTGGTGTCGAGTTGCCCGACCACCTGGCCGACCTGCACGGTCTCGCCGGCCTGCACGCCGATGGTCACCTTGCCGGCTTCCTCGGCGTTGACCGTCATCGTGATCTTGTCGGTCTCGAGCTCGAACAGCGGCTGATCGCGCGCGACCACATCGCCGTCGGCCACCTGCCACTCGACCAGGATTCCTTCGGTGACGGATTCGCCGACGGCGGGCACCTTGATCTCGTTCGGCATGGTCGGCCTTTCGGGCGCGGCGCAACGCGCACAGCGCGGAGCGGAAGGGATGCAGACGGTGTTCCGCGAGTATGCGTCGCGGCGGCCGTGATGCAAGCCCTCGCCGCTGACGCACGCTGCAGGCAAGGCTGGCGCGCGCGGCATCCGCTCACTTGCGGTCGCGGCCGCTTGCTACAGCGAATCACAAGTCAACGTCCCATCGAGGAGCCCTCCGGGCGAGCCGGGGGTGTAAGCCCCCCGGAGTCTGGTACTGAGGCGAGCGCTCGGCGCCACCAGGTCCGCACCGCGCC
>JBFWQT010000309.1:0-8596 GCA_050249295.1 Planctomycetota bacterium
GTGTAAGCCCCCGGAGTCTGATTCCGGGACGACTCCGGGACAGGCCTGCAGAGCCAATCGTGAGCTGACTTCAGAACCAGACTCCGGGGGCTTACACCCCCGGCTCGCCCGGAGGGCTGCTTTGATGGGACGAGGACTTGTGATTCGCTGTACTTACCGGGCGCGGTCCTCGCGTTTCCCCGCTCCCTTTCGGTCGCGGCTCTTACCGAAACTCCCTGTCAGTAGCGGTACGGATTCTGCTGCACCGGCACGCCGAGCTGCGCGCCGATCGTCGCCAGCAGGTCGGGGCAGAAGTAGTAGATGCGCATGCCCGTGCAGCAGCCTGCCGCACCGGCCGGCATCCACACGTCGCCCAGCACCTCGCGCTTGCCGCCGTCGTCGGTCGCCTGCGCGTACCAGAGCAGCAGCACGTCACGACCGTGCAGCGTCACCGCCTCGGCGCGCAGCAGGCCCTCTTCGGCGAAGGTGTGGCCGACCACGTTGGCCGCGAACTTGCGATCGTCGCCGGCGTGGAAGCCCACGAGGTCCACGTCGCAGCTGGCGTGCAGCAGGCCGAGCATGCCGTCGATGTCGCGCTTGTTGAACGCGGCCGCGAGCTGCGAGGCGAGGCTCTCGCCCGGCGCGGCACTGCGCGCGACGGCCACGCTCGCCCCGGCGCCGGCGGCTTCGCGCGCCTCGCGCAGCTTCGTGCGACCGCGACTCAGCGCCGCCTTCACACCACCAACCGACATGCCCGCGGCCGCGGCAATGTCCTCGAGCGACAGATCGAACACATCCTTCAGCAGCACACAGATGCGCTCGCGCGGCGCGAGTCGGCGGATCAGCTCGACCAGCGCCTCGTTCACTGCCAGCGACTGCTCGCCCTCCGGCGCCGCCTTCTCGTCGGCCGGCACTGCCTCCTCCGGCGACTCGAGCAACTCCGGCCGGTTGCGGCGCACCTCGTCGATCCACACATTGGTGGCGGTGCGCAGCAGGTAGCCGCGCAGGTTGTTGATCGCCGAGCGCGTCTCGCCGAGCCGCTTGAGCGCGCGCGTCAGCGTCTCCTGGCAGACGTCCTCGGCATCCCACGGCGTGCGCGTCAGCGATCGGCAGTAGCGGAACAGGTCGGGCCGCAACTCGTTGACTACCTCGTGGAACGCCGCCACGGCGCCGGCGGTCTGCGTGTACTGCTCGGGCTTGAATGTGGCACCGGTGGCGGGGGCGCCGGGGGCTTCGGGCGTGGTCATCCGGTCGGCGTCCTGGGCGTGGCTGGTGGAGGTGGTCGTGGTCAGCGCGGTCAGGCTGGTGGAGAGCGCGGCAACGAGGCACGCGGCCAGCACGCGGCGGCGCCTCAGGTTCGGGAGACGGGATTTCATCAGGTCACTCCGTGGTCAGTCGGTCGGTCCTTGCGGTGTTGACCGACTGACGGGGAGCATCCCGGAAAGGATACGGAGAAAATGCGATTCGCACCGGCCGCCTCCGCCCGCCGTCCTACTCGCCGTCCACGCCCGTCTCCACCAACTGCAGCCGCTCGTAGCTGATGTTCGCGTCGAGCTGGCCGGGGATGTAGCGGTCGTTGGTCCACAGCAGGCGGATCGTGTGCGGGCCCGACAGCTTGCCCAGCGTGAGGCGACCGAGGCGGGTCACCTGCGCGTCCGACGGGATCGACAGCCGACCCGCGGGTTGGCCATCGAGCAGGATGTCGACCTCGAACGTGTATTCGTTGTCGAGCGGCAGCGTGTTCCAGGCGTGGTTCTTCACACCCAGCACCAGCGCGAATGTCGCCTCCTCGCCGAGGTCGAACGTGTAGTCGAGCCAGTGGTCGTCGTCGAGCGACCAGATATAGCCGTCCTCCGGCTTCTCGGCGGCGTGCCACATCCCGGCGTTCTGCGCCGCGTCGTAGTTGCGCGGCATACGTTCGAGCAGTCGCCCGGCCTGCAGCCACACATCCTGCGTGGCGCCACCGGCCGCGGGCAGCACCGGCAGCAGTTGCGGCTTGAGGCCGCTGGCCTCCACGCGCAACCACTTGAGCGGCAGCGGATGCTCGAACAGGTACGTGCCGTCGGTCGAGGTTTTCACGACGGCGGTCTCGGGCGCAAGTTGCTCGGGCGTGCTGCCAGGGTTGGTGATCGCCACCCAACGGAACCACACCTCGTTGACGGGCTCGCCCGTGTCGGTGCGGCGGAAGCGGAACGGCAGTCGCGGCCGCAGGTAGCGCATCTGCACGAACAGGTCGGGAGCACCTGGCAGCAGGTTGTCGCGCGTTTCGTCCACGTAGCGTTCGTGCGCGACGCGCAGGCTCACCTTGCGATCCGGCAGATCGAGGAAGCGGAACCAGCCCCACGCGTCGGAGAACGTCACGCGCTCCTCGCCGCCGACCGTCAGCGTGATCACCGCGCCCTCGATCATCGTGGTGCCGCTGGCGTCGGCGATCGTGCCGGCCAGCGCCAGCGCGCCGTCATTGGGAAACAGCAGCGGCACGAACGGTTGGCCGATTGCCGGCTCGGGCTCGGGGTCGTCCTCGATCGGCTCGTCGTCCACTGGCCGCAACACGCAGCGGCGCGTGATCTGCGGCGCGCCATTGCGCGTCAGCGTGACGAACGGCGGGTCGGCGATCGGATCCCACGAGCCGCGCACCTCCACCGTGGCCGCCGTGACGGCCGACGACGGGAAGGTGGCGAACGCGTCGCCGGCCATCCGCGCATCCCAACGCAGCGGATCAAGCGGGCCGGTGGAGGCGAGGCGCAGGCCCTCGTCGAGCCGCGCGACATCGGCCTGCACCTCGAACGGCTCGTGCGGCGCCCAGAACACGCCGAGTTCGTTGGGCTCGCCGGGGCGCAGCACGTCGAGCGTGATCGCGTCGATCAGCCGGCGCCCGCCGGACGCGACGCCCAGCGCGAGGCGCGGGTAGTCAGCCGGCACGGCCGACGCTGGCGGCACCGGCAGATTGAAGGCGAAGAAGCCGTTGTCGTCGGTGTGCGTCCACACGGCCAGTGGCAGCAGCGGGCCGTCGAGGCGCGAGGACGCGGCGAAGAACGTGTAGAGGTAGACGGTGCCGGCCGCGAGACCCTTGTGAGAGAGCTGATCGATCACCTTGCCGACGACCGGCGTGGCGACCATCTCCGGCGCGGGAATGCCGAGCGCCTCCCAGTACGCGGCCCAGACTTCGGGCTCGGCGATGCGACTCATGTCGATGTCGATCGGCTCGACCTGCTCGGCCTGTTCGGGCAGGTCGTCGCGATGCGGCAGCCGGCGGCCGTTGCGATAGCGGCGACGCTCGGCGCGCTCGCGGAGCGTGGGGTCGCGCGCGGAGCGCGGCATGCCGGGCGGGTCGGCGGGCGGCGGTGCGACAGCCGGCGGCGTGTCAGGGGTCGGCGAGTCGGCCGGATCGGGTGGCGTGTCTGCGCCGGGTTCCGGCGTGGGCGTGGGTGTGGGGAACGCCGGCGGGTTGATGCCGCCGGGAACGATGTTGCCGGGGCCGCCGGGGTCGGAGTTCGGACCGTCCGGGTTCGAGCCAGGGTCGGCAGGGTCTGTCGTGTCGGTTGTGTCGTTGGCGGCGCCGGTCGCGTTCCGACGCGCGCCATCGCTGTGGACACCGTAGCCGTCGCCGTCAACAGCCGCCGAGCTCGCCGACTCGCCGCCTCGGCCCGGGGTCGTCGCGCGCGCCGGGTCGGCCAGCACGGTCATCACCAGCCACGCGCTGCCGGCGCAGCCCAGCAGGGCCACTCCGAGTCCGAGCCAGCGCCATCGGCGGGAGCGATTGAGCATGGGTCCGCCCGGTTCGTGCACAACAGTGTTGTTGTAACCGATCTGCCGTTCCGGTCCGAGCCGCGACCGTCAGCTTCCGGAGCCCCGGAGGGGCGGCCCTGCAGTAGCCCGGGGCGTGAGCCCCGGGAAGCGACGCGAGCCGTCTTCCTCCCCTTCTTCATGCCGGAGCCCCGGAGGGGCGGCCCAAGGCATCCGGTGATCCGTGGGCCGCCCTGCAGTAGCCCCGGCATGAAGAACGGGAGGAAGAAGGGGGGAATGGCTCGCACCGCTTCCCGGGGCTCACGCCCGGGCTACTGCAGGGCCGCCCCTGCGGGGCTCCGGGAGCCATCGCGCGGCGAGACTCCGCGGCATGACGGCCCCGGCTCGCCAGGATACTGTCGACGCGCGATATACTCACGGCCCCCGACTTTGCCGCCGCTTCGCCCCGCCGCTACATGACCCCTGACCAACTTGTCTCGCTGTTCGGCTTCGTGCTGCTCCCGGCGATCGCCTTCTGCTTCTCGATCCCGTACTGGCGCCAGGCACTCGACGCGCGCTCGGCCGATATCAAATCGGCGCGCGGCAGTTCGGCGCCGCTGCAGGAGCAGCCGTTCCTGTCGCGCCTGCTGTGGGTCTTCCCGGGGCGAATGCTGCTGTGGGGCATGGGCCTGCAACTCGCCTTCGCGTTCCTGTTGCTGAAGACCGAACCCGGCCGCGTGTTCTTCGCTGGCGCGCGCGACGTCTGCAACCGGCTGATGGGCTTCACCACGGCCGGCACGTCCGTGGTCTTCGGACCGGCCCTGGCGGCCGACAAGTCGGTGGTGGCGATCAACGCCCTGATGACCATCGTCTTCATCGGCGCACTCACCGCCATGCTCTACCAGCTCGGCATCCTGCAACTGATCGTGCGCGTCATCGCCTGGCTGATGCGCTGGACGATGGGCGCGTCCGGCCCCGAATCGCTCGGCGCCGCCGCCAACATCTTCATCGGGCCGAGCGAGTCGGCGCTGACGATCAAGCCGTACCTGGCTGCGATGACGCGCGCCGAGCTGTTCGCGCTCGTCACCTGCGGCATGGCCACCGTCTCGGGCAATGTGCTGGTGGTGTACGCCGGCATGGGCGCCGACGCCGGCCACCTGCTCACCGCCAGCATCATCTCGGCGCCGGCCGCGCTGATGGTCGCGCGACTGATGGTGCCCGAGGTGACGAAGCTGACCAGCGACGTGGTGGTGCACGCCGCGCTGCCACCGAAGCCGAAGGTGGATGGCCAGGCTGCGCACTCCGGCCGCCAGAAGAAGGCGAAGAAGGAGAAGGCGCACCCCTCGCCCGACAACGCCACGCCCGGCGTGCCGTCGCGCCGGCCGTACGCCAACCTGTTTGATGCGGCTGCGCAGGGCGCGATCGAAGGCATCAAACTGGTGATGATCATCGTCGGCATCCTGATCGCGTTCATCGCGCTCGTCGCGATGCTCGACACGATCCTGTTCCACGTCGGCGGCATGCTCGGCGCCAACATGGTTGAGCCGGGAATGCCCGGGTACGACCCGACGCACTGGGCGCCGGTGACGCTCAACCGCATCCTCGGCATCGTCTTCTATCCGCTCGCGTGGCTGATCGGCGTGCCCGCTGTGGATCTCACGCCGGCCGCCGAGTTGCTCGGCAAGAAGACCGTGCTCAACGAGTACCTTGCCTACGCCGCGCTGACGTCGCCGGACTACGCGGGCCTGACGCCGCGCACGCAGATGCTGCTGACCTACGCGCTGTGCGGCTTCGCCAACTTCGCGAGCATCGGCATCGCGATCGGCACGATCGGCGGCCTGGCGCCCACGCGCAAGACCGACATTGCGAAGCTCGCCTTCCGCGCCCTGATCGGCGGCACGCTGGCCGCGCTGATGACCGCCTGCGTGGCCGGCTTCATGCTCAGCGACGCCGAGATTGCCTCGCACCAGCCGGCGCGCGACACACCGCAACCGCAGACGGCACCCGCCAATCCGTGATCACGCGACACACCACTGACGTGCTGGTGCTCGGCGCGGGCCTCGCCGCGGCGCGCGCGGTGGTGGCGTTGCGCAAGGCCAACCCCGCGTTGCGAGTGGTGGTGGCCACGCGCGACGAGCCGGGCGAGGGCGGATCGTCGGCACACAACCTCGTTGGCACCGTCGCGATCCAGGCGCCGGGCTTCTCGTCGCGCGACCCCGACGACGCCGGTGTGCTCGCACTGGAGATCGCCGCGGGCGGCGGCGACGTCGATCATCGCCTGGCCAACGTGCTGGCCCGCGGCGCAGCCGCTGCGTTGCGCGAGCTGATCGGCCACGACAAGCTCGAACTCGTCACGCGCTACGACGACACGGCGCTGCTCACGCAGAGCCAGTTCTCGGACCAGACGCGCACCTACCACCTGCCGCTCGACCAGCTGCGCAAGGCCCTGCGCGCGGCCTTTCGCAACGATCCGCAGGTCGATGTCCGGCCGCACACCCGCGCGATCACGCTGCTGCGCAACGCGGCAGGCCGCTGCATCGGCGCGCTGCTGCTCTCGCGCGACGGCCGGATCATCGAGATGCTCGCGCGCGTGACGCTGCTGGCCACCGGCGGCGCAGCCGGGCTGTTCGCGCACTCGCTCGCGCACCCCGATCTGCTCGGCGACGGCTGGACGCTGGCGGCCGACGCCGGTGCGCAACTGGCCAACCTCGAGTTCGTCAGCTATGTGCTGGCCGGCCGTCGCAGCGGCCACCAGCTGGAGGTCGTGCCGGTCGAGCGCTTCCGCCGCGACTCGCTGCATCCGCTGATCACCGACGCGGCCGGCAACGACATCATCGAGGCTGCGCTGCCCGACCTGGTCGATCGCGCCAAGGCCTTCCGCCGGCGCAGCGAGATGCCCGCGTTCACGATCGGCAGCATCGCGCAACGCATCGACCTCGCGATCCTGCAGGCCAACCGGCGCCACGACGACCCCGCGCGGCCGGGCGTGCCGAGCGTGAAGGTCAGCCTCGACGGTGGGCCGCTGTACACCGAGGTCGCGCATCATGCGTGGAGCACGGCCGGCGGCGTGGTCGTCAATCGTCATGGCTTCACCGGCGTACCGGGCCTGTTCGCGGCCGGCGAGGTGACCACCGGCATGCTCGGCGCGCAGCCGCCCGGCGGCACCGACGCGGCCGTGGCGCTGGTGTTCGGCGCGCTGGCCGGGGCGGCGATGGCGGCCGAGGTGGCCGGGGTTCACCACGATGGCGGACGCATCGACGACGTGCCGGTGTACGACGGCCTGCAGGTGTTTGATGACCCGGCCGCGCCGATGGCCGACCGCGAGGTGGTCAAGGCGATGCGCCTGTTCGCCGCGTCGACGTTGCCGATCAAGCCGCACGAGGCGTTGCGCGGGCAGTTCGTGTTGCGGCGCGACGCGTGGCGGGCAACGTTGCCCTCGCTCGGCGAGGCGCTGGCCAACCCGGACGGCGAGTCGCGCTGGGCTGCGCTCGACATCCACTTTGCGTTCGCCACGCTGCAGCGCATGGTTCGCGCGACGCTGGCGCGCACGACAAGCCTCGGCCCCGTGTTGATGGACGACGCGCTGGATACCGACGGCATCACGCTGACGGCCGAGCAGGTGTTCGACAACACGGAACGGCAAGTCGTAACGATCGACGACGACGAAGCGGCGAAGTGGTCGGGCGGGGATGATGACGGCGCCGGCAGCAGCGGCGAATGAAAGTCGGCGCGGCCAACTGTGGATGAGCAGTGGGCGATGCGTTGCGCTTCCGGCCCGTCTCACGATTGTCAGCAGGTGGCGGCGGTGTTGCGCTGGAGGCTACATCAATGACGCGAAGGCACCGGCAGGCCGAGGTCGCGCAGCGCGCGCTCGATGTGCGCCAGGTAGTCGTCGCGGTCGCAGAGCTGCCACGCGCGCGTCAGCAGCACGCCCGCGCCCGACCGGTCGCCGTCGACGTTGACCTTGATGATCGCCAGCTGCACCATCGCCGACCACGCGCCGGCGTCGAGCGAGAGGCACGTCTCGTAGTCGCGCCGCGCGTCGGCGGTCTGGCCCAGTTCGAGGTACGCGTTGCCGCGATTGTTGAACGCGTCGGCGTTCGTCGGGTCGCGCTCGATCGCCATGTCGAGCCACTTGATCGCGCCGGTGAAGTCGTTGCGGGCCATGCGCAGCATGCCCTTGTTGCCGTACGCGTGCGCGTGCGTCGGGTCAATCTCGATCGCGCGATCGAAGTCGGCCTCCGCCTCGCTGAACTGGCCCAGCGCCATGCGGTCGGCGCCGCGACAGTTCAGCGCGTCGACGTCGTCGGGCACCAGCAGGAGGTACGCGGTCATGTCGTTCACCGCCGCGGCCGCGTCGCCGAGCGCGGAGTACGAGCGGGCGCGGCGGTTGAGGGCGGTGGTGTCGCGCGGATCGAGTTCGAGTGCGCGCGTGTAGTCGTTGATCGCGTCGCGCAGCCTGCCGAGCTCGCGCAACGTGTCGCCGCGGTAGCGCCACACCTTGTTGTGGTCGGGCCAGCGGCGCACCGCTTCGTTGTGATCGTCCAGTGCGCCCTGCGTGTTGCCGCGATTGCGGCGCACCTGGCCGCGGCAGACGAGCGGGAGCAGGCTGTCGGGCGCCACCTGCAGCGCGCGCGAGTAGGCCGCCTCGGCGCCTGGCAGATCGCAGCTGGCTTCGCGGATCGCGCCGATGTTCTGCCACACGTGCAGCAGGTCGGGGTTCAGCGTCGCGGCGTGCTCGAGGTCGTCGAGCGCCTGCGTCGTGTCGCCGGTCTCGTGCCAGAGGATCGCGCGATTGACGTAGACCTCGACGTAGTCGGGCCGCAGCTCGAGCGCCTGCTCGAACAGCCACAGGCCGTAGCGCGAGTCCTTCTTGCCGAAACCGTAGAGC
>JBFWQT010000310.1:0-8581 GCA_050249295.1 Planctomycetota bacterium
GCCTGCAGTAGCCCGATGACCTCCTGCAGCCTGCGCCGTTCGTTGCGCAGGATGATCATCGGCGCGTTCAGTTCTTCGAGCCGGGCCACGCGATTGGCGCGGATGATCGTGCGGGCGTAGAGCTCGTCGAGGTGGTGCGGATGATCGGCGTCAGGCGCGCGGAAGCCGGCGGGCAGCACCGCCAACCGACGGGTGGTGAGTTGATCGACATTGAGCCGACCGTCGCACCACGCCGCAAGCACGAGCCGCGCGAGGTGCGCCGCGGGCGGAAGCGCGGCCAGTCGCGCGGCCGCGGTGGCCGCGTCGGGCAGCCACGGACGAAGCACATCGATCGAGTGCTCGGCCGACTCGTGATGCATGAAGGTCACGTCGAGCGCCTCGAACACCTCGTCGGCGCTGCGATCGCAGAGCACCGCGAGCGGAGACGGATCGCCGTGGACCAGCCACCACGGCACCATCGGCGACGACAGCTCGATGTGGCCGACGCGCCGGTAGCGCAGCGCCGCGGCCGCCGCCACAACCTCCACGCCGCAACGGTCACACGTCACGCCGATGTGCTTGTCGCCGGCGTACTTGCCGCAATAGCACTCCGAATTGCGCGATGTGCCGAAGGTGCGCTCGCAATGCAGGCCCTTCGCATCGGCACGACCGGTGCGCTTGACGAACGTTTCGGGGATGGACACGCGGCCGGCCGACTGCCGGTTGATCGCGTCGTCGTCGAGCAGCCCGATGTGCACGCCGTCGTCGGCCACTCCGAGCGTGAAGCCGAGCGGCGCGAGAGCCGCTTCCGCGCGCAGCCGGCGCCACGGGTGCGCGTTGGTGGGCCGCAACCGGTCGAACGGCAACGCGGCGAACACGTCGGCGCCGGGTGACACGGGGTCATCGCCGAGCGAGTGGGCCAGCGCGTGGCGCACCGCGCTCGGCAACCACTCGAGCAACTCGTACGGCAGCGGCGCCATCATTGGTACGGCGCGACGTCGCCCGGGCCCTGCGGCAGGATCGACCAGCCCTTGCTGCCGGCCTTGACCAGCTTGCCGCGCACGAGCAGCAGTTCGCCCTCGTAGTCCGACTTCCACAGCTCCTTCATCTGCTCGTCGCTGGCGAAGCTGATCGAGAAGAACTGGTCCGCGTTGAAGCCGCACGTCACGCGCAGGCCGGAGACGCCGCCTTCGCGCGTGCGCACAAACGCGCTGACCGTCTGGCCGACGAGCGCCGGCAGCTTGTCGGCATCGGCGCCGTCTTCAATCATCAACGGCACCTTCGCCGGATCGGCCTTGCGGGCGGCCTTGTACGCTTCGAGCGCGTTGCCCACGCGCTGCCACCACGGCCAGCGCTCGTCGTAGTCGGGGTAGTGGTCGGGCACGCCGGGCGACGGCTGCGGCGACCAGATGCCCTTCTTCGCGGCGCGCGCGGCGGCCTCGGCGGCGGCAAACTCCTTGTGGAAGCGCGCGAGATGGCCGTACTTCACGTAGTATGGCGCGAGGCCTTCGCGCACGGTCTCCTCGGCGATGTTGATCCACGGCGCGTCGTCGCTCGCGCCCGCCGGCTGATAGAAGATGTAGCAGAGCCAGCGGTCGTACACGTCCTTCATGCGCGCCGGGTCGTCAAACTCCAGGCGCACGCGCGCGTGCTCCAGGCGCTTCGCCACAAACTCCTTTGCAGCCTCGCCCATCGGCGTAGCGAACTTCACCGGCCGCGCACTGCCGTCGCGCATGGCCTTGCAGTAGTCGGCAAAGTCGCGCGTCGCCCACGCGCGCAGTTCTTCCTCGCTGCGGCCGTGGCCGTTCTTGAAGGTCTCCTCGGTGTCGATGCCGAGGAAGCGGATGCTCTGGTTGAGGCCGCCGACGCGGATCGTGTCGCCGTCGAACACGGCGACCACATTGAACTCGCCGAGCACGAAGCCGTTGCCGGACGGGTCGATCTCGCTGCCCGGTGGCGCGGGCACCAGGTGGTACACGCTGTCGGCATCGTCGAGCGGCGCGAGCTCGCCCTCGGCCTCGGCCGCGGCAATCAGCACGTCGGCGTCGACGAGGCCGCTGTCATCCACCGGCACGTCGCGCTCGACGTGGAAGTACTTCTTCGCCTGGCCGCCGACGTAGTTGTTGGTGACGACGATGTACTCGCGCGCCGGATCAATCGTCTTGCCGCCGACGGTCATCTTCACGACGCGGCGATCCTCGGGCAGCATCGGGTTGTACTCGATGCGCGCGTTGGCCCACTGCAGCGGCCGGGCGTGGTCGGGCTTGCCGTCGGGCAGCACGCGGTCGGTCAGGTTGATCGACGTCGCGCGCAGGATCTCGGCGCCGGTCAGTCGTATGCGCACCAGCGTGTTGCGGAACGGATTGCACTCGAGCATGTCGCCGACCGTGATCGGCCCCTTCGGCAGATCGCGGCGCACGCCGTACGGATTCATCAGGCCGAGGTCGGCGCCGGGCAGCGCGTTCATCATCGCGCGCGCCTGCCACACGCCGAGCGCCGACTCGGGCCGCGCGATGCGGCTCATCATCGCCTTCGCGTTGGCGATGCGACGGTCGAGCTCGGGCTTCATCGCCTCGAGCTTGCCGGCCAGCAGCGTCGCAGTGGCCTGGTCCGGCGGCGCGGGCGCTTCGTCGTGGCGCAGGCTCTGCAGGCGGGCCTTCCATCCGGTCACCTTGTGTTGCGCCGGGTCGAACGTGACATCTACCTGGCCGAGCCAGCGGCTGTACGCGCCGGCACTGACGATCGGCACGCCGGACCCGGTTGTGCCGTCCTTCAGGGTGGTGTGGCTGTGACCAGCCACGACGAGGTGCACGCGACCGGCGAACTTCTTCAGCCAGGATTTGTCCACGTCCACGCCGCAGTGGCTGAGCACGACGATCATGTCGGCCTTGCCCTGCAACTCACCGAGCGCGCGTTCGAGCGCGGGCTCCGCTTCCTCGACGCGGCTCGACTCGACCGCGCTGCGCACCACGGTGGACGTGAGCGACGGCGTGTTCAGGCCGATCACACCGACACGCAGGCCCTGCAGATCGAAGACCTTCCAGGGCGTCCACGGGGCGCCGGGCGTCTGGATGTTGGCGCAGACCCACGGGAACGTCGACGGCTGGTTGCCGCCGTCGAGCTCACCCTTGATGAGCTTCACGAAGTGCGTGTCGCCCATGTCGAACTCGTGGTTGCCGGGCACTGCGCAGTCCGGGTTCACCAGGTTCTGGAACTCGATCGTGGCGCGGCCGCGCGTGATCATGTGCAGCACCTGGCCGGTCGCGAAGTCGCCCGCGTCGAGCACGAGCAGCCGCTCGTTGTGGGCCTTCGCATCGGCGCGCGCCTGCTTCACGGCGGCGACGAGGGTGGCGATTCCGCCGACCGGCTTGCCGTCTTCCTTCTGCGGTTCGAACGTCGCGTGGAAATCGTTGTAGTGCACGATGCGCAAGCGCATCGGCTCGCTGGCCGGCGCGGGCTGTGGCGCGGGCGTGTTGTCCCGGGCCGGTCCGCCAACCGGCGCAACGGGCACGGCGGCCGGGCCGCACGAGCCGGTCACGGCGGCCATACAGACCAGCGCGATCACCACCAGCATCAGGCGCGCGTTCAACGGCATCGGATTGCCCACTTCGGATTCCGGGTCAGAGGTTCACGAACGGCAGCACATCGGCCAGCGACTGCAACAACTTGCCACGCTCGTGCCCCTCGATGAACCGCGATTCGTAGGGCGGCGTGAACGCTGACGCCAGCAGGCCCGCACGCGCGCCGAGCGCCAGTGGCAAGGCCAGGTCGAGTTCGAAGATATCACCGATCACGGTCACCGCCGACCAGTCGACGCCGGCCGCGAGGCGCAGCTCGTCGAGCACCGCGTGATACCGCGGACGGCGCAGCAGCACGGGGCGCGAGAGACCGGGCAGGTCGATGCTCGCCGGCACCGCGCCGAACGCGTCGTCCACGAGGTACTTCTTCGCGTGGCCGTGCACGCGTTGCGCCAGTGGTTCGAGCGTGTCGCCGAGCGCGCGCAGCTTGTGTTGCACCGCGTCGGTCGCCGAGTTCGTGACGATCACGGCGCCCGCGTCCTGCAGCCGGCTCAACACGTCGAGCGCGCCGGGGCGGAATGCCGTGCCGGTGCGCCGGTAGTTGTGCGGGTAGAGCACGCCGTCGAGCAACCGCTCGCGATCGGTCGCGTCCTGCAACCGGCCGTAGCGGTCGAGGATCATCCGCGCGACGGGCATGATCCGCAGGTACGGATCGACGCAGGCCGGCGCGACGATCTGCCCGCCGAAGACCCAGCCGTGCTGGTCAGGCTCGGCGGCGATCTGCGCCTCGAACTCCACCGCCAGCGACGTGACGAGCTCGACCGGCCGCGCGACCAGCGTGGCGATGTCCTGCAGGTAGCCGCTGCGGAACGGCGCACCCTCGACCTCGGCGTCGGTGATGGTGCCGTCGAAGTCGAGGATGATGAGCTGTGCAGGTGTCAGTGCGATGTCCGTTGGTCCAGCGGCGAGCCGATGTGCGGGATGAGCCCCATTCAGGCATCCGGCGTCAGGCTTCGATGAGCATCACGTCAGGGTTTGACGGCGATGCAGTCGATCTCGACGAGGGCGTCCTTGGGCAGGCGCGAGACCTGGACGGTGGCGCGGGCCGGGCGGTGCGCGCCGAACATCTCCTCGTAGGTGGCGTTCATCTCGGCGAACTGCCCGAGGTCGGTCATGTAGACCGTGGTCTTGACGATGTGCTTGTGCGAGGCCATGCCGGCCGAGACGACCTGGAAGAGGTTCTGCAGGGCCTGGCGGGTCTGCTCGACGATGCCGCCGTCGACGAGGTTGCCGGTTTCGGGGTCAATGCCGACCTGGCCGGAGCAGTAGAGCATGCCGTGGACCTCGATCGCGTGGACGTAGGGTCCGATGGCGGCGGGCGCGTTGCGGCTGTTGATGTACTTCGGGATGATCGGGGCGTTCATGCGGCGAGCGAGGTTGGAGGCGAGCGGGAAGTCGCGGGAGGTCGCGGGAGGTCGAACGGTTGCCCACGGGCAGCCGCCCGTGGGCTTCAAGGGACGTGAGCGGGGGCGGATCAGCGCGCGGGTCGGTTCTCGTTGACGAGCGAGGAGTTGTCGCCGCTCTTGCCAGAACCGCCAGGACCGCCGGGAGCGGGCGTGCGGCCGGGCGCGTCGTCGGTGACAGGCTTCGATGAGTGGATGCGCCACTGACCGTCGGTCTTCATCAGGCGGTACTCCATCAGCGTCTCGTTGCCGTGGCGGTAGAGCCGGGCGACGACGCGGGCATCGTCGTTGGTGCCGATCTGCGTGCGCTCGGGAATCACCTCGTAGCGGAACGCGAACACCGGCACGTCGCCGGCGGCTGTGCCCGGCGCGCCACCGGCCGGTGCCTTGCCGTCGCTGCTCACGGCCGACGACGACGATGCCGACGACGCCGCCGCGGCATTGCTCTTCGGCCGTGTCGACGCGTCCTCGTGGACGAGCCGCATGATCATGTAGCGCTGCTTCTCGATCGAGTCCTGCGTCGCGGCATCGCCGACCGCGTCGAGCATGCCGTCGACGTTGCCGGTGCGCGCCGCATCGAGGAACCGGCGCACCACCTGTTCCGGCCCCGGCGTGGCACTCTGCACCGGCCCCTGGCTGGAGGCCACCAGCCACAACCCGGCGACGAGCGCCATGCCGAGCAGCATTCCGATGGCAATCGAGCGGTTCATGCGATGGCGTGGCGAAGGCGTGGTGGTCAGTCGGTCGGTCAGTGGCCGGCGGGCGGCGTCTGCAGCACGCAGATGTCCGCCAGTGTACGGTAGCGGCCATCGCAGTCGAGCCCGTAACCGACCACGAAATGATCGGGAATCTCGAAGCCGGCAAGGTGCGGGTGATAGTCGACCGTGCGGCGCGAGCGCTTGTCGAGCAGCGCGACGGTGATCACATCGGTGGCGCCGAGCTTGCGCAGGCGGGCGTCGAGCGTGGAGAGCGTCAGGCCGGTGTCGATGATGTCGTCGACCAGCACGACGCGGCGGCCCTTGCAGCCGACCAGCGCAGCCGCGTCGAGCGAGACCTGCCCGCGCGATTCGGTCGCCGCGGCGTCGCCGCCCGCGCCCCCCGGGTCGGTCACGCCGTCGGCATACGACGAGGCGCGGACGAGTTCGAAGCGCAGGTCGGTCGGGCTGCCCATCGCGCGCACGAGGTCCACAAAGAAGAACACGGCGCCGCGCAGCAACGCGACGACCGTGACGTCGGAGAGGTCGTCGCCGAGCCGCTCGATCAGCTCGGCGCCAAGGCCGGTCACGCGCTCGGCCACCTGCTGACGCGAGAGCAGCACGTCGAATCGGGGTGCGCTTGCCGTCATGGATCGTGTGCTCCGCTGTTGCTGGCTGTCTGATCGTGATCGTGACCGTGGCCGTGAAACGCCGACACCCACCGTGGGGCGGTGGGTGCGGGTTTATCGTCCGACGTCCGGTGCGGCAAGCACCGCGCATGGTCGGCGGGTTGGTGGCGTCAGGGCCGTCGGGCCGGGTCGTCGATCAGACGCTGTCCTTCAGGGCCTTGCCGGGACGGAAGCCGACCGTCTTCGACGCCTTGATCTTGATCTCTTCGCCGGTCTTGGGGTGACGGCCGGTGCGGGCCTTGCGCTTCTTCACCTCGAAGGTGCCGAAGCCGATCAGCTGCACGCTGGTGTCCTTCTTCAGACCCGTCTTGATTGCATCCAGCACCGAGGTGATGGCGCGCTCAGCAGCGGCGCGCGACTCGAACTCGCCATCTCCGTTGTTGAACACCGCTTCTACGAGTTCCTGCTTGTTCATTTTAGGTATCCGCGGGGCTGAGGCCAGGGTGGCGAATGCCGGGGAAAGCCCGGAATTCCCGTAACCGCGGGTGTGGTAGCCGGCCCTGCTCTCGCTGTCAATCGTCGGCGATCAACTTCAGTCCGGCTCCAGCGCCGGTAATCACTGAACGCAAGCGGGATGCCAGTGCCGGCACGTGAGCCGCGTGTTTCTGTCGATTCCCGGCGAGGCCGACAAACACGGGGCCGGGCGGCCTCGCGCGATTGCATTGTTCGCAACGCGTTAACGTCGGGTGGGCCTCGACACCTGTTTTTCCCGACGCTCCACCGGAGCGGATTCTGCCTGCGCGACACCGGTGAGCTACACTTGGAGGGCACATGCCGCGTCACCTCCGGACCCGATCCGCCGATGTTCACTCGCACCACCCGCGCTGCCGTACTCGTGATCGCGCTGCTCGCGTTGTCCGCGCCAGCGTTTGCGCAAAGCCTGAAGGCAGGCGATGCCGCGCCGGACTTCGAACTCAAGGACGCGGATGGCAAGGCGCACAAGCTTGCCGACTACCGTGGCAGCATGGTGCTTCTGCATTTCTGGGCCACCTGGAGCGACTTCGACGAGTCGCTGATGATCAGCAACCTCAAGCCGCTGTGGGATGCGCACAAGGACAAGGGCCTCGTCATCCTCGGCATCGGATCGCCCTACAAGGACGACACCGTCGAGAAGCAGCGCAGCGTCGGCAAGGCGCGCGGCTGCGACTGGACGATGCTCTTCGACGACGGCTCGACGGTCTCGTCGCGCTACAAGGTGCCCGGCATTCCGCACCTCGTACTGATCGATCGCGAGGCCAGGGTGCTCTTCTCCGACACCGCCGGCAAGGTGCTGACCAGCATCATCAACAAGGTCAAGGCCGAGTGCACGGCCGTGCAGGCGGCGCCCGATCGGGCCGCGTCCGACGACGCGGTGAAGGCCCGGCTGCAGAAGGACGCCCCGGCGTTCCACCTTGATGCCGTGAAGTTCCCCGACGCGATCAAGCAGATTGCCGACCGTTGCGCGGTGCCGATCGAGATCGGCATGGGTGCGGCAATGGCCGTCGGCCCGGACGCGACGATCACGCTCGACACGCCGGTGATGCCGCTGTCGAAGTTGCTCGACGAGATCTGCAAGCAGCACCCGATTGCGTACGAGGTGCGCGACGCCAGGATCTGCCTGATCAACGACCCGGCGCGCGACCCGGCCGCGCCGGCGAAGCCTGCCAACAAGTACCCGCGCGGCACGCCGGAGTACGACACGTTCATGGCGTTGCTCGGCGACGTGGTCCCGCGCAGTCATGTGGCAGCGCGCCAGGAGTCGGTGACCGACGCGGTCGGCAAGCTCTCCGGCCAGTGGCTGACGAAGATGCAGAAGCTGGTGGACTACAAGTTGCGCGACGCGAGCGGCGACGAGCGCACGCTGCTCAAGGAGTTCCGCGAGATGCTCGGCAAGTGACGGGAGCGCGACACGCGATTGACTGGTAAGAGCCGCGACCGAAAGGGAGCGGGGGAACTCGCGAGGCGTGCGGTCCGGGAATGGCGATCCCGGTCGGGCGGACCGCCGCTCTTGTTCGGCGCACTCGACCGCAGAGGTTCACCACAGAGAACACAGAGAACACAGAGGGATTCCGCCTCTTCTCTGTGGTCTCCGCGTCCTCCGTGGTGAAACCTTCTTCCGCTGTGCGGTCGATGACGATCGCCGATCGGCGGATTCGTGATGCTCGCGGCTCTTGTTCGGGCGCGCTCGAGTGGAAGAAGGTTCAACACAGAGAACACAGAGAACACAGAGAAGAGGAAGAGAGGCGCGTCTCATCCTC
>JBFWQT010000311.1:0-8555 GCA_050249295.1 Planctomycetota bacterium
TCTCGCCGATCGTCACCGCCGAGTCGATCGACATGACGCTGGCGTTCCGCGAGTCGCGCTGGGGCCGCGGCGAGAGCGACGACGGCGACTACATCAACTGCCCGCTCAACAAGGAGGAGTACCAGGCGTTCGTCGCCGCGCTGGTCACGGCCGAGCGGATCGAGCTGCACTCGTTCGAGCAGGCGATGAAGGATGGCGTTCGCGCCGGCGCGCACACGTTCTTCGAAGGTTGCCTGCCGGTCGAGATCATCGCCGAGCGTGGGCCGGAGTCGCTGTCGTTCGGCCCGATGCGCCCCGTCGGCCTGACCGACCCGCGCACCGGTCGCCGCCCGTGGGCGGTGCTGCAGCTGCGTCAGGACAACCTGGCCGGGTCGCTGTTCAACATGGTTGGCTTCCAGACCAACCTGAAGTTCCCCGAGCAGAAGCGCGTGTTCGGCATGGTGCCCGGCCTCGCCAACGCCGAGTACGAGCGTTACGGCCAGATGCACCGCAACACGTTCATCAACGCGCCGCTGCTGCTGCGGCCCACGCTGCAGTGGCACGATCGCGACGACCTGCTGGTCGCGGGGCAACTCACCGGCGTGGAAGGCTACATGGGCAACATTGCCACCGGCGTGCTGGCCGGCTGGAATGCCGCGCGCGTGCTGAACGGCGAACCGGCCGTGGCGTTGCCACGCGAGACGATGCTCGGCTCGCTGTGCCACTACGTGACGCACTGCCCGCCGCGCGACTTCCAGCCGATGAAGGCGAACATGGGCATCCTGCCGGAACTGCCGCCGCAGCCCGGTCGCACCGGCAAGCGCGAACGCGCGGCGCTGTATGCCGAGCGCGCGATGCGCGTGCTCGACGAGTTCCTGGCCGGTGTGGCCGGGGCGTCGTCGGAAAAAAGCTGAGTGCGTCGTCGCCGCCCGTATTAGCGCCCATGACTGGTGGACGATGCGAGCACGACCCTTGTGAGCGCATTGTCAATGTGCCCGTGGAACGCGGAGCCGCAATCGTCTGCAGTGATTCGAGGTGACAACAACGGAGGCCGCTTTGGTACCGCTGAAGCAGCATCGACCCGCCGGGATCCAGGCGTACTGGATGATCGGCAGTGGCGGTGAAAACGGACGGTCATACGAGAGACCGACCGACAAGAGCTCAGGCGCGCGAGCCAGCATCGGGCAGCGCGCCTGAAGCCGTTTCAGCGCCCGTCACGGGTCGGGTGTCTCGCCCGCCTCGCTCGCGCGGATTGACTTCCACACACCCGAATCGCCTGCAAACCGGGGGTCGCGCGGCAACGGCCGTTCCGGCTCGAACGGCGAGCGCTTGTAGATGATGCCGCGACCGGCCCGGCCATCCACGCGCACATGCACCGGCTCGGGCAGCCGCACGTGGCGCACCAGGCTGGTCTCGCGCACCGCCTCGCACGTGTCGAGCCATACGAAGTCCACCGCGCGGTGATTCACCGAATAGTGCAGCGTGAAGTACGCGACCTGGAAACTCGTGAGGTTGTGGAAGAAGTGCGAGCCCTGGCTCGGGTCGACCACCATGTTGGGCAACTGCGATTCGATCATCACCAGCGCGCGACTGACCTGCGACCACTGCACCGGAATGCCGAGCCACGGATCGCTGCTGCCCCAGCGGCCGAAGCCGATCAGCACGCACGAGCGGCCGGCCGCATGCAGCTCGCGGTTGAACTCGCCGAGCTCGCGCGCGATCGCCGGGTTGTTGGCCGGGGTGTAGCCGTCGGGCCGCACGTACACGATGTCGCAGAGCGTATCGTAGACGCCGTTGCCGAGCACATACTCCGAGCTGCAGAGCAGGCGGTCGTCGTCGCTCGCCGCGTCGCCGATCTCGACCGCCACACGCTGGTCCTGCACCACAAGCGGCCGCACCTGCAGCAGCCAGAAGCGCGCCGGCATGCCGTGCTGCGGATCGAGCGTGACCGCGAACTCGATCTCGACCGCACAGTTCATCGCCGCCTCGACCTCCTCCAGCAGCAGCTGCAGCAGTTCGTTGAGCGGAACTGCGCGGTCCTTGAGAATCGGCGCGAACGTGACCACACGTGCCCCCGGCGCACCGATGCTGTCGATCAGCCGGTTGTTCTCCACGTCGTAGGTGGACGCCACGAAGCGCAGCGTGCCGTCGGTCTCGGCCTCGGACACGTACTCCGAGGTCATGAACTGCGTGTCGCGCATGATCTCTTCGCGCGTGATCTCCTCGCGCGGTACGTCGCCGGGCGACAGGTCAATCGACCAGAAGCGGTTCTGGCTCTGCAGCCAGTCGCGCGGCGACGTGAACTGCGGATACACATCCGGCCGCGGCGGGCTGTAGCTCAGCGACTTCTCGCCATCCACCACCCACTTGCCGAGACCGAACGCGAGGCTGATCACGCCGTCCTCCGGCTCGCTGCCCGACATCGCGTAGTAGTTGAAGCTGCGCGCGACACCCGACACGTCGGGATAGAAGCGGTCGCCGTGGCGTGTGCCGGCCACCTCCTGGATCAGCACGGCCATCTTCTCTTCTTCGACATGCTTGCGATGCACGCGCGTCGCGCTGAGGTAGTCGCGCGCGTCGTTGAACCACGTGGAGGCGTAGACCAGCCGCACGGCGTTGGCGAGCTGGCGGAAGCGCACTTCGGGGTCGGGCGCGTTGCCGGGAATCATCTTGGTCAGGTAGACGCCGGCGAACGGGCGGTACATCGCATCTTCCAGACGGCTGCTCGAGCGCACCGCCAGCGGCACCAGTGGCCACTGCGACACGAGGCTGCGCAGGTCGCGCTCGAGCGCAGGCGGCAGCTGCCCGTCGAGGAACGCCGCGGCGATCTGGTTGTCCGGCTGTCCGGCATCCATCCACTCGGCCAGGTTGTTCAGCGCGACAAAGTCGTCGAAGTGGTCGGTCGCGATCACCGCCGTGCGCGGCAGCGACACGCGCAGATCGTCCACCACCAGCGGCTCGCGGTCGCGCCGGTGGATCAGCGCATTCATGAATGCGAGGCCGCGCGCCTTGCCGCCCAGCGAGCCTTCGCCGATCACGAGGAAGCGCGCACGCAGTGCCGTGTCCGGCGTGAAGTCCACGATCTCGCCCTGCAGCTTCTGCAGGTCGAGATCCTCGAAGGTGCTGAGCAGCCACTTGCGCAGCGCCTCCAGGTCGCGGAACGACGACACGCTGACCGGCTTGACCGCCGCCGCGAGCCGGAACTCCGTGCGCGCGCGCAGCCAGTTGGAGAAGTGATTGCGGCTGGCGTGATACTCGAGCGACGCGGCCGGCACCGTGCGCAGCGACTCGACCACCTCACGCACCGTGCGCGCCCGGCCGACCTCCTTGCCGTCGGGCATGCGGAACACAAAGTCGCCGAACCCGAAGTTGTCGTAGATGAAGTTGTGGATCCGCTTGAGCAGCCGCGGGTCGTTCTTGTTGACGAACGAGGCATGCCCGGCGTGCGACAGCGCGCGGTTGCTCTCGTCCGACGACTGCAGCAGCACCGGCAGGTCGGGGCTCTGCCGGCGCACGTGCTCCAGCAGCCGGAAGCCGGCGTCGGGGTCGAACTCGCCGTTGCGCGGAAAGCGCACGTCGCAGATCACGCCGAGCAGGTAGTCGCGGTAGTGGTCGCAGAGGTCGATCGCGTCTTCGTACGTGGTGGCGAGCAGCACCTTGGCCCGCGTGCGGCGTCGCAGCACGCGCTGCGCCAGGTTCACGCTGTCCGACATCACCGCCACGGTCTGCCGCATCAGGTCGGTGTAGAGCAGGACGAGGTACGTCGAATAGAAGTACGGCGAGTCCTCGACGAGCACGATCACGCGCACGTCGCCGATCTGCGTGTCGTGGTCGACGTTCATGCGGTCTTCGACGTGCTTGGCGAGGGCCATCATCAGGCTGGCGTCGCCCGACCACACGAACACGCCGTCCACGGCCGAGAGATCGGACGTTTCGAGCAACTCGTCGAGGCCGACCATGTTGTGCGCGAGCACCAGCACCGGCAGTTCGGGGTGCGCTGCCTTCACGCGGCCGCCGAGGGTGAACGCATCCATCGTGCCGACGCGCAGCATCGTGACGACCATGTCGAACGGTTCGGCGCCGAGCATTTCCAGCGCGCGCTCCGGAGAGTCGGCGCCCTCGATGTGCGGCGGATAGCCGAGGTTGAGGTCGAGGTAGTCGCTGATCACGCGCTCGGTGAGCTGGCCGTCTTCCTCGAGGATGAATTTGTCGTACTGGCTGGAGACCAGCAGGATCTTTTTCACGCGCCGCGGCATCAGGCGGCTGTAGTCGCGGAACGGCTCGCGCGCGGGCAGCGCGGGCAGGTTGAGTTGCTCTTGCGACGGCGTGGCCGCCGGTGGCTGCGCGGGTGCGAGCGTGGGACCGGGCGGCAGGCTGACCAGCGAACGGCCGGACGACGCCGAGGTGGAGGTGAGTAACGGCGGCTGGCGGCCACTGCTGCTGACCTGGCGGCGGTCGGAGGGTCGATCCGATGGGGGTGTGGGCGGCTGCGATTGCGGCATGTCAGTCCGGGAGGGGCGCCGGCCTCGGCCGGGCAAGCGGCTCGATTGGCGGCAGCTGGCGGAGGCGAGTACCGTGCAGACTGGAAGCCTGCACCACAGTCCAGTGCAGGCTGGAAGCCTGCACCACAGGTCCAGTGCAGGCTGGAAGCCCGCACCACAGTCCAGTGCAGGCTGGAAGCCCGCACCACAGTCCAGCACTGGAAGCCTGCACCACAGTCCAGTGCAGGCTGGAAGCCCGCACCACAGGTCCAGCAGGCGCAGGTGCCTCGCAACTGTATCAACGAGATGAACAGCAGCAGCGCTCCGGTCGCGGCAACCCGGTCAAGGATCCGCCCGGCGCATCACGACACCGCGCTGAACTTCTCGTAGCGCACCAGCATCTCGGCCGTCACCGACGGGTGCAACTTCGTCAGCACCGCATCGGCATCCACACGGCGGATCAACTCGTCTGCGCCGGTCGGCGATTCGATCGCACGGCGGAACACATTGCCGCACACGCGCTGCGCGAGGCCAACGATGTCGGCACCCGAGAAGCCTTCGGTGCGCGCGACCAGGTCGTCGATGTCGAGGTCGGCGTCGATCGGCTTGTCGCCGAGGTGATGCCACAGGATCGCCTTGCGCGCGGCCGCGTCGGGCAGCGGGATGTAGACCTTCTCGTCGAAGCGGCCGGGCCGCAGCACGGCCTCGTCGAGCGCCCACGGCTTGTTGGTCGCGCCGATGAACAGCAGCGGGTTCTGTCGTTCCTTGTCGATGCCCTCGAGCTCGGCCAGCACCTGCGGCACGAGGCGCTGCATCACCGGGCTCTCCACCGCGTCGCGCCGCGGCAGCATCGCTTCAATCTCGTCGATGAAAATGACCGCCAGGCTGTGCTTGCGCGCCGAGCTGAACAGCTTGTCGATGTTCTTCTCCGCGTCGCCGACCCAGCGCGAGAGGATGTCGGCCGGGCTGACGCTGTAGAACGGCGCGTCGATCTCGCCGGCGACGGCACGCGCGAGCATCGTCTTGCCGGTGCCGGGCGGGCCGTAGAGCAGCAGGCCGCCGCCGGGGCGGATGCCGAACTGCTTCGCCTTGTCGGGGTGCTGCAACGGCAGGATCATCCGCAGCTGGATCGCGTCCTTCACCTCGTCGAGGCCGGCGATGTCGTCGAAGCGCGTGCTGGGCTTCTCGGCGAGCTGCCACGCGTCGCCGTTGCGGTCGCTGTCGTCCTCGCCGCCGCCCGCACCGGCCGACGAGAGCGCCTTGCCGCCGGGGCCCTTCGGCGGATTGTCGCGCAGGTTGCGCGCCATGCCGGCGAGCTTCTCGGCGTTCTGCTTGCGGCCGTCACGCAGCTTGCCTTCCGACCGCGCGGCCAGCCGGAACAGGATCTCGGCCGCCTCCATCAGCAGTCGGCTGGCGTCTTCGTGCTTGCCCTCGCGGAACGCCGCCATGCCCTCGGCCTTGCGTTCCTCGAAGCGCTCGAACAGGTATCGGTTATCCATGATGCGTGTTCGCGCGGCGCGACCGCCGATGAGCTGGCGACGTCTGTAACCCGGGACCATCGTAGCAGTTTCGCCCCCGTGGACCGGTGCGCGTGCAGCCGCGGTTTCTGACGAGCGACTGTCCGGTCCGTGACGCGCCAGCCAGTTGCCGCGTTTCCTCTGGAGCCCGAGCCGCGCCACTCGCACGCCACATCCCGTCCCGGAACCCCTTGCCGACCCCGACCGAGCGCGATTGACGGGGTGGAGCGGCGGCACCTAGAATCGCCTGTTGCGCCGTTCCGGCCCGTGCCGGCACCGCTTCCGTTCCGTTGTCGAGACCGCTGATGCCCGTCAAGACCCAGCCACGTGCCCGCGTGTACTACACGCCTGCCAGCTCCGATATATCGGCGTTCGCAGAACGGCTGGAGCAGCAGGGCTTCGAGTGCCACGCCGCCGCGTCCTTCATGGATGTCTTCGAGAGCGACATCCTCCCGCGGCCCGGCAACTTCGTGGATGACGACGAGCACCACGAACGGCCGGTGCCGATCCTGCTGCTGCTCGACGCGGCCGACTTCATGGCCGCCTGGGAGAACGACCAGATCCGGCTCAAGCACCTCAGCCGCAAGTTCCTCGGCGTGATCGTGCTGCACGACGACCAGCACGAGGTGCTGTTCTCGGAGCGCATGCACGAGGCCGTGGTCGACGAGGTGTTCCGCCCGGTCAGCGAGTCGGCCGTAGTGCGCGCGCTGCGCAACGCCGCCCGCCTGATCCGCCTGGAAGTGGAGAAGGCCGCGCTGCGCCGCGAGCTGGGCCGGCGCACGCGCGTGATGCGCGACATCAACGAGATCGGCATCGCCCTCTCCGGCGAGCGCGACCTGCAGAAGCTGCTCTCGCGCGTGCTGACCAACGCGCGCCTGATCACCGGCGCCGACGGCGGCAGCATCTACCTGGTGGAAGGCGAACAGCGCGACACGCTGCGCTTCGTCTGGTCGCAGTCCGAGTCGATCGACGTGCCGTTCCAGACGTTCACGATGCCGCTCGACACGACGAGCATCGCGGGATGTTGCTGCGACCTCGGCCAGATCATCAACATCGAGGACGCGTACCAGATCCCCGAGGACGCGCCATACCGGCTGAACCGCCGCTGGGACCAGTCGGTGGGCTACCGCACGAAGAGCATCCTCTGCGTGCCGATGTTCAACCACGAGGGCGAGACGATCGGCTGCATCCAGCTGATCAACCGCAAGCGCGAGCACGGCTACAAGCTGCGGCCGCCGATCCCGGATGACGTCGAGCGTTGCGTCGTGCCGTTCGACCTGGAGAACCAGGCGCTGGTCACGTCGTTTGCCAGCCAGGCGGCCGTGGCGCTGACCAACGGCATCCTGCTGCGCAACATCGAGGAGCTGTTCGAAGGCCTCGTGAAGGCGAGCGTGGTCGCCATCGAAAGCCGCGACCCGGTGACCAGCGGTCACAGCGAGCGCGTGACGATCATGACGGTGGAACTGGCGAAGGCCGTGAGCCGCTGCACGACGGGGCCGTACGCGCACGTGACGTACGACGACGACCAGCTGCGCGAGCTGCGCTACGCCGGCCTGCTGCACGACCTCGGCAAGGTGGCGGTGCGCGAGAAGGTGCTGACCAAGGCGAAGAAGCTCTACCCGTGGGAGCTCGACCTGGTGCGCCTGCGCTTCGAATACATCCGCCGCCAGATCGAGGCGCAGCACATGCGCTCGGCGCTCGACCAGGTTGGCAACGGCAGCGTCCCGCTCGAGGATCTCCCGGCCTTCCTGACCAGCGTGGAAGAGGCTGTGTCGGAGGACTGGGGCCTGCTCGACTCGTACCTGGATTCGATCTGCCAGGCTGACGAGCCGACCGTGCTGAAGGAAGGCACGTTCGAGAACGTGAAGTCGCTGGCCGACCTCACGTACATGGACACGAAGGGCGAGATGCACCCGTACCTGACGCGGGCCGAGATCTACTCGCTGTCGGTGCCGAAGGGCTCGCTCAACCCCGAGGAACGGCTCGAGATCGAGAGCCACGTGGTGCACTCCTACAACTTCATCAAGGAGATCCCGTGGACGAAGGATCTCAAGGATGTGCCCGAAATCGCCGCGACGCACCACGAGAAGCTCGACGGCTCGGGCTACCCGCGCGGCCTGATGGCCAACGAGATTCCGCTGCAGGGCAAGATGATGGCGGTGGCGGATATCTTCGACGCGCTGACCGCGGCCGACCGTCCGTACAAGCGGGCGACGCCGGTGGAGAAGGCGCTCGAGATTCTCGGCTTCGAGGTGAAGGACGATCACCTCGACCCCGAGCTGGTGCGCATCTTCATTGAGGAGCGCGTGTACGAGAGCGTGATCGGCCGCAAGGTGAGCACGCAGCGGCGGGACAACAACGGCAACGGCCGGTAGGCGCGAGCGGTGGGTGTCGCAAGAGCCGCGAGCGTGAGCGAGCGGCCCATGGGTGATGGGGATGGGCGCTAAAACAAGAGCCGCGAGCGCAAGCGAGCGGGCCCCGTTGGGGGTCACGCCGGCAAGCCCACCGTTTGAACGCTGACGAGCGCGTTCACGAAACTTCCGACGGTTGATCGTCGACCCGGGGCCCCCGGGGGCCC
>JBFWQT010000312.1:0-8535 GCA_050249295.1 Planctomycetota bacterium
ACCGCAAGCGCATCTTCAACTATGTGCTGCCGGCCGCGAAGAAGCGTGCGAGGCTCGATCCGACCGTTGTGGCCACCGACTGCCGGGCCGCGCTCGACCTGATTGATGACCGCGAATGGTTCCGCAAGCACAGCGACCAGCTGCGCCTCGCGCTCGACACGTGGTTCCTCGGGCCGGGCAGCAGCTGGGCCGAGACCATCGCCACGCTCGAATGGGTGCAGCAGCAGCGCAAGGATCACTCCTCACGCACCAGCGGCGAGCTGCTCAACCAGTTGCTCGACGAGACGAAGCGCGAACACTGGAAGCACACCGCGGCCGACGGCGCCAACCGCGTGCAGGTCGCGCGCGCGAAACTGCGCAAGGTGCTCGAGCGCTTCCCGCGCCTCGATGTGCCGTCGTCGCCGCTCGGCGAGGGCGCGCGCGCGGTGTCGGCAATGATCGACTGGCTCGAGAAGCACCTGCGCGACACCGACAAGCTGCACGAGTGGATGGCCTGGCTGCGCGCCGAGTCGATCCTGCTCGACGCGGGCTTCCGCCAGGTGCTGAGCGCCCTGGAAGGCACGCGCCTGCCGCCCGAACGCATTGTGCCGGCCGTGCAGAAGCGCTTCTGGCGCCTGTGGCTCGACGCCGCGCAGCTCACCGTCGGGCCGCTCGCCGACTTCCGCGGCGACAACCACGAGAACCTGATCCAGCGCTTCCGCGCCGTGGACGGCCTCGTGCCGAAAACGGGTGCGACGCGCATCACGCAGCAGCTGGAAACCAATCGCCCGCAGTGGGCCGGCTACACGCCCGACGGGTCGGAGCCGCAGATCCTCACGCACCAGGCGTCGCTGAAGCGTGGCCACCTGTCGGTGCGCCGGCTGCTCGAGCGCATTCCGCGCCTCGCGCTGCGGCTCAAGCCGTGCTGGATGATGAGCCCGCTGTCGGTGTGCCACTACCTGACGAGCGAGCACCAGTTCGACGTCGTGATCTTCGACGAGGCGTCGCAGGTGCGGCCCGAGGATTCGATCCCGGCGATCCGTCGCGGCAAGCAGGCCGTGATCGTCGGTGACCGCCAGCAGCTGCCGCCAACAACGTTCTTCGAGCAGGCCGCGAGCGAGCTGGAGGAGATGGACGACGAGGACGTGGACCTCACGCCGCTGGAGAGCGTGCTAGAGGAAGCGTCGCGGTTCTTCCCGGTGCGCCGCCTGCAGTGGCACTACCGCAGCAAGGACGAGTCGCTGATCGCGTACTCCAACCGCAAGTTCTACGACGACCAGCTGATCACGTTCCCGGCGCCGCGCGTGCCCGGCCTCGACTCGCAGCGCAGCGGCAACACGCGCCGGTTCGTGAAGCCGGTGGTCGACGTGGCCGCGCCGTCTGCCAGCCAATCGGGCACGCAGCGCCTTCCCGTGTCGCCTGGTCGCGCGATCGAAACCGATGTCTACGAGACGGCCGAGCTGGTGCGCCTGCCCACCGAACGGATCGAGACTGCCGAGTTTGTGGCCGGCCCCCCGCCCGTGCCGCCGCCAGCCGCGGCCGAGAGCACACCGGCCAACGGCCAGGTGGATGCGCCGGTCAGCGTGCCCGTGGTGGTGCCCGCGCCGCACGACGAAGCGGCCGACGCCATTGCCGTGCCGATCGCCGACCCGCCGCTCGGCATCCAGCACATCCGCGTGCCCGGACCGCAGAGCAACTACGCCAAGGGGCGCAACCCGGCCGAGGCCGAGATCGTCGTCGACCGCGTGGTGCGCATCGCGCGCCAGTACCCCGAGTACAGCATCGGCGTCGTCGCGTTCGGCATCTCGCAGGCGCAGCTGATTGAAGACCTGCTGGAAGAAGAGCGCGCGGCCGACCCCGAGCTCGACCGCCGGTTCGACCACGACCTGGAAGAGCCGATCTTCGTCAAGAACCTGGAGACGGTGCAGGGCGACGAGCGCGACATCATCATCTTCTCGGTCACCTACGGCCCCGAGGAAGACGGCCTGCTGCGGCTCAATTTCGGGCCGATCCAGAACCAGGGCGGCGAGCGCCGGCTCAACGTGGCGTTCACACGCGCGCGCTACCACATCGTGCTGATCAGCTCGATCTCGGCGCGCGACATCGACCCGGCGCGCGCCCGCTCCGAAGGCGCGGTGCGGCTGCGCGAATACCTCGAATACGCCGAGCACGAGGGCCGCTTCCCCGAGACGCCCGCGTCGCGCAACGCCGTCGCGCCGTCGCAGGCTGGCATGGTGTCGGAGTTGCAGCGCGCGCTGGAGGTCGGCGGCTACCGCGTGCATCGCCGTGTTGGCCAGGGCGCGTTCCGGCTCGACCTCGCCGTCGTGCATCCGAACTACCCAGGGCAGTACATCCTCGGCGTGGAGTCCGACGGGCCCACCTATCGCGCGTGCAGCACCGCGCGCGACCGCGACCGCACGCGCCCTGACATGCTCTCGCACCTCGGCTGGAACGTCGCGCATGTCTGGTCGCGCGACCGCTTCGAACGGCCGGACGAGGTGGCCGACCAGATTGTGCGTCGCATCGAGCACCTCGCGGCCGGGCCGGTGAATCTCCCGCGACCGCCGCGCAACGCCGCACTCGCCCCCGCGCACAAGTCGATGGAGCAGACGCTCGAGGCGCCCGCCGACCCCACCGCCCAGGCCGCGGCCGACCTGCAGAACGTGGCGGTCGGCCAGGCGCCGTTCGCCGTCTACCGCGAGGCCCGCATCGGCAAGCCCGACGGCGTGGACTCCCCCGCCGACCTGGACGCCGGCGATCTGATGGCGCTGGTGCAGGCGATCGTCGAGGTCGAAGGCCCGGTGCATCGCGACCTGATCTACCAGCGCTTCAAGGATGGCTGGGACATGAAGGTACGCAGCAAGAAGGTGACTGACGCGATCGACACCGCGCTGGCCACCGGCGAGGATCACGCCGTGGTGCGTCGCGTCGGTGATTTCTTCTGGCCGCCGCAGCGCAGTGCCGTGCGGCCGCGCGTGCCGGAGAAGGGCGCGAACGCGCGCGACATCCAGCACATCTGTGTCGACGAGCTCGAAGCGTTGATGATCGACATCGTGCGTGCCGCGCTGAGCATCAGCCGCGAGGCCCTGCTCGATTCGTCCAGCCGCGCCCTCGGCTACCAGCAGCTTTCCGGCAAGCGCAAGTCACGGCTCGCCTCGGTCGTGCAGGGCCTGCTCAACAACGGCCGGCTCGCCTCGCAGGGTGACGACGTCGTCACGCTGCCGTCCGGCGGAACGACGGTGTGAGCGGGAAGCGCCGCGACCAGACAGCCTGTCCGCGAATGCGACGCGCACGAGCGGGTCGCGATACTAATGTGGTGCATCGCCTCTCACGCCGCCGCTGTTGCCATGACCGCCGCCACCACTGTCCTCAAGGAACTCGAATCCCTCGGCACCGCGCAGAACCGCAAGGTGTACTCGCGCCACGGCGTGACCGGCCCCGCTTTCGGCGTGAGCTACGCGGCGCTTGGTACGCTGCGCAAGCGGCTCGGCACTGACCAGGCCCTGGCCGAGGCACTGTGGAAGAGCGGCAACCACGACGCACGCGTGCTGGCCACAATGGTGGCCGACCCGGCGGCGATCAGCGCGAAGACGCTGCAAGCCTGGATGGGCGAGACCCCGAACCGCGTGCTGGCCGATGCGGTGGCGCGGGTGGCGGCCGATTCGCCGCACGCGGCGTCGTACACCGCGTGGATCGCCAGCAAAGGGGAGTTCGTGTCGGTCATCGGCTGGACCGTCGTGGCGCGGATTGCCGACACGTTGGCGGCCGACGTGGCACGCAAGCTGCTGGCCACAATCGAGTCGAACGTGCACGACGCACCGAATCGCACGCGCCACAACATGGTGATGGCGCTGATCGCCATCGGCTCGCGCGGCGATGCCCTGACCGATCTGGCGAAGGCCGCTGCGGGGCGCATCGGCAAGGTCGAGGTCGATCACGGCGACACGTCGTGCAAGACGCCGGCACCGGTGCCGTACATCGACAAGGTGCTGGCGCGTCGCGCAAAGAAGAAGACGCCGGCCGCGAAGGCGCCGGCAGCCGCGACAAGAACTCCCGCCGCGAAGAAGCCGACGAAGAAGGCGACGGCGAAGCGGGCGGCGCTGAAGAAGAAGTCGGCGCGGTCCTGAGCATGCCGGCCGTCCGGCGGCTCAGCGGTTGCCGCGCAGCAGCTCCCACTGGCCGACCACGGCGATCCCGCCGTCGGGAAGCTCCACGCGCAAGGCCTCCAGCGTGCCATCAAAGCCGAATGCGCCGTCGCCGAACACGCGGCGGCCATTGAACTCCAGGCTGATCAGCCGTCGGCCGTCGCCCTCGAGCCACGCGTGCACGACGAACGTGTTCCAGCCGTCGGTCAGCGGCAGCGACGTCACCTCGCTGCGCGTCTTGAACACCGCCTGGCCGTCGGCCGTGCGCATCGTGCAGTGCACCTTGTCGGTTGTGTACTGCACCACCAGGTCGCCGCGGATCGCCTGGAATCGGATGATCGCGCGATGTTCGACCTGGCCCCATTCGGCAGGCATGGAGAACCGGGCCTCGGCGTGCTGGTCGCTCAGCAGCAGCTGGTTCGGGCCGCGCGGCAGGCCGGTCGGCGTACACTGGATCGAGTCGCCGATGGGCGTACCGCCGGGCGTGACCTTCACATCATGCGCGCGCCAGGTGCGCTCGAGGTCGGCCCAGTAGCCGACCAGCGTGGCCGTCGGAACGTCCTCCGGCAGGCCGATCGCGATGCTCGCAATATGTCGTGCAAGGTCGTGCCGATCCTCGTCCGCCATCGCCGGCACCACGTACTCCTTCACCGCGGCGATGTCGATCCGGCGCGGATGCGCCTGCAGCTGCTGCGCCGCCGCCTCGTACTCGCGCTCGCCGGGTTTGCGCTTGCTCCACAGGCGGCAGAGCTGGCCGAGGGCCGCCGGATTGCCGACTTCGCCGAGCGCGTTGATCGCCGCGAGTCGCAGGCGTTGCTGGCCGGAATCCAGCGCGTCGTCGAGAACGCTGGCCGCGTCGTCGCCCCCGATCGCCGCCATGAGCCGGCAGACCTTGCAGGCGTCGTCCAGGCTCATGCTCTTCAGCGCGGCCCGCAGCACTGTCTGCAGCTTCTTTCCGTCGGGCTGCGCGCCAAGCACACGCGCGATCTCCGGCCGCCACTCGCGCGGGCAGCCGGGGTGACACCACGCCTCGATCAGCTCGACCATGTGCTGGTTGGTGAGCCGGCTGCGCTGGATCAACTTCGCGAACTCGGCCTCGGACATCGGCGGATCACCGACCGGCTCGTCGATCTTGCGACGCAGCTCGTCGACCTCGGCGCGATCGGCCGCAATGACATCCACCACCTTCGCGTCGCCGGCAGCCAGGCGGATCGCCTCGGCCATGTACCTGCCCGCGGCGGCGAAGTCGCCGGCACGCGCCTGCACGACGGCCAGCAACGAGTTCGCCTCGGCCGAGTCGGGGGTGCTCTCCAGCCAGGTTCGCGCGTCGTCTTCCGCCTGCTGCGTCTGGCCGAGCTGCAGGTAAAGGCGGGCACGTTCCAGCCGGGCCGTACTCGAGTCGATCACCTCGCTGAAGTCGGCGATGGCCTCCTTCCGGTGGCCCAGCTGCGCGTGCACTCGCGCTCGCCAGAAGCGCCACCCGCCGCCCAGCCGAACCGCGCGATCCAGCGGGTCGATCGCCGCGTCCCATTTCTTGCTCACGGCCAGTGTGAGCCCGAGAAAGCCCCAGGCATCGGCCATGCGGTTGTCCAGCCGGGTCGCCGCTTCGAAGTCGGCCTGCGCGTCAGCAAGGTGCTCGGCGCCGCGGTAGAGTCGCGCCTGGCCGCGGAGCACGCGACACCCGGCGGAGTTGTCGCCGTACATCAATGCCTGCGACGCGTCGGACTCGGCGCGCTGGAAGTTGCTCATCTCCAGGTAAACAGTGGCGCGCGCGAAATAGCCGTAGGGCAGGTGCCCGCCGCGGTCGATGGCACGATTGGCGTAGTCGAGCGCGCGGACGCGGTCGGAGCGGACGAGCTGCAGCGCAATGTCGGCGAACGCCTTCGTCTCTCGCGCGATCTGCTCCGGGGTCGGCTGCAGTGGCGACGGGCCGGGCAGGTTCTCGCCGGGGCGATTGGTGGGTGGCGGCGTGGGGCGGACCGGTGGCGGCGATGAATCGCGGTTGTTGTTGCTGTTGCTCGCGTTGCTGGGGGTGTTGCCGTTGGTAGTGGCGTTGGGCGCGGGCCAGTTGCTGACCGGCGACGGCTCGGGCAGCCGGTTCGACGTGTCGGGCCGGTCGTCCATCACGATCAGCGGCCGATCGGTGTCATTCGATTCCGGCACGCGTTCCGGCGCACGTTCGCCACCGAACCGCAACATCACCGCGATGATCAGCAACAGGATGACGCCGCCGCACACCGCGCTGGCCGCCTTGATGTGCACCATCAACCAGTCGTTGATCCGGTAGAGCATTGCGGTCGCCGGGCGACGGGGCAACGCGCGTTCGTCGTCGTCGACCACTTCCACTGCGTCGTCGGGCAGTTCAACCGCCGCGTCCGCGCGGCGCGACGGCGGCGCACCGCGCTGCTTCTCCTTGCGCGGCGTGTCCTGCTCGCCGGGCGCCGGCGACCGCGGGACGGGTGTGGTCGACACCGTCGGTAGTGGTGGCGGAGGCGCTGGCGATCCGGGTACCGCGAACTGGCTCGCCTTCGCCCGCTCCACGGCGTCCAGCGCGGCCAGCACAGCGTCGGCCGACGAGAAGCGCCGCGCGGGATTCCACGCGATCATCTTCTCGATCACGCGCAGCAGCGGCGACTCGATGTCGGGCCGCAACTCGCCCAGCGACGGCCGGTCGCGGCTGATGATCTTGCGCAGCACCTGCGGCGGCGTCAGGCCCGCGTACGGCGGCGTGCCGCAGAGCATGAACCACATCGTGATGCCGATCGACCACACATCGGCGCGCGCGTCGACGCTCGAACTCGACTCCCACTGCTCCGGCGACATGTAGCCGGGCGTGCCCAGCACACCGCCGGTGTGGGTAAGGTCGGACTCGGAATGCATCAGCCGCGTCAGGCCGAAGTCGGCGATGCGCGCCGTGCCGGTGTGGCGATCAACGAGGATGTTCTCGGGCTTGATGTCGCGATGCAGCACGCCCTGGCTGTGCGCAAATCCGACGCCGGCGCAGATTCCGCGCAGCAGCACCAGCGCGTCGGCCATCTCCAGGCCTGCGTCGGGCACGTGCGCGCGCAGCGACGGCCCGTCGACGAGGTCCATCACCATCCACGCGTCGCCGTCGGCCGTGATGTCGGCGTGCAGCACGCGCACGATGTTGGGGTGCTGCAGCAGGAACGCGGCGCGCGCCTCGCGCATGAAGCGTTCGCGCATGTTGCCGGTGGCGCCGCCGTTGAGCACCTTGAGCGCAACGCGCGCGCCCATCACCTCGTGCTCGGCCAGCCATACCGTGCCAACGCCGCCCCGGCCGATGCGGTGGAGCAGGCGGTATCCGCCGAGGATCGACCCTTCGTTGATCGCCGACATCGCGCTCGCACCCGACAGGCAGGTGCGGGATTGTACCAGGTGACGCCCGTGTCGTGCGGTGCGCGATGCGAACGGTCGAAACGGTTGATCAGATGATCTCGATCGCCGAGGCGAGGCCGTTGCCGCCGCCCATGCAGAGCGAGGCGAGGCCGGTGCTCAGGCCGCGGTCGCGCAGCGCGTGGATCAGGGTGACGAGGATGCGCGCGCCACTGCAGCCGATCGGGTGGCCCAGCGCGACGGCGCCGCCGTTGACGTTGATCTTCGCGGGGTCGAGTTCGAGTTCCTTCGGCAGCGCGCAGGCCTGCGACGCGAACGCCTCGTTGAACTCGTAGAGGTCGAACTTCTTGCGATCGAAGCCCTTCTTCTCGAGGTTCTTCACCGCCGAGACGGGCGTCATCATCACCCACTCCGGTGCCATGCCGCCGGTGGCGTAGCCGGCGAGCCGCGCGATCGGCTCACAGCCGAGGGCCTTCGCCTTCGCCGCCGAGGTGATGATCAGCGCGGCCGCGCCGTCGGAGAGCTGGCTCGCGTTGCCCGCGGTCACCGTGCCGCCATCCGCCTTGAACACCGGCCGCAGCTTGCCGAGGCCGGCCGCGGTGCTGTCGGCGCGCACGCCCTCGTCGGTGTCGAACACGATCGGGTCGAGCTTCTTGCGCGGGATGTGCACCGGCGCGATCTCGGCCTTGAACTTGCCGTCGGCCTGCGCCTTCGCCGCCTTCTGGTGGCTCGCGGCCGACCACTCGTCCTGCATCTCGCGCGTGATGCCGTACTTCTCGGCGACGAGCTCGCCGGTGTTGCCCATGTGGTAGTTGTTGTAGACGTCCCAGAGGCCGTCGTGGACCATGCCGTCGACCACCTCGCCGTTGCCGAGGCGGTAGCCGTCGCGCGCCTTCAGCAGGTAGTAGGGCGTGTTGGTCATGCTCTCCATGCCGCCCGCCAGCACGACCTCGGCGTCGCCAGCCTTGATCGCCTGCGCGGCCAGATGCACGGCCTTCATGCCCGAGCCGCACACCTTGTTGATGGTGACGGCGCCGACCTCGACGGGGATCTCGCA
>JBFWQT010000313.1:0-8498 GCA_050249295.1 Planctomycetota bacterium
CCTCCGTGGTCTCCGTGTCCTCCGTGGACAATCTCTTCCCTCGGGCAAGGGCAAGGGCAAGGGCAAGGGCAAGGGCAAGGGCAAGGGCAAGGGCAAGGGCAAGGGCAAGGGCAAGGCGTGAAAGGGGCATGGACGCGGTTTCCAATGCCGGACTTTGCCTCGGCCCGCTGGGCGCCGTGCCGCGCCTTCCGGCGGCTTGGCAGTTGCAATGCACCGCGGCGGTCCGTATCATCCCGCTCCCTCGCAGCCGGGATACCCGCTGCTGCCCAACGCAAGCCGAGACGAGCAGGTCGCTGATGCCCACGATGAACCAGCTGGCCCACAAGGGTCGCGATTTCAAGGTCTACAAGAGCAAGTCGCCGGTGCTGGAGAGCTGCCCGCAGAAGCGCGGCGTGTGCCTCCAGGTGAAGACGATGACGCCGAAGAAGCCGAACTCGGCTCTGCGCAAGATCGCGCGCGTGCGTCTCTCCAACAAGAAGGAAGTGACCGCCTACATTCCGGGCGAGAATCACAACCTCCAGGAGCACAGCATCGTCCTGATCCGCGGCGGCCGCGTGCGCGACCTGCCGGGCGTGCGCTACCACATCATCCGCGGCACGCTCGACACGCTGGGCGTCGAAGGCCGTCGTCAGGCCCGCTCGCTCTACGGCGCGAAGCGGCCGAAGGGCTGATCGCTCGCAACCAGTAACCAGATCTGCCGAGCTTGAGCGCGCCCGCCGCCGCCGATGCGCTCGCTCGACAGGACCTCCGCCGGCCCTCGGGTCGGCGGACGGCATTTGCGGCCGATTGCAGCGGGACGCACGGTCCGGTCGCGGCCGCGACCGCTACCACGGCTATTCCGCGGTCGCCGTCCACAGGCCGTTTGCGCGGCGCAACGTGACCGCCGCATCGAACATGTACCGCGGGTCGCCGCGATCGAGCATCGACTGCAGCATCACGCGCAACCGCGGCTCCACCGTCAGCGACAGCACCTGGCCACCGATGCGGATCGTGACCGGCTTCGACAGGTCGAGCATCCGCTCGCTCAGCAGCACCCGCAGGAACGACCCGCTCGACTCGACGATCACCGCGTTCGCGTCGTGATCCAGACGCGCGACAATCTGCTGGCTGCCGGTCTGCGCGATGTCAGCCGTGGCCAGGTCGAGCCAGTAGAACAGGTGCGCGGCCGCGCGCGGCGCATTCACCTCCGGCTGCCACACGATCTTGTCGGGCAGAGGATTGCGCACGTGCTCGCGCAACCAGGCGATCGCATTGGTGTTGGTCTTCACCGTCTCGCGGTTGCCGTCCTCGAGCCACGCGACCGGGTCCTTGATTACCTCGTAGTCGCGCATGCGCGGGTCGTTGTCGGCAAAGTTGTGCGGCCGGTTGGCGTGCACGAACGTCTGGTGCACGTAGCCCTCCGGGTGCGCCGCCTGCAGCGCGTCGAGCGTGCGACCGTAGGCCGGCGCAATGCGATGCCGGCCGTAGGCCTCGTCGCGCTCGCCGACCTGGTTGAGGAACGCCACGTTGAACAGGTTGGCGACCTGCACCCCGTTGGGGTGCCCGGCCGACGCGTTGGCCCCGGCCCAGCGGTCGGCCATGCGCGGCGCCGCCTGATACGCGCCATCGCCGCCGGCCGAGAAGCCGAGGATGTAGCAGCGGTCGGGGTCAACGTCCTCGAACAGGATCATGTTCTCGATCAGGCGGTCGTACGCGCGGTACGACGGGCCGACGAAGTGCAGGTTCCAGGTGTTGGTCATGCCGCGCGGCGCGACATAGATGCCGACCTTCACACTCTCGCGGTAGTAGATCTTCATGTGCTCCCACTGGCTGTCGTTGACGGCCGCGGGAGCGCCGCCGCCGCCGTGCAGCGCGATGTAGAGCGGGTAGCCGCCGGCGGGCTTCTCGCCGATGCGGTAGTACTCGTAGCGCATCACGGCGTCGCCGATCGTCATTTGCTTCCCGGTGAGTTCCTTCTTGCGCGACTCATCGGCGCGCTGCTCGGCCACGTACTGCTCCCACAGCTGCGCGCGCTTCGCCGCCGCCTCGGCCAGCGGCACGACCACGTCGGAGCCCGGATGTTCGAGCAACTCGCGCATCGTGCGCGGCTCCGGAATGTCGGCCGGGTCGTCGAGCAACAGCACCACCGTCAGCACCGCCCCGGCGTCGGCCGTGTGCGCCTTGTGTTCGCGACGCCGGCCGTCTGGCGTGTGGTACTCGATGATGATGTCGGCGCCGGGCGCGAGCGCGAACGTCGCCATGTCGTTCAGATCGTTCTCCGGCCCGCGTGTCTCGCCGGTCGCCAGTTCCCTGCGGTCGGCAGCGTCGAGCACGCGCAAGGGCGTAACCACGCGATCGCCGTCGCGGGTGGTGAGCACCGCCACGCGCACCTCCGACGTCGCCGCAGGCGCCACGGCCGGGTGCGCCAGCGCGTGGTAGCGCGTCGTGACATCGAACGCATTGACGTACCTCACGCTCTCGTCCCACGGCAGCGGGAACCAGTCGCCGGTCGGCTGGAACGACGTCGCGTACACACGCGTGGCGCGCCGCGTCGCGTCGGCCTCGCCGGTGCGACCGAGGAACCACCCGCTGTTCAGCGCAGTCCCGCCGTACTCGGTGAACTTCCACTCGCCGTCGATCCAGACCTCGTTCCAGGTGTGGTTGCCGGGCACCTTCGTCCATTGCGGCACACCAGCGATGCGCGCCGGCACACCGACGCTGCGCAGTGCATCGACGAGCAGCACAGCCAGTCCGGTGCAGGTGGCCATGCCCTGCTCCATCGACTCGTACGGGCTCTGGTCGGGCTTCTTGCGCTTGGTGTTGTACGAGACCTTCAGCTCGGCCTGGATCCTGCCGGCCACCGCAACGAAGGCCTCGGTGAGGGTCTTGCAGTCCTTGACCATCGGCGCGAAGCGATCGCAGAAGTCCTTGCGCCAGTTGTCGCGCCGTTCGTTGAGCGTGGCGTACGGCAGCACATCGTTGCGGAACACGTCGTCGGGCACCGCCGCGGCCCACGGGTTGGCGGCTCGTGCGCGATGCGCCTGCGCGACGTTCTCGAGGATGAACCCGGCCTTCAGCTCTTTCGCGTCGCGCGCCGGCATGAACGCGATGAGGTAGGCTACCGATGTGCGTTGCGCCGTGTCGGGCGCCTGCAGCAGCGCCTGGACGAGTTGCGTACCGTTCTCGCCGGCGACCGCCAGCTGCGCATGCACCTGGTTGGCCCACGGCGAGCCCTGCAGCGCCGTCTGCAGCCGCTCCTCGACGGTGGGCGTCGGCGGATCCGGATCCGGCCCCGGGTCGGCCCGGAGCCAACCCGCCAGCGAGAGCAGCAGCGCAAGGACGAGGACGAGCAGTGCGAGTCGAGGTGTGTGCATCAGCCTGGGCGTGTGCGGACGGGCGAACGGGGCTCCACTACCATACGCCTGCGCGGGTCAGTGGTCACTCCGCTGCCGGCCGGGCCGCTCGGGGCTTGTCGCCACTGCCCGGAATCTGGTACGGCAGGGCTCTGGCGGAGGGTTGCTGGCCAGACTTCCAACCACATCGGAGAACCACCATGGTCCAGGCGCTCAGCGGAACTGACTTCAGCACCTTCGTGCAGGGCAACAAAATCGCGATCATCGACTTCACCGCGACCTGGTGCGGCCCCTGCCAGATGCTCAAGCCGATCATCGAGCAGCTTGCCAACGAGAACCAGGGCAAGGCCGCGATCGCCGCCGTGGACATCGACCAGGCGCAGGACATCGCCCGCGAGTTCAACATCGAGGGCGTGCCCACGGTCATCTTCTTCAAGGACGGCGAGGTCGCGCAGGCGATGGTCGGCGTCAACCCCAAGCCGATCTACCAGAAGGTCATCGACCAGTTGCTGGCCTGATCCTCCGCCACCGCTGTATCGAACCCGGAGCCGCGACCGTCAGCGAGTGACTGCTCCCTGATGGTCGCGGCTCTGTTCCAGCCTCCCGCCCGCCACGCCCGACTCAGCGCTTCGATGCCCGACGCATCTGCCACACCTGCCGCCGCCGCCACCACCGCCAGTCGCACGCAGCTGCTCTCGCACCGGGCCGTCGCGCCGAGCGACAGCCGGATCGACAAGTGGTTGCACCTGCACGGCGCCACGGCGGTGCGCGTGCTGCTGCTGCTGGCCGTTCTGATTCCCGTGATCGTGTCGGTGGTTGCCGCGGTGATCACGGCCCTCAGCGCCGCACCGGCCGTGGGCGCGGGTTCGGCACGGGGCGGCTCCACGGCGTCGGCATGGATGATCACGCTGGTCTCGACGATGATCCGCTCGGCCGTCGTCGCGCTGCTCGTGCTGATCAACATCGTCGTCGGCCTCTTGCTGGTGCAGCTCGCACGCGGCCGCATCCTGCCGTGGCTCGTCGGCTGGCCCGTGATGCTGATCGCCGGCGCCGGCATGCTGATCGTGGACGGCGACCTGCTCGGCCTGACCGGCGCACTCTACGCCACCGGCCCCGACGCCACGCGCGGCTGGATCGGCGTCTCGATCCTCGGCGGCCTGTTCCTGCTGCTCGGCAGCGTGCTCTCGGCGTGGCTCGGCATTCACCTGATGAAGATGCTGCTGCAGCCGCGCGTGTGGGCCACGTTCATCCGCCACCGCCTCGCCATGATCAGCTTCGGCATCCTCTGCCTGCTCGTCGTCGCGGCCTTCACCTATCCGCTGATCGACCCCGACGGCACGCGCTACAACGAGATGCACGACGACATGAAGTACGCGAAGCCGATGTCGTCCGGCCTGCTGATGGGCGGCGACGATCTCGGCCGCGACGTCGCGATGCGACTCTGGCGCGGTGCGCGCGTCTCGCTCGCCGTCGGCATGATCGCCTCGCTGATCTCCGCCCTGATCGGCCTCGTGATCGGCGCGATTGCCGGCTACTACGGCGACCTCATCGACACCCTGCTGATGCGCTTCCTCGACATGATGCTCTCGATTCCGGTCATCGCCGTGATGGTCATCCTGGCCGCGATCAAGCTCCCGGAGATGGTCTCCAGGGCACTGAAGTGGGAGCATGCCGAGTTCCTCGGCCTCGACCTCTCGATCTGGAACATCGTGCTGATCGTCGTGCTGTTCGGCTGGATGACCGTTGCCCGGCTCGTGCGCGGCGAGGTGCTCAAACAGAAGGAAGAGGTCTACGTCGAGGCGGCGCGCGCGGCCGGGCTGAGCAACACGCGCATCCTGTGGGGCCACATCATCCCGAACTGCATGGGCCCGCTGATCGTCGCCACCACGCTGAGCATCGGCAGCATCATCCTCTACGAGTCGGCGCTCTCGTACCTCGGCCTCGGCATCCAGCCGCCCGAAGTCTCGTGGGGCAAGATGGTCGACGACGGCCGCCGCTCGATGGGCTCGGAGCCGCACCTGGTGCTGCTCCCCGGCCTGGCGATCCTGCTCACCGTCGTCAGCTTCAACTTCCTCGGCGACGGCCTGCGCGATGCGCTCGATCCGCGGCACGTCTCGCAGGGACGCGCCAGCGGTGCCGGCGACGGCGGTGGCGACAAGGACGGTGACGACGGCAAGCCCGGCGAGCAGCCGTCGCAGCCGTTTGCGCACGCCGTGCCAGACCGGCCCGAACGCCCGAGCAGCAGCAGCAAGGGATGAGCACGCGACACGGACACGGCAAGCCGAAGCGAGGCCACCCGCGCAAGCAACCGCATCCGCCGTCGGCCGGTGATCGGCCTGCGCCGGTCGTCGTCGGTGTGCCCAGCGGGCTGCCGCAGGTGCAGCTCTCGATCACCCGGCGCGCCGATCATCCGTGGATCTTCCGCAAGATGTGCCGGCCGGCCGAGCATGCGCCCGGCACGATCGTCGAAGTCGTCGACGCAAGCGGCGCGATCGTCGGCACCGGCATCTACAACCGCAACTCGCAGATCGCGGTGCGGCTGCTCTCCGAAGACCCGAACCGCCCGGCCGACGACGCGTTCATCGCGCAGCGCCTGGCCGACGCGATCCGCCTGCGCCGCATGTTGCCCGGCCTGCACGAGACCGACGCGTGCCGACTGGTGCATGCCGAGGGCGACTGCCTCAGCGGCCTGATCGTCGATCGCTACGGCTCGTTCGTCGTGATCGAACTGTTCTCGCATGGCTGGTTCCGCAAGCTCGGCTGGCTGATGAAGGAACTGGCCGCGCAGGTCTCGCGCGAGTTCGGCGTGCGCCCCGACACGGTGAAGGTGCTGGTGCGTGCCGACGACGAGGTGCAGCAGACCGAGGGGTTCCGCGTGCGCGACTTCGTCGCCGAGGGCATGAGCAACAAGCTGCTGCGCGTCGAGGTCAAGGAGGGCCCGGTGCGCTTCCGCGTCGACCTGCGCCACGGCCACAAGACCGGCTTCTTCTGCGACCAGCGCGACAACCGCGCCCGCGTCGCGCAGTTCGCCCGCGGCCGTCGCATGCTCGACTGCTTCAGCTACACCGGCGGCTTCTCGGTGCGCGCGCTGGCCGGCGGGGCGAAGTCGTCGCTGGCGGTCGACCTGGATGCCGACGCGCTGAACCTCGCGTCGAGCAACGCCTCGATCAACGGCGTCGGCCAGAAGCTCGCCACGCGGCACGCCGACGTGTTCGATGTGCTACGCGACCTGGCCGCGGCCGGCGAGACGTTCGGCGTGATCGTGCTCGACCCGCCGAAGCTGACGGCGACGAAGGAAGGCCTCGACCAGGCCTTGCGCGCGTACACCGACATGAACCGCCTGGCGATTCCGCTGCTCGAGCCGGACGGCGTGCTGGTGAGTTGCAGCTGCACCGGCATGGTCGGCGAGTCCGCGCTGCTCAGCTGCGTCCGCCGTGCTGCGTCGGACGCACACGTGCATCTGCAGACGCTGGCGGTGCACGGCGCGCCGCCGGATCATCCGGTGCTCTCGGCGTTCCCCGAGGGGCGGTACCTGAAGGCGATCTACAGTCGAGCGCTGGCGCGATGACCCGACCCGGCGGTGGCGTGCCTCGCCGCACGGCGCAGTCAGTCGTTGGCAAGCAACACCACGGCCCCGCGATTGCGGGGCCGTGGCGATTCTGACTGATCGGTTTGCTTCAACCGCGACCGGCGATGCGCATCACCAGCCGAAGTTCACGCCACCGCTGAACACCAGCGCCTCGGGCTGGTTGCCCTCGACGAGCGAGAAGGTGATCGCGCCGTAGAAGCGCCAGTGGTGGTCGCCGAACGTGTTGAAGTGCGGCGTGAAGGTCAGCATGCCGCCGGCGTGGATCTGCACGCGCTCCATGAAGCGTTCGGCGTTCCAGTCGTTCGCGCTCGAGTTGACCGCTTCGCGGATCGGGCCGAAGATGAACTCGAAGATCTTGAGACGCTCGAGCTTGTAGGTCAGGAACTGGATCTGCGCATAGCCCGACAGCGTGATGAAGTTACCGATCGGGATGTCGATCACCATGCCGCCCGACGTCCAGATCTGGTCGTCTTCCAGCGCGATGTCGTCGTTCGCCTGGCCCTGGCGCAGGTCGAACCGGCGGTCCGGGAAGAACAGGTAGAAGAAGCCGCCGAACACCGAGATGCCGACGTTCGCGTCCTTCGTGACTTCGCCCGCGTCGTTGATCGCCTCGTTCGAGACCAGCTCGGCGATGATGTGGAAGCCGAGCTTCATCGCCCACTGGTCCAGCGAGAGGTCGCCGCCGCCCAGCACCGCCTGGCGGGTGCCGTGGTAGCCGTCGCGCCAGATCGAGAGATAGAACTCGGTACCGACCCAGTCCACGTTCGAGCCGAAGCCGATCGAGGCCTTGGCGCCGATCAGCGGCTCCTGGGTGAACGTGTCGTTGGCGTATCCGCCGATGTTGACGTTCTCGATGTCCACTTCGCGGAAGCGGTCGCCGAGCCAGAAGCCGAACATCGGCTGGAGGCCGACGTAGCCCCACTCCCACTGGTAGGTGTGGACCTGCGTGACCGAAATCGGCATCGCGTCTTGCGCGGCGGCTTCGGAGGCGGGGGCAAACATCAGGACCACAATTGCCAGCGCCAGGGCGCCGAGAGTGACCTGTAGCTTCATGTACGTGCTCCTCTGGCAGGTTCCTCCCACGCATTGCGCCCGGCACGGCAGTCATCCGCAGTGGATGCAGCAGCGCGAGGTGGCAGGTGGGCAGGCGACCAGGGGGAAATCCGGCCGGCCAAGTCAGATGGGGAGGAAGCGGGGGAGGGGTGGCGTGAGCCACTCGGGAATCCTAGCCGGCCGCGGGGGCTGGCATCAAGCTTTTTTGTGCCCGGCAGCGAGTTTCAGCCCCGGCCCGGTCGTCCCCCGGACGGACCGTCCCCGGGATTGCCGTTAGCGCGCGGACCGTCAGCCGGGAGCAGGCTGGAAGCCTGCACCACACCCGGCAGGCTGGAAGCCTGCACCACAAGCCGCGAGCAGGCTGGAAGCCTGCACCACAGCCGGGAGCAGGCTGGAAGCCTGCACCACAGCCGGGAGCAGGCTGGAAGCCTGAACCACAGCCGGAGCAGGCTGGAAGCCTGCACCACCCGGCAGGCTGGAAGCCTGCACCACAGCCGGATGCAGGCTGGAAGCCTGCACCACAC
>JBFWQT010000314.1:0-8486 GCA_050249295.1 Planctomycetota bacterium
GCGGGGCAAGGGCAAGGGCAAGGGCAAGGGCACGGGCACGGGGTGAGAGGGGCAAGGGCACGGGCAAGGGCAAGGGCAAGGCAGGCTGGAAGCCTGCACCACACCGCAACCGGTTCCGGTTGTGCCCCATCCGGCCGGCTGCTACACCAGTCGCGTAGCTAGCGGCCGCGGGCGGCAGGCACTCTCCACTTCATGCAGCGCGTCATCCTTGCCTACTCCGGCGGCCTGATCAACACAGCCGCGATCCACTGGCTGCGCAACAAACGGCGCATGCGGGTGGTCACGCTGTCGGCCGAGCTGGGGCAGGGCACCGACCTCGAAGCACTCGCCGAGACCGCACTGATGAACGGCGCCGAGTCGGCCCACATTGCCGACCTGCGCGAGCCGTTCCTGCGCGAGTTCGTCTTCCCGGCGCTGAAGGCCGGTGCGCTGTACGAAGGCAGCTACATGCTCTCCACCGCGCTGTCGCGTCCGCTGATTGCGCGCGAGATGGTGCGGCTCGCGCGCGAGGAGTCGTGCGAGTTCCTGGCGCACGGCGCGTGGGGACGCAGCAACGACCAGGTGCGCTACGAGGCCGCCGTCTCGGCGCTCGCGCCCGACCTCAACATTGTCTCGCCGCGGCGCGAGTGGCAGTTCGAGAACGTCGACCAGATCCGCTCGTACGCCGAGCGCCACGGGCTGATCGTCAACGAGAAGGAACGCACGACGCCGTACACGCGCGACCAGAACATCTGGGGTTGCCGCGTCACCGGCGGCCCGCTGGAGGATCCGGCCAATCCGCCGCCAGAGGATGTGTTCCTGCTGACGAAGTCGCCGATGGCGGCGCCCGACGTGCCGGTCAACCTGTCGCTGACGTTCGAGGCGGGCGAGCCGGTGGCGCTCGACGGCGTGCGGATGGCGCCGGTGCCGCTGATCCAGGCGCTCAACCGCGTCGGCGGCGAGAACGCGATCGGCCGTGTCGATCACCTGGAGAACCGCCTGCTCGGCAACAAGATCCGCGAGATCTACGAGAAGCCGGCGGCCGTGATCTGCTTCGCGGCATTGCGCGCGCTGGAGAAGCTGACGCTCAACGCCGAGGCGCTGCATTCCAAGCCGCGGCTGTCGGACGAGTTTGCCGAGCTGGTCTACAAGGGCCAGTGGTTCTCCGACCTGCGCGAGGCGCTCGGCTCGTTCTTCGATCGCATGCTGCAGCATGTCAGTGGCGAGGTGCGGCTGCAGCTCTACAAGGGCAACGTGGTGCTGCAGGGCGTCGAGTCGCCGTGGTCGCTGTACCAGCGCGAGATGTCGACGATCTCGCAGTTCGACTCGTCGGACCAGCAGGCCGTGGCCGGGTGGCTCAAGCTGGCCGGGTCGCTGGTGCGCCACACGTCGCGCGTGCGTCGCAGCCAGACGCGACGGCCGGGGTCGTCGGCCGAACATCCGGCGCCGATCGCCGAGCCGGGCGAGTCGGATTCCAGCGCGCCGCTGTGATTGGTTGGTTGATCGATGGGTTGATTGCGCGAGAGCGACGCATCCGGAGCGAGGCGGTTTGATAGCGAATCAGACCCGCGTGGAGCAGCAAGCGGCCATCGTGTGTGCCCTCCGGGCGAGCCGGGGTTGAAAGCCCCCGGAGTCTGGTTCCGGGACCAGCACATGACTCTGTTGGTGGCGCGGACCGGGGGCGCCGAGCGCTCGCCTCAGTACCAGACTCCGGGGTTTACACCCCCGGCTCGCCCGGAGGACGGCTCTGACCGGGAGCGCCTGGCGAATCCGCGTGATTGGTCCCGCTGCCTGACGGTCGCGGCCAGGACCAGAACACCAGAACAAAAGAGTTCAGCTGCCGGCCGCGCCGTCGCCTGCGCTGTCGTCCACTTCGCCAGCGTCCACATCCGCCTCGAGGTCGGGCGCCTCGATCCGCCCCGTCGCACCGCTGCGCGACGACTCGTCGGTATCCAGCGGCGCCGGCGGCTTGACCTTCCCGGCCGCCACGGCCTCGAGCAACTCGGCGTATGCCGCCATCAACTTCTTCGTCAGCGGCCCTGGCGTGTCGGCAATCACATGCTCGTCAATCCGCTGCACCGGCATCACGCCGCGCGTCGTACTCGTCAGGAACACCTCGTCAGCATTGATGAAGTCGTCCGGCCGCAGCTTGCTCTCGATCACCTCGGCACCCTTGTTGTGCGCAAGCCCGATGATCACCTGCCGTGTGATGCCCGACAGGATGCCGGTCTCGAGCGCCGGCGTGCAGAGCGTGCCGCCGCGGACACAGAAGATGTTCGAGATCGTGCCCTCGGTGACGAACCCCTGGGCGTTGCACATCACGCCTTCGGCCGCGCCACGCTTCTTCGCCTCCATCAGGGCGAGCACATTGTTGAGGTAGTTGCCCGACTTGATCGCCGGGTCGAGCGCGTCACGCGAGTTGCGCTGCACGCCAACGATGGCGACCTTGATGCCCTTCTCCCACGAGTCGGTGCCCCAGTCGGGCAGTGGCTTGCAGATGATGATCCACGTCGGCGACTTGCAGCTCTCGGGGTTGAGCTCGAGCAGGCCGCTGCCGCGCGTGACGATCAGGCGCAGGTAGCTGTCGCCGAAGCCGCCGGCCTCGTGCGTGCGCAGGAACTCGCGCTTGAACCCCTCGGCGTCGAGCGGCAGCTCCAGCGCGATCATCCGCGCCGAGTTCTGCAGCCGGGCGAGGTGTTCGTCGGCCGTGAACAGCTTGCCGCCGACCGTGCGGATCACCTCGTAGACGCTGTCGCCGAAGAGGAACCCGTGGTCGAGCACGCTGATGCTGGCCTTCTCGGGAGGCAGCAGCTCGCCATTGATGTTGATGATCATGGTGTGCGGCGGGAACTGGACGTGGCGCCGGGATCAGAAAAGTGGCATGCGCTTCTTGCACCAGAACAGCGGCTGATTGACCTGCTCGCGCAGCAGGTCATCCACAACCTGCGGCTGCACGCCCTTGTCGCGCGCCTTCTCCAGGATCTTGCGCGCGGCGTGATAGAGGTACACGGCCTTCTCCAGGTTCTCCTTGAAGTTCGGCCGGTCGGGCATCGCCAGGTCGTCGCAGCGTTTGGCCTCGGCGATGAACTTCTTCGCCTGCGTGATCAGCGCGTCGCCGCTGGCGTTGAGCGCTTCCTTCAGATCGCCGCGGGCCTCGATATCCACCTGCTCGACCTGCCCGCCGCCACGCTTCGCCTCGCGCTGCACGGCCTCGGCCATCGCCTGCGCAGCCTGCTTGGCCGAGCCGGCGGCACGCGCGTCGGCCAGCTGGGCCGCGTTCGGGTAGCGATCGAGCAGCGAGACGAGTTGCTCCTCGGCATCCTTGCTGTCGCCGTTCTGCACCATGCGCAGGTACTGCTGGTAGTCGCGGCTGCGCTCCAGGTCGGCCGACTCGGCGAGGAACGGGTCGGCGTTGATCGCCTCGCTGACCAGCTGCCCCGCCTCGGTCGCCCACGGGTGCTCGCCGCGCGCCGGCGCGTAGCGCTTCAGCCCGCACGCCAGCAGGTACTTGTCGACCGGCGTCTTCTCCGAGCTGTCGAACACCTTGCGCAGCTTGTCCACCCGGCTGTCGTAGAACTCGTCGCGCTCGTCATCCTTCCACGGCATCACCTTCACCACCTCGCCGAACGGCACAGACTCGTAGCCGCCGATCTTGCGCATCACCATGAACTCGCCCTTGAGTTCCTGCGCACTGACGGTGGTCTCGAAGGTCTGCCACATCGCGGTCAGCTTGCCCGCACCCGACGCCGACATGATGTCTTGCAGCGCCGGCTGGTACATCGAGCCGATCACCTGGTAGCCGGCCTTGGTGAAGATCTTGACCGGCACCGGCTCGTCCTTCGCCAGGTCGCCGCGCACCGACTTCACCTTCTCGAAGTCTTCCATCACGGTGGCCAGCGAGCGCACGCGCGCCGCGCGGGTCGCCAGCTCGTCCGAGAGCGTCATCTTCGCGACCTTCGCAATCTCGCGCACCGCCTCCTTCCACAGCTTGCTACCGGCCTTCGACTCGGCCGCCTTGATGATCGGCAGGGCCTTCTCGTCGTCGTTGGTCGGCGCCGGCGGATCGGGCTGCACCGGCGGGTCGTTGTTGGCCGGCGGCGTGACGTTGTCGTTGTTGGCCGGCGGTTCGGGCGTGTGGTTCGCGGGCGGCTCGACCGACACATTGTTGTTGGCCGGCGCCTTGTTGGCGTTGCGGTTCGACTTGCCGGCGTTCGCGTTGGCGTCGGCGTCGTCGTTGCTGGCCGCGCGCTGCTGGCCGGGCAGGATGTAGAAGTAGTAGCCGCCCACCACGGCGCCACACAGCACCAGGAACACGAACGCGAAAAACGCTGCGCCGCCTCGTTGCGGGCGTCCGGCCGGCAGACCCATGCTCATCGTTCCGCTCCGTGGATACTTCTGGATCATCCGACGGTAGCAGCCGGTGCCGGTGCTGACAACGCTGCGACAACAGGCGGCGTGTGGTACAGCGGCGGCACCCGCCACCCACCGGCAACACAACGTGACGGCCACGGACACTCCTTCGCGCATCAACTGGAACGACTGGACGCCCGACGCCTTTGCGCGCGCGCGCAGCGAGGGCCGGCTGGTGCTCGTCGCCCTGATGGCGCGGTGGTGCCACCAGTGCCACGTGATGGATCGCGAGACCTTCGCGCATCCCGACGTGATCGAGCGCGTGCAGCAATACTGTGTGCCGGTGCGCGTCGATCGCGACGAGCGGCCCGACCTCGACCGGCGGCTGCAGGAGGCGGCGCAGATCCTGCGTGTCGGCGGCGGCTGGCCGTTGCTCGGCATCTTCACGCCGGAAGGCGACATGGCGTTTGCCACCACGTGGCTTCCGCCGCACGACGACCACGCGAGGCAACGGCGCGGCCTGGCCGGGTTGCTCGACGAGCTGCACAGCGCGTGGCGCAGCCAGCCGGACAAGGTGCGTGCGATGGGCCGCGAGCTGGTCTCGCTGATGGGTGCGTTGCAGACGCCCGCGCGCAGCAGTGGTGCCGCCACCGAACCGCTCGCCACCACGGCCGTCCAGGCGCTGCTGCGCGCGGCCGACCCCGACACCGGCGGCCTGCGCACACCCGGCGCGCGCTTCCCGCACCCGGCCCTGTGGGAGGCCGTGATGCTCTGGTCCGACCTGCCGATCAGCGAGGACGAGCCGATCCGGCCGGTGGCGCGCGAACTCTGCACCACCACGCTCGCGGCGATCGCGCTCGGCGGGCTGCACGATCATCTCGGCGAGGGGTTCTTCCGCTACTCGCTGGATGCCAACTGGAACGTGCCCGAGTTCGAGAAGCTGACCGACGCGAACGCCGCGTTGCTGCGCATGTACGGCGTCGCGTGGCGCACGTTCGGCGATCCGCTCTCGCGGCGCGTCGCGGCCGGTACGGTGCGCTGGCTGCTCGAGGACGCGCTCTCGGCGGGCGGCGGCTTCTGCAACGGCATTGACGCCGACGCGAGCGATGGCGAGGCCGGGCGCACGTACACGTTCACGCTGCGCGAGGTCGACGAGACGCTGCCCGAAGACGAGGCCGACGCGTTCGCGGCGTTCTTCGGCGTGCACAAGACGGGCGACCTGCCGGCGCCGCGCCAGCGCGAGAACGTGCTGCGCGTGACCGAGCCGCTCGGCGACGTGGCGGATCAGCTGGGCATCTCCGTCGAGGAGGCCGAGGCGCGGATCCAGCGCGCGGCCGATGCGCTGCTCGCCGTGCGGCGCAAACGGCCGGTGCCGGGCATCGACGCGCGGCGCTTCGTCGCCGTCAACGCCGAGGTCGCATCGGCCTTGCTGATGTTCTCGCGGTTGCTGCCCGACGACACGCTGGCGCGGCCCGCGCAGGAGCAGGCCGTGCGCACGCTCGACCTGCTGATCAACGAGGCGTCGCAGCCGCGGCTCGGCTTCCTGCATCGCGTACCCGACGACGAGGCCGACGCGGCCGCGCTGCGCCAGCGCACGGATGCGCGCTTCCTGGCCGACCAGGCATTCGTCGCGCAGGCGATGCTCGATGCGTGGCAGGCCACGGCGCACGGGCGCTTCCTGCAGGCGGCGCGCGATGCCGTGGCGTTCGCCAACCACTTCCTGTGGCACGACGACGGCGGGTATCACGACGCGCTGCCCGCGAACGATGATGACGACAACGTTCCGGCGATCGTGCGCGTCACGCGTCGCCCGGTGACCGACAGCCCGCAGGCCGGTGCGAACGGCGTGATGCTGCGCGTGCTCGTGCGGCTGTTCCAGGCGACCAACGACGAGAGCTACCTCGAGCGTGCGCGGGCGACCGCGGCAGCGCTCTCCGGCCAGGCGCAGCGCCAGGGCTTTCTGGCCGCGACGTTTGCGCTGGGCATGGCCGAGCTCGACGACCATCCGCCGCAGGTGCTGATCGCCGGCTCGCCGGACGACCCGGATGCGGTGGCGTTGCATGCCGCGGCGATGGTCAGCGCGCCGCTACAGGCGCTGGTGGCGATCATCGACCCGGCCGTGGACAAGGAGCTTGCCGCCGCGCACGGCCTGGAGCTGGTGGATGATCAGCCGGCCGCGTACGTGTGCATTTCGAAGCGCACGAAGCCGCCGATCACCGACCCGTCGGCGATCAACGCGAGTGTGTTCGAGGAAGCGTAGGAGCCGCGACCAGAAGAGCCTGTCCGGGAGCGGATGGACCACTGGAACCACAGGCCATCACATCCGCTCCCTGACGGTCGCGGCTCTTGTTCGGAACCTGCGCGCGATGTGGCATACTCCGGCTCTGCGGCGACAGCCCGTGCGCGGCCGACCTGTGACCACCATCGCCACCGCCAGCCGACAGCAGCTCGCGATCGCCGCACCACTCGTGCCCGCGTACTGCTTCGAGTCGCGTCGCTTCGCGGCGGCCAGCTTCGCCGGGCCCGACGACATGCGGCGCGCCGGCGACGTACTGCTCGGCCTGTTGCGCCGCGGCGTCACGGGTGTGCCGTTCGGCATCGTGCTCGACTGGATGCTGCTGATCGAACGCGAGTGGGATTTTCCGTCGCGCACGCTCGAACACTCGCTGGCCGACACCGGGCAGATTCCGCGCCACCAGATGCTGCGCGGCCTGCCGCCGGAGTACGAGAACGAGTGCCTCAACCCGTGGCTGCTCTCGCCGTGGTTCCGCCGCGTGCGCGATGCGATGGTGCTGCGCGGCCGCAGCGTGGCGCGCATCGTGCACCTGCTCGAGCAGGTGTTCGAGGGCCTCGACGACCACCTGAGCTACCGCGTCTCGCACTACGATCTCGAACCGCACGGCCTGCCGCAGGCGTTCGAGCACTACATGCAGCAGCTGCAGGGCGCGTACGACGACGACCCGCTCAGCGCTGCCTCGCGCACGGCCGCCGGCTACCCGACACTCGCGGAGCTCGACGAGCGGCACCCGGGCGTGGTGGAAGTCGTGCACGACCAGGTCGCCGACTTCCTGCGCGCGCGCCTCAGCCAGGAACCGCAACCCGCGCCCGCGCCGCTCTCGCCGGGCGAGAGCGAACCGGTGATTGTGCAGCCGTGGCGGCCGACCGACGTGGACATCCACGAGCTCGAGCACGTCGAGATCTTCACCTCGCGCGTCGCCCGGCTGCGCTGCCGTCGCTTCGGCGAGATCGGCCAGGCGCTCGGCAACCCCGAAACGCGCGGCCTGCAGCGCCGCATCGACATCCCCGAGGTGGTCGTCAATCGTGACGACGAGACGCACTACCCGGCCGGCGGCGTGGCCGAGCTGACCACCAGCGGCTCGTTCGAGAACCTGCTCGCCAGCGAGCTGATGTACATGGAAGACGACCCCGGCGAGGTCGACATCTTCTCGCTGAAGTACGTCGAGAACGAACTGCTCTACTTCGTGCGCGACGCCGGCCTGCTGGTGCGTCGCCGCCGCCGCATCAACATTGCGGTGCACGACGTGCCGGGGTTCCGCATCAAGTACCCGGGCCAGCGCCACCCGCTGGATGTGTGGCTCGACGGCATGCTCGCCCGGCTGATCCGCGACCTGTTCGACTTCTTCGAGGGCGAGGGCCTGCAGCTTTCGGCGCACTGGGTCTTCCCGAGCGGCCGTGCGATGGCCTCGCGCGTGGCCAAGGTGCGCTCGTCCGGCCGCGGCGATGCCGAGGCGGGTGCCGGGGCCGGCGCGACCGGCGACGACGCGCACGAGTTGTTCGACCTGCTGTTCCGCAGCGAGCGCGAGAAGCGCTTCGCGTCGTTCCACATGCACGACTCGGTGACCAGCCTCGGTTCGTGGCTGAAGGACAACGACCACCCGCTCAATCAGTGGGTGGTGCTGCTGCCGCCGCCGAGCGACGCTGCGGGCTCCACGCCGCGCCGGGCGCTGGCCAGCATGCTGCCGACGTGGACGGCGATGTGCCGTCGCGGCGCCCGCCCGGCCACGGCCGTAACGTGGACGACCGTTCGCACGCCGTCGGTGATGGAAAGCGACGCCGCGATGCCGATGCTCTCGCACCCGGCCACGTTGCGCGTGCTGGACGCTGGCGAAGCGGAAGGCCTGCGCGATGTGCGCTTC
>JBFWQT010000315.1:0-8454 GCA_050249295.1 Planctomycetota bacterium
GCCGCCTGCTTCGCAGGCTCCGGCGACGACGGACGGGGGCCTGCCGCGGCACCCCGGGTTCTCGCCGCTTCGCGGCTTCACCCGGGGCTATCGAAAGAGCCGCCTGCTTCGCAGGCTCCGGCGACGACGGACGGGGGCCTGCCGCGGCACCCCGGGTTCTCGCCGCTTCGCGGCTTCACCCGGGGCTATCGAAAGAGCCGCCTGCTTCGCAGGCTCCGGCGACGACGGACGGGGGCCTGCCGCGGCACCCCGGGTTCTCGCCGCTTCGCGGCTTCACCCGGGGCTATCGAAAGAGCCGCCTGCTTCGCAGGCTCCGGCGACGAGGGGCAAGGGCCTGCCGCGGTACCCCGGGTTCTCGCCGCTTCGCGGCTTCACCCGGGGCTATCGAAAGAACCGCCTGCTGCGAAGCAGGCTCCCGCGACGACGGGCGGGGTCCACAAACCGCGTACGCAAGATCATGCGCGCGCAGGGTAGAATGCAGCCGACGCCCTTGCCCGGCTGGCCGATCGCCACATGACGTGACCCTGCACACTCGCCACTCACTCCGCATGCCGCTCGCGCTGCTGCTCGTCGCCGTCGCCGTCGCGGCCGCCGCTGCCGGCTGCCAGACGGCCAGCGTGAACGACCGCGATCCCGGCGATCCCGGCCTGCTCGAGGACTGGTCGCTCGATCGCTACTGCATGGTGCGCGACCTGCGCCAGGACAGCACCCACGTCACCGCGTTCGGCCGCGAAACCCTCGCGAAGGCCGACACGCTGTTCATCGGCGCGGTCGTCAACGTCGATCGCGGCCACATGCGCATGACCTCGGCCGACGTCACCGTGCTGCAGGTGCTGCTCGGCGAAGTGGACGTGCCCGATGCGCGCAGTGCTGGCGGGGCCGCGGCGGCCGGCGTGCTGCGGCTGAACTCGCCGCAGTCCGACTACTTCGATCGCATGCTCGATGGCGAGCAGATGTTCGCGGTGCGGCGCTGGCGCGCGGGCGGCTTCTATGAAGTCGTCTCGGCCTTTCCGATCGAACCGGAACGCCGCGTTCGCCAGATCCAGACCGTGCTCGCCCTGATCGGCATCGAGTCGGGCGACAACGCGCAGGTCCGCCGCGAATCGGCCCGCAGCGCCGCGATGCGCGGCATCATGGCCGAGGACACCTGGGAGGCCAACGTGTGGAGCTTCCAGCTGGCCAACCTCTGCCGCGACTACGCGACGATGTTCACCGAGCAGGATTTCATCCGGTTGCGACAGGCCGAGGTCTTCCTGCTGCAGAGCCGGCCGCAGGCCACCGGGGCGATCCGCGGCGTGACGCTGGCGATCGTCAATCTGCTGCGACATCGCTTCAAGCGCGACTGGGTGCGCACGCTGCGCGACGACAATGTGGAGCAACGGCGCAAGGCCGCGGGTCGGCTGCGCGACAGCATGGTGCAGAGCTGGCACGCGGCGTGGACGCAGGGCGATCGCTCGGTGATCAACACGCTGCTGGAGAAGGAGATGGACCCCGAAGTGCGCGACCAGCTGCGCGAGGCGGGGTTCGCGCTGCAACTCGTACTCACGCCCCCCGACGAACGATGACGACGATCAGCGGTGTGTGGGCCAGTCGCTGGGGCCACTTCGCGTGGCGCTGCACGGCCGACGGCGTGTGCCGGTTGCAGTTTCCGGAGCCGGGCCGGCGTCGCACGGCGTTGCCGGATGCAGATGAAAGCGTGCACGCGCGCGGCCTGATCGCGTGGCTCGAGGCGTGGCTCGGCGGTGCGAAGCAGTTGCCCGCGTTGCCCGCGCTGGACCTCGGTGGCGGCACGGAGTTCCAGCGCGCGGTGTGGGACGAGATGCTGCGCATTCCGTTCGGCGGCACGCGCACCTACCGGGAGATGGCCACGGCGATCGGCCGGCCGACGTCGGTGCGCGCGGTGGGTGGCGCGTGCGGTGCCAACCCGGTGCCGTTGCTGGTGCCGTGCCATCGCGTGGTCGCGGCCAACGGCGGCATCGGCGGCTTCTCGGCGGCGGGCGGCGTGGAGATCAAACGCCGGCTGATCATGTGGGAGCAACGCGCAACGCGTGCGGCCGCGGCGGACACGACGTTCGAGTATTGAACGCGGGCGTGCGCGCGTCAGTGTCACGTTCCCGGCTCGCCCGGAGGCAGCCACGACTTTGTGAACACCGAGATCGCCGACCCCGCGGCAAACACCGTCGAGTATGGCGGCTCGTCCTTCAGGAACTCCCACTCGGGGCCGTAGACCGACGCGAAATCGAAGTCCAGCTCGTGGCTCTGCACGGGGTAGATCACCCACTCGGGATGCTCCACCTGGTAGCGAACCACGCGGCCGCGACGATCGGTGTTGTAGCCCCAGCGGTGCTCCTTGAAGAAGTGCTCGTCGCTGTCAGCCGGCACACGGATGCCGGGCAGCGAGCCGGTCATGCGCAGGGTGTGCGGCCGGCCGCGCCAGGTCAGTTGCGACAGCGCCGTGATCGTGGCCGCATCGTCGCTGGTCGTCACCACGTGCGACAACGGCGCCGCGTGGTACGGCTCGTTGTAGATCGTGCGCGCCATCCAGGCGACGAACCGCTGCGGCACGAACTCACGGATGAAGACCACGCCGCGCTCGCTGCCGTGGCGCACGTAGAAGCGCAGGTTGAGCTCGGCGAAGTGGCGGAACGTCGGCCACGGGATGCCCCACACCCTGGTGTTTGCAAACCAGAACGCGACCAGGCTGACGAAGCACTTGCCGTCGCGCCGGTCGAGTTCGAGGCCCGCCGGCAGGCGCGGTTCGAGCAGCGCGGGCGGCACCGCCCACGTCACGAGGCACAGGTTCTCCCAGCGGGCAGTGAGGAAACGCATGTGTGCCGACTCGCTCGCGTCGCGGACTGCGGACAGTCTATTCAAGCGCCGCGCGGGTCGCGAGCGGCGATCACGGCGGCGTCTGTGGCAGCGTGATGCTGCTGACCACCGCGCCGGAGTCCGATCCGCTCGGTGCGCGGCGCCGCCGACTCGCGACTGCGCTCCCGCCGACGGCGATCAACAGCATCGCGTTCCGGGTGCGCGCCGACGAGGCCGGGCCGATGTTCACACGCCGATGCGCGGCTTCCTGATCGGCAGCCGGTGCATTGATGAGGAGTATTGTTGACTGATGGCCGGGTGATGCCAGCCCTCAATGTCGCCGCTCTGCCGCTTCCACCCGTATAATCGGAATAGAGCCGCTGCCCGACCTGTAGGAACAGGGGCAGCGACGATGGCCGAGCGAACGAAACGCGCCGACGAACGACGAACGACGAACGGGCGACATGCCACACAAGATCGACCAGGATCACACCCGCTTCCGCGAGATCGTGCGCGGCCGCATCAAGCACAACCTGCGCAAGTTCGTGAGCCACGGCGAGATGGTCACGCGCAAGGGCGATCGCACCGTGACGATCCCGATGCCGCAGATCAACATCCCGAAGTTCACCTACGGCAAGAACAAGGGCGGCGTCGGGCAAGGCCCCGGCGAGGTCGGCGACATCCTGCCCGGCCAGCCCGACGACGGCCCCGGACACGGCCCCGGCGAGGCCGGCGAGGACGAAGGCGAACACACGCTGGAAGTCGATCTCTCGCTCGACGAGCTCGCCGACATCCTCGGCGAAGCGCTCGAGCTGCCGAACATCGAGCCCAAGGGGCAGCACCGGCTGGAGACCGAGAAGACGCGCTACAGCGGCATCCGCCGGGTCGGCCCCGAAGGCCTGCGCAGCTTCAAGCGGACGTACCGGCAGGCGCTGCGCCGGCAGATTGCGTCGGGCACGTTCGAGCCGGAGAACCCGATCGTCGTGCCGATCAACGACGACAAGCGCTACCGCAGCTGGCAGACGCACCCGGTGCGCGAGGCCAACGCCGTCATCATCTACATGATGGACGTGTCGGGCAGCATGGGTGAGGAGCAGAAGGAGATCGTGCGGATCGAGTCGTTCTGGATCGATACGTGGCTGCGCAGCCAGTACAAGAACATCGAGAGCGTGTACGTGGTGCACGACGCGGTGGCGCGCGAGGTCGACGAGCACACCTTCTATCACCTGCGCGAAAGCGGCGGCACGAAGATCAGCTCGGCCTACCGCCTGTGCTGGCAGATCATGGAGCAGCGCTTCCCGTCGGCCGACTGGAACATCTACCCGTTCCATTTCTCCGACGGCGACAACTGGGGTGCCGAGGACACCGAGCGTTGCGTGGAGCTGTTGCGCGAGAAGATCCTGCCGGCCAGCAACCTGTTCTGCTACGGCCAGGTGCGCAGCACGTACGGCAGCGGAAAATTCCGGCACGACCTGATCAGCCGGATTGGCCCCGATCAGCCCAAGCTGGTGACGAGCGATATTGCTGATCGCGACGCGATCCTGGATTCGATCCGCACGTTCCTCGGTACAGGCAAGTAGCGCGCGGGATTGCGGGCGAGCGGGGAACGCCCGTCGGTCAAGGTGTTCCGACCCGAGGTGAGCCGCGTTGTTCATCGTTGATTCAACGCCACGCAATGTCCCTCCGGAGCCCGGAGGGGCGGCCCTGCAGTAGCCCGGGGCGTGAGCCCCGGGAACTGATGGGAGCACTCCGCAGCCTGCGAAGCAGGCGGCTCTTTCGATAGCCCCGGGTGAAGCCGCGCAGCGGCGAGAACCCGGGGTTATCGCGGCGCCGCACAATTCCCTGCAGGAGCCTGCGAAGCAGGCGGCTCTGACGAAAGCCACCCCTGAAGCCGCGAACCGGCCAGACCCCGGGGTGAGCGCGGCGCCGCACAATTCCTCCGGAGCCTGCGAAGCAGGCGGCCCTTTCGATAGCCCCGGGTGAAGCCGCGCAGCGGCGAGAACCCGGGGTTGTTGCGGCGCCGCACAATTCCTCCGGAGCCTGCGAAGCAGGCGGCTCTTTCGATAGCCCCGGGTGAAGCCGCGCAGTGGCGAGAACCCGGGGTTATCGCGGCGCCGCACAATTCTTCCGGGCCTGCGAAGCAGGCGGCTCTTTCGATAGCCCCGGGTGAAGCCGCGCAGCGGCGAGAACCCGGGGTTATTGCGGCGCCGCACAAATTCCTCCGGAGCCTGCGAAGCAGGCGGCTCAGAACGCAGCGAACCCGTCTGCCTGCTTCGCAGCCTCCGGCGACGAGGGGCCTTCCGCGCCACCCCGGGTTCTCGCCGCTTCGCGGCTTCACCCGGGGCTATCGAAAGAGCCGCCTGCTTCGCAGGCTCCGGCGACGAGGGGCCTTCCGCGCCACCCCGGGTTCTCGCCGCTTCGCGGCTTCACCCGGGGCTATCGAAAGAGCCGCCTGCTTCGCAGGCTCCGGCGACGAGGGGCCTTCCGCTTCACCCCGGGTTCTCGCCGCTTCGCGGCTTCACCCGGGGCTGTCGAAAGAGCCGCCTGCTTCGCAGGCTCCGGAGGGAAGGGGTGCTCGCGTCGGTTCCCGGGGCTCACGCCCCGGGCTACTGCAGGGCCGCCCCTCCGGGGCTCCGGAGGGACATTGCATGGCGTTGAATCAACGACACGCGGCTCGCCTCGGGTCGCGACACCGCCGACGGCTCGCCCGCAACGACAAGCCGGTTCCGGGTCTCTTGCCGCGGTACCAATTGGCCTCCGTAACCAATTCTGTCGCACCGGGTTGCGCGACGGCAAAGTCCGGGTTTACCCACGTCTCGGTCGCGTGTAGGCTGGCCGACAGTCCCGCCAGACTCCTGCCTCCCCCCGGCCGACCTGGTCGCTCCTCGACCCATTCAGGTGCGCTCCCATGCTCTGTTTCCTCCCCGATCCCCGTCGCACCACCCGGCACACGGTGCTGCTGCCGGGCATCGCGCTACTGGTCATCGCACTTGCCTTCGCCACCGGCTGCAAGGTCAACATCCTCTTCGGGTCGTCGGTACCCACCACGCCGCCCACCGCCGTCGCCGACGCGTTCAGTCACCCCGGCAACTCCACCCTGACCGTCAACGCCGCCAACGGGCTACTCAACAACGACACCGGCGGCGGACTCTCCTGCACCGCCTACTCGGGCACCGGCAACACCACGCAGGGCGGCGACGTCGCGGTCAACGCCGACGGCAGCTTCACCTACACGCCCGTCGCCGGCTTCACCGGCAGCGACACCTTCAGCTACACGGTCACCAACAGCAAGGGCAGCGACCCGACCGGCATGTGCACGATCACCGTCGGCACGCTGGTCTGGTACATCAACAGCAGCGCCGCGGGCGGCGGCACCGGCCGTGACATCGATCCGTTCGACTCGATCAGCGCATTCAACACGGCCGACCCGTCGAACACCAACCAGTTCATCTACCTCTTCACCGGCGCCGGCAACTACACCGGTCCGATCGACCTCAAGCCGGGCCAGTCGCTGATCGGCGCCGGCGTCGACCTCGTCGTCGATACCGTCACGCTGCGCACCGCGGCCACGCGCCCGACCATCGTGAACCCGGCCGGCAACGGCGTCACGGTCCAGGCGAACAACACCGTGCGCGGCGTCAACTTCGGCGACACGCCGACCGGCGCGGCCATCCTCAACTCGGCCGACGCGACCAACCTGGTGATCAACAACGTCGCGATCAGCGGCAGCGGCCGCACGGTGCGCATCCTCAACACCGTGTCGTCGGCGATGACCGTCACGATCGACAGCCTGACGTCCACCTCGACGACCAACACCGCGCTCGAACTCGACGGCTTCACCGGGTCGTTCACGGTCACCGGCGCGACCACGCTCAACAGCTCGCTGCAGGGCGTGATCTCGATCGCCAACGTCGGCGCGAGCACCACGCTCACGTTCGACACGATCTCGATCACCAATCGCTCCGAGTTCGGCATCGTGCTCGCCAACTTCAATGCGACGGCCACGATCACCACCGGCGACATCACGCTCGGCGCCGTGACGGCCACGCCGCAGAACGCGCTGCTGCTCGACAACTTCGATGGCACAGCCACGGTCGGCACGATGTCGCTCGACGGCGACACCGGCACCGCATTCCTGATCAACAACGGCACCGGCGGGTCGTTCACGGCCGGCGACACCACGCTGACCGGCGCCAACGGCCTCGACATCGACACCTCGACCGGCACCTTCACCTTCGCGTCGCTGGGCATCACCAGCAGCAACGGGTTCGGCATCCGCGCCAACAGCGGCACCGTCAACATTGTCGCCAGCACGACGACGGTCAGCTCCACAAACGGCGCCGCGGTTGACCTCACCGGCACGTCGGCCGGTCAGACCAACGGCGCAGCCGGCTGGACCTTCGCCACGCTCAGCTCGACCAACGGCGCGTTCGGGTTCCGCAACAACGGCGCGAACTCCGATGTCACCGTCACCGGCACCACGACGATCAACGGCTCGACCAACACCGGCATCTCGATCGCGGCGACCACTGCGACGTTCATCTTCACCGGCGCGGTCACGCTCAGCACCGTTGGCGACGCGTTCGTGTGCGGCACCGCGAGCGGCGACATCCGCTTCCCCGGCGGGTTCAGTGGCAACACCATCACCAGCACCACCGGCCGCGGCATCGTCGCGACGTCATCCAACATCGACATCACGCCGACCAACACCAGCGTCAGCACGAAGGAAGCCGCACTCACATTCAACTGCGCCAACGTCGGGCGTCTGCGCACCAATGGCGTGTCGGGCATCACGTTTGCCGACATCACGCAGGCCAACTCCTCCGACACGGGCCTGCGGATCACGAACAACATCGATCCGGTGACCATCACCGGTACGGTGTCGCTGACCACGGCCGGCAACGAGGGCATGCAGATCAACAACACAGCCTCTGCCATCGTGTTCCAGGGCACTGTCACCGTGTCCGGGGCGGGCAACAGCGGCATCCGGATCAACGTCGCGGGAGCCGCGGTCACGTTCCAGGGGGCGGTGACGGTGACCACGAGTGGCAACGGCGCAACCGAGGCGGCGATCGCAATCCTCGCAACCGCGGCTGCGGGCAGCGTCACGTTCCAGGGGGCGGTCTCCACAACCAACGGCAACACGGGCATCGGCATCGTCGCGTCCGATGGCAGCATTGTCTTCCAGAGCGACATCACCATCGGCACCACCGTCAACAGCGGGCTGGTGATCAGCGGGATCTCGGCCACGGGGTCGTTCTCGGCTACCGGTGGCACCATCGGCGTCTCGGGCACCGACAGCTCGAATAACGGCACCGACAACAACATCACCGTCAACAACTGCGCCGGCACCGTCACGCTGGAGAGCGATGGTGGCACGCTGGTGGCCAATCCGATCCAGGCCAACGTGCGGATCACGGGCAGCAGCGGCGCGGTCACATTGCGCGGCACGACGTCCAGCTGGACGCTCAATAATGCCGGCACCGGAGCCAACGACCCCGATCATGGCATCGCGATCATCAACTCCTCGAATGTGACTCTCGAGAACATCTCGATCGGTCCGATGGGCTCCAACGACTCCGAGAATGCGATCGACATCAGCAACGTGCCGGACGGCGCCACCTACACGATCACCAACTGCGTGAT
>JBFWQT010000316.1:0-8453 GCA_050249295.1 Planctomycetota bacterium
GGACCTGTCTTTGGTTGTCCCAATGCCGGTCTTCAGGGAGCTTCGATTCGTCTGGTGGGCTCTGTTTCGGTCGCGCATGCCATGCTGCTGGGGGGACATAGTCCGGTAGGCGTGGTGAATTGCGTTTGACGCGATCCGACGGGCCGTCGAATGCGGCTTCAAGATCGACTGGGAGTCGATCCTCGCCAAGGCCTTTGTCAGCGGCCTGATGGACATGCTGATCAGCGGACCGATGGGCCGGTGGGCTGCGAAGCTGATCGGCAAGATGGGGCTCGGCAAGCTCTGCCCGCTGCTCGGCAAGCTGGCGTGCCAGGTGCTGCAGATCGGCGCCGGTGTCGGAATCAGCATGGCGGTGCGCAGCCAGATCATGGGCGCGCTGTTCGACAACTGTTTTGTGGCCGGCACGCCAGTGTTGATGGCAGACGGCAGCACCAAGCCGATCGAAGACATCGAGATCGGCGACGAGGTGCTCACGCGCGACGAGAACGACCCCGAGGGCGAGACCACCGTCGGCGTTGTGGTGAAGCTGTTCCGCAACGTCAGCCACGATGGCCTGCTCACCATCGAGTGGTCCGACCCCGCCGACACGGCGGAGGCTGCCCGCGCAGTCACCACGGGCTCTCACAGCGTTACGACCACCCCCGGCCACGAGTGGTACGTCATCGAGCGCGGCTGGATCCTCGCCAAGGACATCCGAAACGGCGACGTGCTCGTCACCACCGATGGCCGAGTGGTGGTTGTTCGCAGGGTGCGATGCGGTTCACCGAAGGTTGTGAGTACATACAACCTGGAGGTCGCCCGAACGCACACCTATAATGTCGGCGAGACCGGTAGCGCGGTGTGGGTCCATAACTTCTCGATCCGCGACATGGGGGCGGAAGGCGAGGCTCATGTCATGAAGATTCTACAGAGCAGGGGATTTACGAATGTGATTGCCATTCAAAATCCAAGCACCCACGGTGTGGATATATTTGCCGAGAAGAATGGCAAGCTTTGGGCAATTGAGGTAAAGACATCAATGCGTGGAAACTACCGATTGACCGCTGCCCAACGCAACTCAGCCACATTCGTCGAGAGTCGAATCAACCGGCTGCAGACCCCAACGCGCCCTATTGGAGGCGAAACATCGACCCGGCTGTTCGCCTGCGAGCCCAGCAAATTCAGGCGCGTATGAATGGAGGCGAGCGAGTTCGCACACTCAAATTCGAAGTTGAACACAGCGGAAAGCCAAACGGCGTCAAACAGGCCTCCTGCAAGGGGTGGTAGTCAAAGCGAGGTGGCAGTGGGGATATCGTTTTTTGATTTCAAATCGCGAACCGAGAACCTTCGTGAGTACCTTCATGATTCGTGGGTGCTTGAGCATGTGCGAAAATCATCAGAGTTGTCTCTGCGAGCCTATGCCGACGGCGCGACGCTGGAGCACCATTGGGGAACCGTCAGGCAGGCTCTGGTCCATTATTGCAATTGGCACACATGCGAAGCGTTCTATCGCGCGCTGTCTGGCGAAGGCTTTTCCAATGAGATTCATCATCAACTGTCGTGGAGCACTCGTGGATTGATGTGGGATGCGCTCGCGGCCAAGGGTATATTCGATCTTGGAGACCGCAGACGCCGTCCGGTACTGTATTCTCACAATCTCTCATTCACGCTTTGGCGAGGCATCGCGCTCCGCCTTGATGCGCAAGCGAGACAGTTCGGAGACTGGTTTCTAAGCGAACGCCCTGGCGAACCTCGCCATAGCTTGACGGTCTCAGCGGATCGCTACGTTCACCTCGCCGCTTTCGGATGCACAGTTGCTGCTGGTTGGCTTGGTCGGCCAACCTCGCCTCAGGAGGCAGGGGGAGTCACAGTGTTGGATTCTTTGGCTGCTGCCGTAAAGACCCCTGCCGAAGCGCCGATGGTGGCCGCAGTCCTTGCGTGCTGCGACTGGCACTGCAGCCGCTCCGGTGCTCGTGAAGACGACGAATTTTACGACCCGCCAAATCAGCTAATGCCATTCGAGATTCTATCGGCTCTTCAGCTTCGGAAGGTCGTCTATGGATACACAGTTCCCGAGTTGGATCACCCCCTTCTGCAGTCACCTCTAGGGAATTTGCCTTTATTGCCGCAGCGCGTCGATAACTCGATGCTGGAAGCTGTGTTCATGCGACTGAAGCACGAGCTGCCGTCCCTCGCCGTATTTTTGATATAGGATCGAGGTCGGCTCCACCGCTGCCCACGGTCATGACTGATGCTGGCGAGATTCAGCGCAGTGGCCAGTGACATCGCCACGGATAAGCAACGGCTCGCGTGGAGCCTGTTGGCTACGACGCCTACGGGCGATTCCAGCTGTACGACGCGGCGGGCATCGAACTCGGCGCACCCGATTCGTCATCGGCGATCTCGCCGCTGCTCTTCACCGGTCACTACTTCGACCCCGAGAGCGGTCTCTTCCAGGCGCGCGCCCGCTACTACAACCCGTTCAGCGGCCGCTTCATCAGCCACGACCCGGCTGGTTTCGCCACCGGCCTGAACGCCTACCTGTACGCTGGCGACAACCCGTTCCGCTTCACCGACTCGGGCGGCCGAGTCGTCCAGGCGTTGATCAAGGCGGGGATTGATGCGGCCTGGGGAGCCGGGTTCGCCTTTGTCGGCTCCCTGCTCAACGGCGAGAGCTTCGGCGTGGCCGCCGTGCGCGGTGCGATCGGCGGCATCGTGGGCGCACTCTCCGGCTTCATGACCGGGATGGGCATCCCGCAGTGGCCGGTGGTCGACTACATCACCGGCTTCCTCAGCGAGTTGCTCAACGGCACGTTCGACGCGATCCGCCGCGCGATTGAGTGCGGCTTCAAGATCGACATCAACAAGATCCTCTACAAGGCCGTGGTCGCCGGTTTCGTCGACATGCTGACCGGCCCGATGGCCCGCTTCGCGGCGAAGGTTCTATGGAAGCTCGGTCTCGGCAAGATCTGTCCGCTGCTCGGCAAGCTGGCGTGCCAGGTGATGCAAACGGGCGTCGCGATCGGCCTCGACATGGCCACTCGCAACGCGGTGATGTCGCAGTTGTTCAGCAACTGCTTCGTTGCCGGAACGCTGGTGTTGATGGCCGACGGCACGACAAAGCCGATCGAGGAGATCGAGGTCGGCGACGAGGTGCTCACGCGCGACGAGAACCACCCCGAGGGCGAGACCACCGTCGGTGTCGTCGTGAAGCTGTTCCGAAACGTCAGCCACGATGGCCTGCTCACCATCGAGTGGTCCGACCCCGCCGACACGCCCGAGGCTGCCCGCGCAGTCACCACCGGTTCCCACAGTGTCACCACCACTCCTGGCCACGAGTGGTACGTCGTCGAACGCGGCTGGATTCTCGCCAAGGACATCAAGAACGGCGACGTGCTGGTCACCGCCGATGGGCGGTACGTGGCGGTCCGCGGTGCAAAGTGCGGTTCCACTTCAGGGGTCCTCCTCTACAACGTGCAAGTTTCGGCCTCGCACACCTACTTTGTTGGTAGCGCGCAGAGCAGTGGCTTTGCGCTGGCCCACAACAAAAGCATCATATGGCGGGTGTTGAGCGCGCCCTTCGGGTTCAAGAGCTTGACATCCATCATGGGATCAGCTGAGCGTGCAGCGAATCTCGGATTCAACCAAACCATGGCGGTAAGTCCAGGACCCAACAAGACCATCTACATCACCACAAATGACGCTCTTGGCGCGAATCAAATGAAGGGACTTCAAGGCTACATCAAACGATTGGAGGCCAGGGGCTACACTGTCAACTACGCGGCTGGCGGCGGCGGCGACGACCACGCCGAGGCGGCAATGAGGCGGTTGATCGAATCGCACGAGGGCAAGTCGGGCTTGTCCCGAACATCCGGCCAGCCCCAAGGTCGGAAAATTGTCACTACAAACAACATCTGCCCGGCGTGCCAGCGAACTCAAGTCGATCGGATCGGGCCGGATGTGGGTGGCTCCAAGGCAGGATACTTGAAATCTCGGCAAGGTAATCCGCAGGCAGACCATTGTAGCGGTTCCCGATAATGGCCATGCTTTGGAGCAAACCACACATTCGAGCAAGGAGAACTCGCCCGGTCGCCTGGGGGACGACGTGGAGCGTCTTCAGAACGCTGGGAACCGGATTTCTCAACCAGGATGCATACCTGTGTGCCGTGGGGGACGGCCACTGTTGCATGTACAGTTCCCGTAGTAGTGCGTTCCGAATCTGGAATCTGGCTTCTCGGGAGCTTTCGTTCGAAGGCGTCGCTGACCCGGTTTCTGCCATTGCCTCGGACCCTTCGGACGCCTGCCACTGGTTTGTGGCATTCAACAGCGGACTGGTCGCCCATGTGTCCGTCTTGGGTTCGTCGATTGCCCAGAATCGAGTGGTGAGGCGACGGGGTCGAGGGTCTGCGATCATCGCAATCGCGGCAGCATGCACAGATGACGCTGTAATGCTTGGTGCCGACGGACGTGGCAGACACTGGATCGACGGTCGTCTCCGCTTCCTCGACCTGGCGGCCGAGGATGTCAATCGGACGTTGCTGCGCCGAGATGGCGACGCGGCAGTTCTCTGCTGTGGCCGTCAGGTAGGCGCACAGCACCTCAAGACGCAGGAGCGGCTCGACACCGCGGTAGTGGCTGACGTGGTCGGAGCTGCAGTGCAGGGAGACGCTGTGTGGCTGGTGACCTGCGACGGACAGGTGCTACGTTGGAGACTGCGCAGCGGAGCGCCACAAGCGTGCGCTCAGTTGGCCCTCAACTCGGTGGACGTGGCGGCCCTGATTCCCTCGGCTCGCGGCATTTCAGTGATAGCCGCATCCGGTCAGGCGGTGTCGGCTTGGCACAACGGATTGGAGCAGACGTGGAGCGTAGCCGCTCCGTCTGCCGTTTGTGGCATGGCTGCTGGTAGCAACGCGGTCGTGGCCCTGCTGGATGAGGGCCCACACATGGCGTGCTCTCCCACCGACCTGCCGACCATTCCGACAGGGCATCGTGGCGGCGTCGCCAGCTTGCTCTTGCACGAGTCGAGCGGCCGTATCGTTAGTTCCGGCTACGATGGTCGTGTGCTCTCGTGGGACGCCGATGGCAACTGCAAGGTGCTGGCAAAGGCCAGCACAGCCGGAATGCTGTGCCCGGACTCCCGATCCGGCGAGTTGATCTGGACCTCATTGGACGACCGCCTGGTGTGCATCAACGTTCGCACAGGCGAGGTGACAAGGGCAATTGACCTCGGAGCGAGCGCCTCGCACGGTGCCCTCTCTTCGAACGGAGACTTCATCTGCACGTTCGGCACCGGCATCGCGAAAATTGTGGCCGCCGGCAGCGGCCAGGTGGTGCGGGAGTACCGATGTCCGCACGATGTCCAGGCCTGCGAGTGGCGACCCACCATTGAGTCGTTCTCGCTTTGGAGCCAGGCTCATGGGTGGTTGGAGTCATCGCCGAACGAGTCGCTGGGCTTCACCCGCTCAAGTCGCCGGCCAGCGCCGCCCTCGTACAGAATGATGATCCTCGCGGCGAAGCGGATGCTGCCAACCGAGCGACCGACCTGTGCTTGGTGGGACGGATACAGCGAGTCTGCGCTGGTGGGCACGCAGGACGGCCTCATTTTCTGTGCAGGCCAAAGACAGGGTTGATCGGCGCCGTCGGGCTCGTTGATCCAGCGGCGAGAGCGTAGGCGTCGCTGCGGTGCGCGACGCCACCTTGTGGCGGCTTGAACACATACCTGTTGGGCACAACGGGCGTGCTGGTCCACAATTGCAGTGGCGAAGGGCAGACAATGTCACGTACCGCGCCGATCAAGGGCTGAATCCCTACACGGGCTACGCGAGCGCCCCGACCGAGCTTGGATTGTCGCCTGATGAAACAGTCTCGAGACGATACAGCGGCAATCTCGACGCCTTTGATGTCAACCCGAAGGTGGCTACAGTGGTCACAGGAAAGCAAACTGCGCGAGGGCTCGAACAGCACTACTGGGAACAGGATGTCAAAAAGACCGGTGACGCAAGCAAGGTTGCCAATCGGCAGCACCAGGAACGAGAATCAAGAAGCCTACCGGAAGGCAGCCGAGAAGCACCTGAATCAAAGCAACAATAACAAGAAGAACGGTCCAAGCGATGGGGGATGCAATGCCCCGCGAAGGTGATGGCTCCAATGACTACGCTGAAGTGGAAGGAAGGCATGGTCATTCGCCTTTGGGCGAAGGGAGACCTATGGACATTGGCTCAGATGTTGTTGCCCCCTTACCTCTTCTTCTGGGATGGCCTTCTATTGCGCAGAAAGCATGAGCTTCCCAGAACCCCAATAAAAGCAGGGTCCAACTCCTTCTGTTGTCCAATATTGCGACAGGTGCTCAATTTCTGCTGCGCTGAGCGGGCGGCCGGGCTATCGCCAATCGAGGTGCAGTTGCCAGAAATGTGGATTGATGCCAATACCGATTGGGAAGAAGTGACAGTGTTCCGCGGTTCGCCGATTGAACGCACGTTCGGAACACTCGGCGGCGGACGTGGCGGCGCACTGATCAGGAAAAACTTCAATCCACCGTTCGACAAAACGATCATCATCGACCCTATTGACCCTGAGGACTTCCAAACAATCGATGGCTATGAATGTGACAGTCTGTGGGGCTCCCCGAGGCTCAACGAACGGTTGTGGCTGAGCAGCCAACTGGGAAAGCTGGTGGATCCCTTCAAGGACATGCTGTTCGGCAGGGATCTGCCGCCAGTGTTCCAGACATTCGTTCGCATGTCTTCCGGTGACGGCGACCTGGAAGATTGGGGCTATGGTGTGCGCCCGTAGGTAGCCGCTCGATGTTGTTCGTGCTGCTGTCAAACGTGCCTCGGACGACACCACTCTCGGCGACTTCTACGATGCGCATGGCCGGCGTGTGTTCCGCCGGGCCGATGCCGATCGCGACGGCACGGGTCGACACCGAACTGCGCTACCTCTACGACGGCAATCAGCTGATCGAGGAGCGCACCGCGGCTGGCCAGACGGGGCGCGAGTACGTGTTTGGCACCGGTTACGCCGACGAAGCGATCTGGCTGCAGGTCGGCGGCGCAGGTCGATCGGGGTTCAGTCGCGCCACCGGATGTTCAGGGTCACGCGGCCGTCGGCGGACCAGAAGCCCTCCACTGTGCGTACAGCACCTCGCCGGGCTTCACGTTGGCCTCCAGCGCGGCGCGGTAGTTGCCATCGCGATCCCGGCTGCCGGTGTCGGACTCCGCGACCGTGCCGTCGGCACGATACAGCGTGACCTTCTGGTAGTAGCGCGCCGACGTCTCGACCCGCACGCTGCCGGCCGTGGCCGGGGCGACGATCCGGTACACACGGTCGTTGTACGGCGCGAGATGTGCACGCACCGAGGTTGCCGAGCCGAGGTCGATGGCGCGCTTGTCCGGCGCGGCGCGGAACTCGGCCGACAGCGTGATCGTGACCGGGTCCGGCCCGTCATGCATCGCGGCAATCCGCAACGCCAACGGCTGACCATCGACGCAGGGCACGACCAACACCGTGCCACCGTTGTCGGATCCGGACGCGACCACCTGACCGGCGGCGTCGAGCGCGTCGATCGCCAGCGGCACATTGTTGCCGTCCTGCTGCAACCGCACCACAAGCTGGCCGCTGGCATCGGGCTTCAGGCTCAGCGTTTGTTGCCGCCACGGAGCGATCCGCATCCGCACGACCGGCCCGGGCATCATCGTGCCGACAACCGATGGCCGGGCGCCGACGCCGATCAACCCGCGGAACGTGGCGTCCGCGCTGCCCGAATTGCGCACCACCACGTACAGCGGCGTGCCGGCCGTGATCGTCTGCACCACGCGACGCAACCCGCCACCGTAGCGCGACGCCAGCACCGTGTGCGTGCTATCGCACACCGACAGCGTGAGTCGATCGTCCTTGCCGCCGATCATCACGGCGAGCACCTCGCCATCGGCGACGGCAGGCACGGCGAACACGCGTTCGGCATCGGGCGCGAGTCGGAACGGCGCGACGCGGGAGTCGGCGGGTATCGCCTCGGCGCGCGATGCATACGGCCCGCTCTCGCTCACGTTCAGCTGGTAGCTGGTCGCCGTGTCGCCATCCAGGCTGACGAAGCAGGTGGCGCCGGGTGTCAGCCGACACGAGACGCTGCCCGTCTTGCGGAACATCGCGGACGCAATCCAGGCGCCATCTTCGGCGCAGATCCGCAGCCATACGTTGTCGTTGTGCGACGTGGTCGCGCGGATCGTGGTCTGGCCGCCGCGCGCCACCAGGCGGTGCACGCTGTCGCCACCCGCCACGAACTGGCTGGCTGCGGTGCCTCCTGCAATCGGGGCGGCGCGCGATGCAAACGTCCCGCGTTCGGTGACCGTGAGCCGGAACGCGATCGGCTGGTCATCATAGCCGGCGCTTGCCGACAGCTCGATCACATAGCGCTCGCCGGGTTTCGTCTCGAGTGTTATGGTCCCGCCACCTCTATTGAGCTGGCCGATCCGCTC
>JBFWQT010000317.1:0-8428 GCA_050249295.1 Planctomycetota bacterium
CGGTGTGGCCGCGGCGCGACGCATTGCGCATGCTCGCGCGCGGCCTGATCGAGATCACGCTCGGCGGCCTGCTGGTCGCGTGGGCCTTCGCCTCGCCGTGGCCCGCGTCGCTCCGCATCGTCGAGCATCTGGTCAAGCTGACCGCCGGCTACCTGGCGGTGTTCGATGGCGGCTTCGTCACGCTCACCGGCCTGTGCGCACTGCTCGAAGGGCGTGCCTTGCTGCAGTCCAACCACCCGGTGCTGGCGGTCACCCCGGCCGACTTCTGGCGCCGCTACAACATGGAGGCCGGCCGCTACTTCCGCGAGTGCGTCTTCCGGCCGGTCGGCGGCCTGCGACGGCCGGTAGTCGGCGTGCTCGCCACATTTGCCGTCAACGGCGCGTTCCACGAGTACCTCGCGTCGATGCTCGTCGGCGAGGTCCGCGGCTATCAACTGGCGTTCTTCGCGATCCAGGGAACAGCGGTGGCTGTTACTCTGCGTTGGCGCCCGCGCGGCCGCGCCGCTGTGCTTTCGTGGGTGTTCACGTTGCTGCTGATGGCGTCGAGTTCGGTGCTGTTCTGCCTCAGCCTCCGCGGCTTCATCGACGTCTATCCGTGATTCGGCATGCGGAGCTCCCCGGGGCACCGCACCAGGCATGGCTCCCCGGATGCAACTCATGACCGACGCCACGAACGCGACCACTCCCACCCCGGCGGAGGCCCCTTCAGAGGGCGCGAAGCCGGTCACGCGGCGGCGCTTCCTGCGCTCGGCTCTGCGACTCGGCGCGCTGGGGCTCGTCGGCGGCGTCTACACGATGGGCATCGAGCCAGGCTGGATCGAGTTCTCGCAGGTCGAAGTGGCCATGCCTCGCCTGCACCCGGCGTTCGATGGCTATCGCATCGTGCAGTTCAGCGACATCCACTTCGACTCGTGGATGACCGAAGCGCGCCTCGGCGGCATCGTCGCGGCCATCAACCAGCTGAAGGCAGACGCGATCGTGATCACGGGCGACTTCGTCAGCATCGACTCCGGCCCGGTCGCACCCGCCCTCGTGCGCAGCCTCTCGCACCTCTCCGCGCCGGACGGCGTGTTCGGCATCCCCGGCAATCACGACCACTGGCACGGTCTGCCTGCGCTGCTCAAGGCGATTCGCGGTGCCGGCGTGCGCGACTTGCGCAACGCCAGCGCGACCATCACGCGCGGCGATGCGACGTTGCACCTTGCAGGCGTCGACGATCCGTGGGTTGGCACGCCGAAGCTGAAGGACGTGACCGACGCACTCCCGGCCGACGGCGCGGCGATCATGCTCGCGCACGCGCCTGACTTCGCCGACGAAGTGGCGCCGCTCGGCCGCTACGACCTGCAGCTGTCCGGCCACTCGCACGGCGGCCAGGTTCGCCTGCTCGGCTGGGCACCGGTGTTGCCGCCGTTCGGCAAGCGCTATCCGTCCGGCCGCTACGACGTGAATGGCATGACGCTGTACACCAACCGCGGCGTCGGCACGATCCCGGCGGCGCGCGTGCTGCGCGTGCGCTTCATGTGCTGGCCGGAAATCACCACGTTCACCCTGCGGGTGCGGGCTCCGCGGCCGTGACATGGGAGCGAGGTCACTCGCTGCTGCGTTCGAGCCACTCCGACTCCAGCACCTCCATGCTGGCGCGCAGGAAGTCGTAGTCCATCGTCAGCTCTTTCACCTTCTCGGCGTTCTCATAGACCTCGGGCGTGCCGAGCGCAGTCTCCACTTCCTTGATCTGCGCCTGCACCTTCTCGATTTCCTTCTCCAGCTCGCGCACCGAACCCTTGAACGTGCGCGCTTTCTTGCCGCCCTTGTCGTTGCCCTTGTTCTTGCCCTTCCCCTTGCCGCCGCTCTTGCCTTCCTGCCTGGCGGGCTCGGGCTTCGGAGCCAGCTTCGCGCGCTCGGCCGCTTCGATCCTGGCGCGTTCGGCCGCGCGAGCGCGCTGCTCGTCGCGCACCTTGTCGAGCATCGCCGAGTAGTTGCCCTCGAACACGCGATGCTCCGGCCCGCGCTTGCCCTCCTCGGCCGGCCAGGCAAAGCCGCGATCCGGCGAGAGCCACAGGATGCGATCGCAGATGCGATCGAGCAGGTAGCGGTCGTGGCTGATCACGATCAGCGTGCCCGGAAAACCCTCCAGCGCACCTTCGAGCGCCTCGCGCGTCGGCAGGTCCAGGTGGTTGGTCGGCTCGTCCAGAAACAGCAGGTTCGCGTCGCCGGCCAGCAGCTCGGCCAGCGCGACGCGCTTCTTCTCGCCGCCGGAGAGCACCTTCAACGGCTTCTGCAGGTCGTCGCCGGTGAACAGCAGCGCCGCCAGCAGGTCGCGGATCTGCTTGAGGTTGAGCTTCGGCAGCTTCTCGTGCACGTGATCCTGGATCGTGCCCTCGGCGTTCTCGGCGAACTCCTCGCGCTGCGTGAGCATCGCCGGGTGAATCGTGCTGCCCATCCGCATCGTGCCGCCGTGCGGCTGCAGCTCGCCGGCCATGATGCGCAGCAGCGTCGTCTTGCCGGCGCCGTTCGGGCCGACGATACCGAACACCTCGTTGGTGCGCGTGGCGAACGTCAGGTCTTCGAGCAGCGGCTGGTGGCCCTCGTAGCCATACGTCACGTTGCGCAGCTCGATCACTTCGGCGCCGGTCCGGCGTTCGGTATTGAACTGCAGCCGCGTCGCGCGCGCCGGCCCGGTCGGCCGGTCAATCGCCTCGTCTTCGATGAAGCGATCGAGCCGCCGCTTGCGCCCCTTGGCCTGCGTGGCGCGCTGGTTCGCGCCGAAGCGTCGGATGTACTCCTTCTGCTTCTCGATCTCGGTCTGCTGCGCCTCGTACACCTTCAGCCGGCGCTCGAACTCCTCGGCCTTCAGTTCGCGCGAACGCGTGTAGCCGCCCTTCCACGATTCCAGGTGGCCGCGTTCGAGTTCCCACGTGCGCTGCGTCACCTGGTCGAGGAACCAGCGGTCGTGGCTGATCACGACGTACGCGCCCTTGAAGGTGTCGCGCAGGTACGTCTCCAGCCACTGCACGCCGTTGATGTCCAGGTGGTTGGTCGGCTCGTCGAGAATCATCAGGTGCGGCTCGCGCAGCAGTACGCGCGCCAGACCCACGCGCGAACGCTCGCCACCCGAGAGGCCGTTGGCCGGCTTGCTGAAGTCTTCGCGCGCGAAGCCGAGGCCCATCAGCACGGCGTCGGTGCGCGAGTCGATCGTGTAGCCGCCGCGCGATTCGAGCTCGTGCTGCAGGTGGCCGGTTTCCTCCAGCGCGCGTTCCATCTCGTCGGCGCTGCAGGCCGGGTCAGCCATGATGTGCGAGAGCTCGTCGATGCGGCGTTCCAGTTCGCGCACGTCGGCGAAGGCCTCGAGCGTGGCGTCGCGCAGCGTCATGTCGGCCGCGACGTCGGCCTCCTGTGCGAGGTACTGGATGACCGTGTCCTTCGCGTGATCGATGCGGCCCTCGTCGATCTCCAGCATCCGGGCGAGCGCGCGCGCCAGCGTGGACTTGCCGGTGCCGTTCGCGCCGATCAGTCCGATGCGATCGCCGTCGTGTACTTCGCCGCTGATGTGCTCGAAGCAGACGTTGGTGCCGTAGGACTTGCCGAGGTTGGTGAAGCTGAGCAGGGCCATTTTGCGGGGATCATCGCCGCCAGGTGCGCGGCATCATCGTGATGTCGGGGGCGCGACGCAAGCTGCTTCCGCGCCAGCCGGCACGCCACACAGAAAAAGCAAGTCGCATCCGACTCTGGCCGCGCGACAGGAGTTTCAATGTCAGACCCACGACGACCACGCTGCTCGCCGCCACCATGCATTCTCGACGCTACCTGCGCGGGCGCGCGCACCCGGCCGCACTGGCCGCACTGACCATGCTGCTGCTGATCGCGGGGCTGGGGGTCGCGCTGTTTGTCGGCCCGTTCGACACTCACAGGCCGCCACCCGTGCCGGCCGCACCGGCCCCCGCGGAGGCGCCGCCCGATCTGGTGGACCTGCCGCCGGACGGCTCGAACTCCGGTGGATCCGGCGATCCCGGCGCGGGCCCGGCCGACGACGGCAACCGCGGCGATCCTCGCGCGGGGACCAACAGCGGGAGGCCCGACACCTCGCCCCACCACAACACCAACCGACCCGCCGCCGGCGGTAGCGATGCCGGCGACACCCACCCGCCCGCGCATCCTGCCGATCCGCCGGCCGGGACCGACGTGCCGGCGGTGAGCGACCCTGTCATCGCGCCGACGCGCGAGATCGACTACCGCGCGTTCGACAAGTCGCGCAACATCACGCCGGCCCTGCGAGAATTGTTCCGCGCCCGCGCCGCCGGCCATGTCAACGACCTCGCGGTGTCGTACCGCGACGCGCGCCTGATCGGCCAGATGGCGCAACGTGACCTCGCGCTCGACGTGCTGCGCCGCACGCCCGGCGACGACGCTGCAATCCAGGCGCTGCAGATCGTGCTCGATGCGCCGGGCAACCAGGACGCGAGCGCGGTCGCCAGCTACCTCACTGACCACAACGAGAGCATCCGTCTGCTCGCCTGGTCGTTCTTTGCCACGCGCTCTACCGACCAGGCGCGCCGCCTTGCCGAGGTGTGGGAGAAGGCCGAGCCCGCCGATCGGCCCGCGTGGCCGCTCGCGCTGGCGGTGCTGATGAACCACCCGCAGCCGACCTTCTACGGCACGCTGATCGACGGCGCCCTCGCGGGGCGCAGCGCGGCGCTTCCCCCGCGCACCAACGACCCGGCCGTGACCGCGATGCTGCAGGATCTCTACCGTGCGGCCGCGTGGTCCAGTGGTGCGCGGCTCTCGTCGGGCACGCGCCGGATTGCGACCGACGACGGCGACTTCGCGCGCGCACTCAAGCGTGAGGTGTCACGCCGGTCGGACGCCGGGCTGCAGCTGGTTCGTGGCCGGCTGACCGCGCCCGACTGGCCCGACCAGCGCGACGAGTTCCGCGACGTGTTCCAGCGCGCCGCGAAGCAGGGCGAGCTGCGCGACCCGGCCGCCGAATTCGAGCTCTACCACGGCGTGGTGCGCGGCGGCTCGCCGATGTTCGGCCTGTCGCCGACCGAGTCGTTCCGCCAGGCGCGCGAGACGATGCGCTACCGGATGGATGTGACGTACTCGCCGGGCAGCCGCTGGCTGGACGCCGAGGGGCTGTGCACCGTGCCGGCGTGCGTGGCGTACGCGTTCAGCCATCCGCCGGCCGCGCTCGACGCCACGCAGCAGCGCTCGCCGATGAGCGCGATGGACCCCGGCATCGACGACGTCCGCTTCCTGTGCAGCCTGCGCGACCCGGCCCTCGGCCCGGTGATCGAGGCGATTGGCCTGGCGACGTTCGACGGCGCACCGCTGCCGGAGTTGCGGCGCACCGAGCCGCTCGTGGCGCGACGCGTCGAACTCGTGCGCAGCCTGTGCGCGGCGTTCTTCGCGTCGCTCGGCCGGACGGTAGAGCGCGCGTCGGCGGACCGCACGCCGGGGGTGGCGTTCTGCAGCCGCATGCTGGCGCAGCTCGACGAGCGGTCGTCGGTGGACGACCAACTCGCGCTGTACCGCTGCGCGATTGCGCTGGACGACGCAACGCTGGTCGAGTCTTTGCTGGCGATGCCGGCAGTGCAGCACAACATCTTCTGGTCAGCGGCCGTCACGTCGCTCACGCGGCACACGTTTTCCGACGACGACCAGAATGCAGACAGCGACCGCTGGCTGACCTGGCTGCGGGCGAACGCACCGCTGAAGAAGGCCAACGAGTAACGCGCAGGACGCCACGGCGCGCGGCGCGACCGGGGCATGGCCCAGCTCGCCAAATCCTCGCGAGCGTGAAAGTTCCGGCGCGCTCAGGCACCATGCATGCATGCCAAGGCCTGAACCCGCCACATCGATGACGGCTACGACCACATCGCCCATTCCGACATGCTTCCGCGCGCTCGCACTCGCGGCGCTCGTCTTGTGCTCGCTGGCGGCCCTGCAGGTGACGCCAGCCCTCGCGCAGGACCCGGCCGGGAAGCAGGAGCAGGAGGCCGGTGCGGCCACGGCGCTCGCCGAGTTGCGCGCACTGATCAAGGTCGTGCTCGCCGACGATCATGCCGCGCTTGCCGACACCAACAGCTACGAGGCCACGCTGGCAGCGCTGGCCACCGACGAGGCTACGAAGCTGACCAACGCCGTGCGCCGGGTGCGCGGCAAGGAGCGCGACCGCGATCGTCGCGACGTGCTGCACCAGTTGCTCACCGACCTCAAGGCGACCGCCGATGGCCATGCTCCCGCTCCGTCTGGCGAAGCCACGAAGCCGGACACCGCGGACACCGCGGACGCCGCGTCCGGCGCGCCCACTGCCTGGCCCGCCGACGTGAAGAGTGTGCTTGGCGCCACGATCCCGGCCGGCACGCGCTGCGCCGTGTTCGCCGTCTGGTGATACGATGTCGGGAACCGCGCGTTGCGCGGTCAGGAAGGCATTGTCGATGTGCTCCGCCTGGTGCGCAGCCGTCCGTTCGGCGAGTGGAACGTCGTCTACTACGACCCGGCGAAGACCGACCACCAGAAAATGCTCGATCGGCTGCACGCCAACGGCTGCCCGCGCGCCAGCCAGATCACGGTGCCCGCGACCACCGAGGCGGGTGTGACGGTCGACCTGCTCAACCCGTTTGCGGTGCCCGGCGACTGGGTGCTGGTCAGCGTCACGCTGCCGGCCGGCGCAAAGGGCGCCAGCGTGCAACTCGGTGACAACGCCGAGGGCTGGGATCTGCCGGGCGGCAGCTGGCGCATCGCTGGCGCGACCGCGGCTGGCGAGACGGCGACTGCGCTGGTGCCGGTGAAGGTCGGTCTCACGGTGGTCGGCCGCAAGACACTGCCACTGAAGGTCAAGGTCGATGGCAGCACCGATGCCGTCGCCGCGAACCCGGTAGTCGACGTGGTGACCCGCGTGCAGTGACACGCGCGGCCCGTCGCTCTACAGTAGTGCACTCATCCGCTCCCCGGAGACTCCGCATGCCGACCCGCCGACTGCTGCTCGCGCTGACCACGCTCGTGGCCCTTCTGCCCCTCCTGGCTGCGCCCGCCCGGGTGCTCGCGCAGGACCGCAACACGCCGCCGCCGGCCGAGTGGGCGCACCGGACGCTGACCGCCGGCACCGACGCCGCAAAGACCAGCAAGAAGCCAGTGCTCGTGCTCACGATCTGGGCGCCGACCATCTGCGGCGCGTGCGATCACTGGCGCAAGACCGTGCAGGCCGACGACAGCGTGAAGGCCGCGCTCGGCCGCTTCGAGACCGTCGAGTGGCGCTACGACGGCCTGCGCGGCTCGGTCATCAAGTGGACCAAAGACCACGGCAACACCAACGACGACCCCAGCGACCTGCTCTGGGTGCTCGACGCCGCCGGCAACGTGATCGGGTCGGCCACCCCGGCCGACCGCCAGTCCCCGGCCGCGTTCACCGCCTGGCTCGACCGCATGTACGACGAGTTCACAAAGAACGGCGGCCGTCCCGCGGCCGGTGCTGGCGCAGCTGCCGGTGCGACGACGAGCGTGGATTTTGCCGACGGCACGCTGACCACCGCCGATGGCGCGACGAAGCCCGTACTGCAGGATCTCGCCACCGCGAAGTCGGCCGGCAAGCTGCTCTTCGTGTACGTCTACGTGCCGGCCGACCAGAAGTCCGACTTCCGCTTCGCGTCGGCGGTGCAGAAGGGCGAGAAGCTGGAGTCGGGCATACTGGCCGACCCGGAGCTGGCGGCCGTGCTGAAGGCGTCGTGCCAGTGCATCAAGCTGAATGGCGCCGACGAGAAGGTGATGGCGCTGGTGGCCGAGCAGTTCAAGGTCAGCCGTCCGCCGGCGCTGCTGCTGATCAATCCCGGCAGTGACAAGCCGAAGGTGGAAGTGTTCGCGCGATCGACGACGCGCGTGGCGGACATCCGCAAGGCGATCGAGAAGATGACCGGCAGCGACAAGCGCTGAGACAGTGAGACGTGGATCACGGCGTCGGTTGAACAAGAGCCGCGACCGTAAGGGAGCGGATGTGAAGCGAGGGGTCCACAGCGGTGTTCTCCGTGGTTCTCCGTGGTCACTCTTCGATGCTGATTCACCACAGAGAGCACAGAGACCACAGAGACGGACGCAGCGAGCACAAGACGGCGCACGCTTCGTGGTCGTTCGTGGGCTTCGTGCCATTGTGGCCGGCAAGGGAACAAGAGCCGCGACCGTAAGGGAGCGGATGTGAAGCGAGGGGTCCACAGCGGTACATCCATCCTGGCCGGACCAACAAGAGCCGCGACCGTGAGGGAGCGGATGTGATGCGCGGGGTCCACAGCAGTACATCCGCTCCCTGACGGTCGCGGCTCTTGTTCTCGCGACACTCCACGTCACACCGAGACCGCGGAGATGAACCCGGGCGGCTCTCGCTTCAGATCCGCTCCGTGTCCTCCGTGTTCTCCGTGGTCAATTCTCTCTGGATGCAGAC
>JBFWQT010000318.1:0-8425 GCA_050249295.1 Planctomycetota bacterium
GAAGATCACGGTCGATGTGAAGGGCGAGATCCTGCAGCTCAAGAACACCATCAACACGATGGTTGATCAGCTCGGGTCGTTCGCCAGCGAAGTGACGCGCGTGGCGCGCGAGGTGGGCACCGAAGGCAAGCTCGGCGGCCAGGCCACCGTGAAGGGCGTGGACGGCACCTGGAAGGACCTGACCGACAACGTGAACATCATGGCCAGCAACCTGACCGCCCAGGTGCGCGGCATCGCGCGAGTGGTCACCGCCGTCGCGCGCGGCGACCTCAAGCGCCAGCTGACGCTCGAGGCCAAGGGCGAGATCGCCGACCTGGCCGAGACCATCAACTCGATGATCGAGACGCTCGGCACGTTCGGCGATCAGGTGACCAGCGTGGCACGCGAGGTGGGTATCGAGGGGCGGCTCGGCGGGCAGGCCAACGTGCCCGGCGCGGCCGGGCTGTGGCGCGACCTGACCGACAACGTGAACCGCCTGGCCGGCAATCTCACCACGCAGGTGCGAGCGATCGCCGAGGTCGCCACCGCCGTGACCAAGGGCGACCTGACGCGCGCGATCACCGTCGAGGCGTCCGGCGAGGTGGCCTCGCTGAAAGACAACATCAACATGATGATCGCCAACCTGCGCGAGACCACGCGACAGAACACCGAGCAGGACTGGTTGAAGAGCAACCTCGCGCGACTGACCCGCACCCTGCAGGGCCAGCGCGATCCGCTCACCGTGGCCCGCATGATGCTCTCCGAACTGGCTCCGCTGGCCGGTGCGCAGCACGCGGTCTTCTACATCATCGACGAGTCGGAACACGACACCGGCCGGGACGGCAAGGATGGCAAGGACGGCAAGGAGCCGCGCGATGCTGACCGCATGTACCGCCTGCTCGCCAGCTACGCGTTCAACGAACGCAAGACGCTGTCCACCCGCTTCCGCGCTGGCGAAGGGCTGATCGGGCAGTGTGCGCTGGAGAAGCAGCGCATCATGCTGAGCAACGTGCCGCAGGACTACATCCGGGTTACGTCGGGCCTCGGCGACGCAACGCCGTCGTGCATTGTGGTCGTGCCGGTGCTGTTCGAGGGTCAGGTGCGTGCGGTGATCGAGATGGCGTCGTTCACGGTGCTCAACAGTGTGCAGTTGGCGCTGCTCGAGCAGGTGACCGAGAGCCTCGGCGTGATGCTCAACACGATTGACGCGACGCAGCGCACCGAGTCGTTGCTCAAGCAGTCGCAGGCGCTGACCGAGGAGCTGCGCACCCAGCAGAGCGAGCTGACCGCCACCAACCAGCGGCTGCAGACCCAGGCACGCGAGCTCAAGCAGTCGGAGGACCTGCTGCGAGCACAACAGACCGAACTGGAGAGCGCCAACGAACAGCTCGAGGAACGCACCCGGCTGCTCAGTTCGCAGAAGGCCGAGGTGGAGCGCAAGAACACGGAGGTCGAGCAGGCGCGTCAGATGCTCGAGGAGAAGGCGCGCCAGCTGGCGCTCACGTCGCGCTACAAGTCGGAGTTCCTCGCCAACATGTCGCACGAGCTGCGCACGCCGCTGAACAGCCTGCTGATCCTCTCCGAGATGCTCGCGACGAATGCCGACGCCAACCTGTCGCCGAAGGAGATCGAGTTCGCGCGCACGATTCACACCTCGGGCAGCGACCTGCTCGAGATGATCAACGACATCCTCGACCTGGCGAAGATCGAGTCCGGCAAGGCAACGGTGGATGTCGAGGATGTGCCGTTCGACCAGATCGAAACGTTCGTCGAGCGGACCTTCCGGCAGGTTGCCCAGAAGCGCGGCCTCGCCTTCCGGATCGACATCGCCGACAACCTGCCGGCCGCCATCCGCACCGACAGCAAGCGCCTGCAGCAGGTGCTGAAGAACCTGCTCTCCAACGCGTTCAAGTTCACCGAACATGGCTCGGTGCGGCTGTCCATCCATCCGGCCAATGACCTGGACGTGCTCGGCGAAGAGACCAGGTCGAACGCCGACGCCGTGATTGCCTTTGCGGTGACCGACACCGGCGTCGGCATCCCGGCCGACAAACACCGGCTGATCTTCGAAGCGTTCCAGCAGGCCGACGCCGGCACCGCGCGCAAGTTCGGCGGCACCGGCCTCGGGCTCTCGATCACCCGCGAGGTGGTGGCCATGCTCGGCGGCCAGATCGTCCTGCGCAGCGAACCCGGCGAGGGCAGCACGTTCACCGTGTACCTGCCGGTCGGGTGGCGTATGCCGGCGAACGCTTCGTCCAACGGCGGCGCGGCGGTGCCGGTGGCGGTGATGCATCATCCACACTGGTCGGTCGAAGAGGACTCGCAAACGTTCGACGACACAACGGACGCCGGGCCGGATGATCGCGTGATCCTGATCATCGAGGACGACCCCGACTTCGCGCGCCTGCTGTCCGATCTCGCGCACGAACGCGGCTTCTGCTGCCTGGTGGCATCCACTGCCGAGGAGGGGCTGAACCTGGCCCGCACCCGGTGCCCGGCCGCGATCACGCTCGACATCCGCCTGCCCGATGGCGACGGATGGGTGGTGCTCGACCAGCTCAAACGCGACCGCGACACGGCGCACATTCCGGTGCACGTGATCTCGGCGGTCGAGGACCTGGAGCCCGGCGCAAAGCGTGGCGCGCTGGCCGTGCTGCAGAAGCCGGTGACCCGCGAGGCGCTGACCGCAGCCATTGCCAGCCTGCACGAGGCAGTGGACGATCAACGCCGCCTGCTCGTGTTTGACGATGACACAACTCGCCGCGAGGAGATTGTCGAACTGATTGCCGGCAACGACGTCGAGCTGATGATCGCCCGGAACGAGACCGAAGCGATATCGGCGCTGCAGAAGGGAACGTGCGATTGCGTCGTGCTGGGCATCGGCCGCTACGCGGATGCGATGTCAGTCCGGCGGATCCGTTCGCACCCCGGCCTGCGCCAGGTGCCGATCGTGATCTACGCCAACGGCGATACCGCCAACGACGACGAGAGCACGGAGATGCTCGGCACTCCGGTGATCGTCGATGTGAAGTCGCCGGAGCGCCTGCTCGACGAGGCTGCGCTGTTCCTGCACAGCGTCGAGGCCAATCTGCCTGCCGCCAAGCGACGCATGCTCGAGGCGGCCCGGCGCAACGATCCGGATCTGGCCGGCAAGACGGTGCTGCTGGTGGACGACGACACGCGCAACATCTTCGCGCTGAGTTCGGTGCTCGAACGCTTCGGCATCTGCGTACTGCGCGCCGGCAGCGGCAGGGAAGCCATCGAGACGTTGCAGAACACAGCCGGCATCGATGCCGTGCTGATGGACATCATGATGCCGGAGATGGACGGCTACGAGGCGATGCAGGTGATCCGTGGCTTCGACGAGTATCGCAAGCTGCCGATCATCGCGCTGACCGCCAAGGCCATGAAGGGCGACCGCGAGAAGTGCATCGAAGCCGGTGCAACCGACTACCTGGCCAAGCCAGTCGATGTCGGCCAGCTGCTGTCGCTGCTGCGGGTCTGGATGCATCGCTGATCGGAGGCCACGATGATCGAGCCCGCGAATCTGCTGCTTGTGGACGACACGCTGGCCAACCTGGTCGCGCTGGAAGCCGTTCTGAGCGGGCCCGACCGCACGCTCGTGATGGTGCAGTCCGGATCGGACGCCCTGCGCGAAGCACAGACGCGCGACTTCGCGCTGATCATCCTCGACGTCAACATGCCGCTGATGGACGGCTACGAGGCGGCCAGTCGCCTCCGCCAGTTCGAACGGTCGCGACACACCCCGATCATCTTCCTCACCGCTCTGTCGTCGAGCGAGATCCGCGTCTTCGATGGCTACTCGCGCGGCGCCGTGGACTTCATCTTCAAGCCATTCGACAGCCGGGTGCTGCGCTCCAAGGTGGACGTGTTCATCGAGCTGGCGCGCCAGACCAACGAGGTACGCCGGCTGAATCACCAGCTGGGCGCCCGCACGCGCGAACTGTCGATCGCGAATGCCGACCTGGAGTCGTTCGCGCACAGTGTCTCGCACGACGTGCGCGCGCCGCTGCGGAGCATCCGTGGATTTGCGGGCAAGCTGGCCGAGACAGGCGACACGTTACCCGCCGAATCACAGGACGCAGTGCGCCGCATCCTGCTGGCCTGCGCGCGCATGACCGCGCTGACCGATGACCTGTTGCGGCTTTCACACGTCACGCGCGCCAACCTGCGGCGGTCGGAAGTCGACCTGTCGTCACTCGCCCACGACGTGGCCGACGAGCTGTCCACCACCGAGCCGCAGCGCGTCGTCGAATGGGAAATCGAGGGCGGGCTGCTGACCGAGGCCGATCCCGGGCTGACCCGCATCCTGCTCGAGAACCTGCTCGGCAACGCGTTCAAGTTCACGCGCGATCGACCACGCGCGCAGATCGGCCTGGTGCGCGGCACCAATCCAGCCGGGCACGAGGCGTTTGTCGTGCGTGACAACGGACCGGGATTCGACATGCGCCACGCAAGCGAGCTGTTCAAGCCGTTCCGCCGCCTGCATTCGGACGCCGAGTTCGAGGGCACGGGCATCGGCCTCGCGACCGTGCATCGCGTTGTGCGGCGCCACGGCGGCGAGATCAGCGCGCACGCCGAGCCGGACTGCGGAGCCACGTTCTGGTTCACGCTCGGAACCCATCCGTGAGGCCACGATGTCGCAGCCGCTCAGGATCCTCGTGGTCGAAGACTCGGACGACGACGCCGTCCTGCTGGCGGACGAACTCCGTCGCGGCGGGCTCCCGGCCACGATCGTGCGCGTCGAGACCGAGCAGGCGATGCGCGCTGCGCTACTTCGCGAGTCGTTCGATCTGATCATCGCGGACTACCGCCTGCCGCGCTTCTCCGGCCTGCTTGCGCTTGGCGTGCGCGACGATCTGGCAGCCGACGTACCCCTGCTGATCGTCTCCGGCACGATCGGCGAGGAGATCGCCGTGGGAGCGATGAAGGCGGGCGCGCAGGACTACATCCTCAAGGAGTCGATGGCGCGACTGGTGCCGGCGGTGCGCCGCGAGTTGCAGGACGCGGCGTCGCGTCGGGCGCGGCGCGAAGCCGAGGCGGAGCTGGGCCGCGTCGAACAGCTGCTGCAGCTGGTGCTGGCCGCGACGCGCGACGCGATCTACGAGCAGGATGTCGCGGCCGATCGCGTACGCTTCAGCGAGGGCATGCAGGCGTCGTGGGGCCACACCGAGCGCGACATCGGCGACGCCGGGCAGTGGTGGTTCGATCGCACCCACCCCGACGACCGCGGCGCAGTGGCGGATGCACGTCGCGATGCGATCGCGGCCGGCAAACGGGTGTTGTCGGCCGAGTATCGCCTGAAGCGCGCCGACGGCCGCTGGTCGTACGTGCTCGACCGTGCCTGCATCGTCATGGACGACGCGGGCTCGATCGAGCGGTACGTGGGCTGCCTGTCCGACGTCACCGGGTTGCGCGAACTCGAACAGCAACTGTTCCAGGTGCAGAAGATGGATGCCATCGGGCATCTCGCCGGCGGCGTGGCGCACGATTTCAACAACGTGCTGACGGTGATCATCGGGTACGCCTCGCTACTGCTCACGCGACTCGCGTCCGATGATGTGAATCGTCGCGATGTCGAGGAGATCCACCAGGCCTGCCTCCGCGCCTCCGGCCTGACCCGCCAGCTGCTTGCCTTCGGACGGCGCCAGGTGGTGCAGCCCCGGGCACTCGACCTGAACGACATCGTGCGCGGCATGTCGTCGATGCTGCGTCATATCGTGGGTGCTGGAGTTGAGCTCACGCTCGACCTCGTGGCGCGCCCGTTGATCGTGCGCGTCGATCGAAGTCAGACCGAGCAGGTACTGCTCAACCTTGCCTCGAATGCGCGCGACGCGATGTCAGGCAACGGCGACCTGCACATCGAGACGCAGGACAACGACGGATCCGCTGTGCTGCGCGTCACCGATACCGGATGCGGCATGGACGCTGCCACACTCAGCCGGGTGTTCGAGCCGTTCTTCACTACCAAGCCGCCGGGTCGCGGCACCGGCATCGGGCTGGCCACGGTGTACGCGATTGTCCGCCAGGCGGGTGGTCGCGTCGCGATCGAGTCGATGCCGGGCGCCGGTACCGAAGTGACCGTCTTGTTGCCGGCCATCATGGCGGCGCCCGACACGACCAACGGTGCCGAGGTCGATGCGGCAGAGGCCGGGCACGGCGAGACCATCCTGCTGGTCGATGACGAGGCCGGCATCCTCGACGTGTTCAGCGAGACCCTCCACGAGCACGGCTACAAGGTGCTGTCGGCGCGGAATGCGCGAGAAGCAGTGCAGCGGGCTACCGAGCACACGGGCGCGATCGACCTGCTTGTCACCGACGTGGTGCTGCCCGGCCAGAGCGGGCCGGAGTTGGCTGCACGATTGCGTGCCATCCGACCCGGACTGCGCGTGCTCTACATCTCGGGCTACAACGGCGAGTCGGGGTTTGACGCACCGCTGCTGCAGAAGCCATTCACTCCGGTTGGTCTGTCATCCCGAATCAGACAGCTGTTGGATCACGGCTCCGCCAACCAGGCAGCGTCTGATCGCGGCTTGTACACCGGCGTCAGGGATTGACCATTCGGCCGCGGGGGCGCCTCGGGCATCACGGAGTTTGCCGCTGGCATGAGTTGTGCATCGGTCATCTTGCGCTTCCAACGAGAGGACCGCCCGTGGATCTACCAACTACCGGAACAGCAAGTGGCTCCACCCCGGATTCGCCGCGCGTGATCATTCGCTGGGCACATGGCAATTCCGACAGCGATCAGTTCTGGCGGAAGCTGACCCACGATCCGGACGCGCTCGCCCGCGGCGACGTGGCCGGGCTGCCATTCGGCCCGTTCACCATCGAGCAGCAGATCGGACGCGGCGGCTACAGCGCGGTGTATCGCGCAAAGCACGCGTGGCTCGACACGGTGTTCGCGCTGAAGGTGCTGGAGGTGCCGTGCCTGCGGGCCCTCGAACGCTTCCGCAACGAGGCCGGCATCGGGATGAAACTACGTCACCCGAACATCGCCAGCGTCTGCATGGCCGGCATGGACGAGTTTCCGGGAACCGAGAACCCGCTGGCGTGGATCGCAACCGACCTCGTGGATGGCATCAACCTGGCGGAGCACATTGACGCGCGCGGTCTGATGCCCGAGCGCACCGCGGCGCTGATCGCCGTGCAGATACTCAGCGGACTGGAGCATGTACATCGCTCCGGGTTCGTGCACGGGGACGTCAAACCACCGAACATACTGGTGCGTCCGAACGGCATGGCACAGCTGGTTGACTTCGGCCTGGCCGCGCCGATCGGATCGCTACGCGAGCGCCCGGCAGGCACGATCGGCTTCATGCCGCCAGAGTTGTGGTTCCGCGGCAACCGCACCGATCCGCGCGCAGACATCTATGGCGCCGGCGTCGTGCTCTGGTCGATGCTCGCTGGCCGGTACCCGTCGCTCGATGACCAGGACCGGTTGCCCGTTCTGCAACCGTTGTGGACGGTTCATGGCGAGATGCGCGAGATCGTGGCGCGAATGACGGACCCCGTGGCCGAACACCGCTTCACGTCGGCCGGCGAAGCAGAGCGCGCGCTCAACAGCTGGCTGTTGCAGATGTCGGGCCGTCTGCCCACACCGGCCAGCGTCTGCCGCAACGGCCACCGCTACACGGTGCTGCTGGCGATGCCGCCGTCGGTCGATTGCAACTGCCTCGAGCGCGTCCTCGAGATCTCCGGCTACCGGGTGATCCGTGCCGGCACGGCCTCGAAGCTGGACGCCCTGATGACACATCGCGCGCCGGACGCTCTGGTGCTGGACCCGGACCTCGCCGCATCCAGCTGCGAGATGATCCCGGCCATCCGTGAGCAGTGGCCCGAGTCGGCAGTGATACTGCTCGGCGACGGCGCGCGACCCAATGATCGGCTCCGCGGTCTGATGTGCGGAGCCGATCGCTATCTTGTGCGCCCGGTCTCGCCGGTGCGCATTGCCAGTGAGGTCGCCCGCCTGGTCCAGGGCCCGCGGGCGTCGCTGGCAGACGCATCCGCCAGCGAGACCCACCTGCTCAGCTGACCCTGCCACGACGACGCGATCCGGCCGGATCAATCGTGCCACGGCGAGTGATGTCGATGACCGTGGTAGTGCGACGAGCGGTACCACCGGCCGTGGTAGTAGTAGTACTCCACCTCGATTGTCGGCGCGTGCGGGTGCCAGTGCCCGCCGTAGTAGTAGTGGCCGACATGCATGGTGTAGTGCGGTGGCGGATCGTAGACAGCCTCCGCCACCACAAATCCGGCGACGGCGCCGACTACAATTCCGGCGGCAATGGCCCGGCAGCCGGTCAGCAGCAGGCCGCAGATCATGGCCGCAACAACGGCACGGCGGAATCGGTCAGTAGTGATAGTCATGGGAACTCCAGTGCGCCTGCGTGGCGCGTTGGTCGAGTGGGAACGTCAACAACGTACA
>JBFWQT010000319.1:0-8391 GCA_050249295.1 Planctomycetota bacterium
GTCGATGGCATTCGGGCGCGGCCGACGCGTGCGCACCGATCGGCTGATGGCACCGGCCACGGCCTGCCGCATCGGCTCGCGGATCCGCCGCATCAGGTCGTCCACCAGTTTGCGTACCACGATGCGCGCGCTGTGCCGCGTCTTGTTCGGCATCACCTTGTTGAGCGTGAGCAGCGTGGAGACGAGGTGCACGTCGGGCTCGAGTTGTTCGAGCAGTTCGGGCTCCTGCAGCATCTGGTTCAGGCCGAGCCGGTCCATTGCGTCCTTCTGCATCACGCGGACGACGCTGGACGGGAAGTACGACCGGATGTCGCCGAGCCAGCGGCTGATGTTCGGCGAGCTGGCACCGAGGCCGCCCTTGCGCTCGGAGTCGTAGAGCGCGCCGAGCGAGCGATCCATGCCGGACATGGTGCCGTCGAGCTTGTGGCCGCCGGGGCCGAAGCCGAGGCTCTCGCTGGCCGGCTCGCCGAGTATCAGGCGCCAGCGCTTCAGGCGATCGTCTTCACTCAGCATCGAGCGTCACTCCCAGAATGGTCGCGAGTACGGGCAACACCCGGCGCGCGCGCTCGGGGTCGAGGTCGGGCGCGATTGGCGGCGCAGCGTTCTTCGATACGGGTCGCGTAGCCGGCGGCGTGGCGGTCGGCGGCGTGATGTGGCGGGCCTTCGCGCCCATCTTCGCGCGCTCGGGCGCAGAGAAGCCCGAGAACGCCCGGCGCAGCAACGGGACCATCGTCTCGAACGACTCGTCGCTCATCGCGCGCACCCACGCATCAAGCGCCGACCACAGGCCATCCTTGTGCAGCATCACCAGGCCGCTGCCACGCAGCAGACCTTCGAGCCATGCGGTGGCCTGCATCGGGTCGGAGGCCGGGGTCAGCTCGAACAGCGCGCGGCGCATCAGGTCGTCGTCGGTGAGCTGGTGACGATCCACCAGCAGCCGGCAGGCAACGCCGCGTACCAGGCCGTGCACGCCGTCGTCGTCGGCCAGGCTCTGCACCGCTGCAATCCAGTCCACCGTCCAGTCGGCGTTGTCCAGCGTCGCGACGCTATCGTTGACGCCGGAGATGCGCGCGACCATGGCACGTGCCGCGTCGTCGTCCAGCGAGCCGCATGCGCCGGGCAGGCCGATGACGACGCGCTCGATCAGACCGTCGAGCACCGGCAGCACGTGGTCCGCGTTGGTGCCGCGCACATCGCCGTAGCGCGCCACCCGCGCCAGCGGCGGAATCGCCTCCATCAGGTGCAACGTGTCGGACGCCACCGCGGCCTTGGCCTGCAGGTGCTTCAGCACATCGTCGATCGCGGTGCCAAGCGCGGCGAGTATCGCCTGGTCGAGCAGGGACGTCAGCTGTACCAGAGTGGCGGCCCCGGCGGCGCGCTCCCGCACCTTGCCGCTCGCGGCCGACTCCACGGTGTGGCCGAACACACTGGCTTCAATCAGCGCGACGGCGAACTGCGGATCCCAGTCGAGCGTCCAGTGCTCATGGAAACTGCCGGACTTGCCGTGCACATCCTCGGCCACGCCCCACGGCACGTCGAGCAGGTTGAGCCGGTGCAGCAGGTGGCTGCGCTCGCGATCGGTGTCCTTGCGCAGATCCAGTTCCTTGCGCTCTTTCATCACGGCGGGCTTGAGGCGCAATCGCGTCTGCGCAGCGTTCAGGTCGCGTTGCAACGGCACGATCGGAACACCCTCGGGCACCTCGCCGAGCGCATCGCCGATCTGCAGCTCGTTCGCGATCAGCTGCATCGGCGCGGTGTCGCCGTGGCACAGCACGGTCTGCATCGCGTCGGTCAACTCGCCGAGGCCGGGCATCGGCAGGTTGCGCATGGCGGCCAGGGCATCGGCCAATCGAACGGCTTCAATCACGCTCGCAGCGGGCGCATCCAGGTCGCGCTCGCGCAACAACCGCGCGGCCGATGCGACCCAGCGCATGCCGGCGCGATCCGGCGCAGTCCAGAGGTGCGCGTACCAGCCCGGCGAATGGATGCCGGCGCCGTAGCCGCTGCGGTAGGCCAGTCGCGAATGCGTCCAGGGGATCCACGTCGCGGCCACCTTGCGCTTCTCCAGCCCTTTCAACAGCTCGGTGTCGGGCTTCGCGGGCCCGGGCGCATGCAATGCCGGAGCGTGCCACGCGCCACACACGATCGCGATCCGCTGGAAGCCCTCCTTCTGTGCAGCTCGAATCGTCTGCCGCATCCATGCTTCGCGCAGCGCGTTCTCGGCCGCGTCGTCGTCGGCATCGCCGGCGCGGTGCTCGCGCACGGCGGCCATCGCCTCGAGGATGCCGTTGAACAGCTCGGTCGAATCGAGCCGTTGCTCGATCTGATGCTCCCACCAGAGTTCGTGGTCGTCGTAACCAGCGGCCCGGGCCAGCGCGCCGATCGGATCATCGCGCAGCGGTTGGTGCTTCGACGGCGGCAAGTCGGGCAATGCGATGTCATCGTCCGGCCCGTCGTCTGGCCCGTCGTCCGGATCGTAGTCGTCCGGCGGGCCAGCGGCTTCAATCTGCTCTCGCACCTCCAGCCGCCGCGCCTTGCGCAACGCGAGCATGTGCGACACCGGCAGGTCCATGAACCGCGCGGGCACCTTCGCGTGGTGCGCGTACTGCAGTGCCTGCCACTCCGGCGAGAACGTCGCGAACGGGTAGAACAGGCAGTCCGACGGCCCATCGAGCGGGTAGACCAGCAGCGCGACCGGTGGCTGCATGCCCTCGTCGGCCGCGTGCTGCAACACGTCGGCCGCGTCCGGCGGGCCCTCGATCAGCACGACGTCGGGTTGTAGCGCGCGCAACGCCGCCAGCAGGCTGCGCGCGCAGCCCGGCCCGTGGTGACGAATGCCGAACACGTGCAACGTCACGTCACAACGACTCCATGCAAGCGCGGTACAGGTCCTTCCAGCCGTCGCGATCCTTCGCAACCGTCTTGAGGTACTCGAGCCAGACGACGCGATCCTGCACCGGGTCGCGCACGACGGACCCCGTCAGCCCGGCCGCCAGGTCGCCGCTGCGCATCACGCCATCGCCGTAGTAGCCGGCCATCGCCAGCCCGCCATTGACCACGCTGATCGCCTCGGCCGTGGACAGTGTGCCGCTCGGCGACTTGATCTTCTGCTTGCCGTCGGTCGTCTGGCCCTCGCGCAGCTCGCGGAACACAGTGACCACGCGGCGGATCTCCTCGAGCGCCGGCTTCTCGGTCGGCAGCTCCAGCGCGCGACCCAGTTCGGCCGAACGGCGCGACACGATTTCGACCTCTTCCTCCAGCGTGTCGGGCAGCGGCAGAATCACCGTGTTGAACCGGCGCATCAGCGCGCTGCTCATCTCGTTCACGCCGCGGTCGCGATTGTTGGCAGTGGCGATGACGTTGAAACCCTTCTTCGCCTGGATCTCGATGTTCAGTTCCGGCACCGGTAGCGCCTTCTCGGAGAGAATCGTGATCAGCGTGTCCTGCACCTCGGCCGGGATTCGCGTGAGTTCCTCGACGCGAGCCAGCCGACCGGACGTCATCGCGCGCATCAGCGGGCTCTCGACCATTGCGTCGGGCGATGGCCCCTTTGCCAGCAGCAGAGCGTAGTTCCAGCCGTAGCGCAGGGCGCTTTCGTCGAGGCCAGCGGTGCCTTGCACCAACAGCGTGGAGTCGCCGCAGATCGCGGCAGCGAGATGCTCGCTGACCCAGCTCTTGGCGGTGCCGGGCAGGCCGTAGAGGAGCAGGGCGCGATCGGTCGCGAGAGTGGCGACGGCGATCTCGATCAGTCGCGCGCTGCCGATGTATTTCGGCGCGATCTCCACACCGTTGTCCAGCGTGCCGCCAAGCACGTAGGTGCGCACCGCCCACGGCGACAGGCTCCAGCCGGGAGGCTTCTGCCGGTCGTCGATTGCTCGTAGCGCGTCGAGCTCGTGCGCGAACTGCTTCTCCGCGTGTTCACGCAGCATGGCCGACACCGCATGGTTGGCGGCGCCGCCGTTGCGCGATGCCGCTGGCGGCTTCGCCCTTTCCCTGGCCGGCGCCGGGGCGGTCCTCGCCTTGCTCGTCTTCTTCTTTGCGTTCACTGTCTGGCCCCTCCGATGGCGTCCAGGATGGTCTTTCGCAAATCAATCGTCTCGCGGAATGCCCGGAGTTCCTCGATCCAGGCGGCACGCTGGATGTCCGGCATCTGCTCGTTGGGTTGCAACTCCGACAGCGCGTCGTCGAACGACACCGCCGCGAGTGCCGTGGACGCGACCGGCAGCAGGCGAATCAGGAAGCCGCCGGGCCTCTTGCGGGCGACGTCGGCACGCACATGCGCCATGAACCGTTGCGACAGCTCGTCGCCCCACGGGCTGCCCAGCGACGACAGCACCGGGCCGAGCGCCGCTTCATACGACGAGTCCTCGTCGGCCACGTCGAGCAGCTTGCAGGCCTTCGGTTCGGCCTGCGCAGCGGGCATGGCGGCCGTGAGTTCCTGCGGCAGCCGGTCCAGTTTCACCAGGTTGTCCCACTTCGCGGGCGGCTGATCATAGAGGTAGTAGTCGAGCAGCGGCGCCATCCAGTCGGTCGCGCGGAACCGCAGCGCGGCACGCGAGAATGCCAGGCACAGCGTGGCAGCGTCGTCGGTGTTGGCCGCCGCAAGGCCCACCATCGCGGCCGGCGGCTGACCGAAGTGCGCCACCCAGTGCGCCGGATCGAGCATCGAGAGCACCTGGATTGCGGCCCACGCGCGCTTGCCGAGTCCGTGCGGCGGCGTGTCGTCGATGCCGTCCGCCTTCCAGTCATCCGGCACCTTGCCCGGCGGCTTCAGTTGCAGTGTGCCGTCGGCGATCGAGAGCATCGCCTCGGCGCGCTCGCGCATGCGGGTGCCGAGTGGCGAGCCGGGCAACTCGGCGAGCAACTGCACGGCCAACATCCGCACGTCCCCTGCGCGATCGCTTCGTGCCGCCTCCAGGAACTCCAGGTCGCCGATGCCCAGCCCGATGCGCAGCGCCGTCATGAACGTCGCGCGAGTGTCGGCGCGCTCGCTCGACCACACATCCTCGAGCCACTTGCGCGCCGTTGCCGGGTCGTGCGCGCGCATCTGCCGCAGCACGGTGTCGCGGGCCGGCAACGCGCCTTCCTCCCAGATGTGTTCCGCGTCGTCGGGCGGCGGCTCGGCATCGGCAATCGGCGCGTCGAAGTTGATCGACCGCGTGCGCACATGCTCCTGCACCCAGCGCCATGCAGAATTGAACTGCGCCAGCCAACGGCCGCGTTCGCCCAGCAGGGGGGCAATCAGCGGACGCAACCGGGTGTTGTGCGCGCCGCGATCCATCGCCAACGGCAACAGCGACGCCGGCAGTCGCAGCCCGGCATTGTCCAGCTGTTGCAGCACACCCGGCAGCAGCTTGCGCTCATCGTCGAACAACTCCGCCAGCCTCGCGACGGCAGCAGCGGCACACTCCGGTCGCGTCTCATCCGGAGCCGGTGCAGGCAACTCGGCGCCGGTGTCCGCCAGGCGACCGGCCACCCGACACACCGACGCACTGCCGGCCAGCAGCAACAGGCGCTTTTCGCTGCCGTGCTCCGCCAGCTGCGGCACCAGCGCGTCCACCGGCGTACCGGTCGCCGCGTCCACGGCCGACCCGCCGGTTCCAACCAGCGCACGTTTGACGAGTTCATGCATGGTCGGCTCCGGCACCGAGCGTGCGGTAGCGGCCGTCGGCCATCATCGCCATCGCGGTCAGATGGCGGTGATTCCACTCGATGGCCACATCAACCGGGCGGCCGCCCGACGCGGCCAGCAACTGCCAGTGGTCACCCGGCGCGAGCGGCAGACAGCGCCCGTTGCGATCGACCAGCTGCCACAGCGCGCGCGACGTTGCGTTGGCGGCCGGCGGCACTGGCACGACCTGCCGCAGCGCGCCGCCGAATCGGTTTGTCCACGGCTGCTTCGCGAGCGCGGCAGCCACATGATCCAGCATCGACGCGAACGAATCGAAGCCCGGCATCTCACCGCTGATGATCTCGCCCATCCCGCGCCGATCGCTGATCAGCGCCCGCTGCGGCCAGGCGCCAGGGTAGTAGTTGATGTCCGCGTCGAACTCGCTGCCCGGCGCGATCAACTCCTTGTAGATGCCCATCGCCGGCGCGAACTGCATCACCAGGGCGATGCGGCCAGACCGCCGGCCGGACAGCCACGTGCGCTGTGCGCGCAGCCGCTCGTCGAATTCCTCGCGCTGCCCGAGCACCACCCAGGTGTCGCTGACCTGCTCGCCGCCGGACGCGACGTCGTCCTTTGCCGTGTTGAAGCCAATCAGCCGCCGCACGTCCTCCTGCAGATCGGCCGGCAATTCGTCCAGTCGCCGGTACGCGTGCACGAGCAACTGCATCCGGCCGAGGTGGCCGAGCATCGCGTCCGGCCAATCGGGCAGCGAGCCCGGCAGGTCGGCGATGCTGCGCAACCACGACGCGAGGCCGGGCGCCTGCGAGTCCACCAGTCGGCGCGCCTGCTGGTTGCACTCGGCAAGGCCATCGGCTTCCAGCGTGCCGAGGCCGTTGCGCACCACGTCGGTGAGCCACAGCTCCAGGCCATCTATGCCCTGCGCCACGCGCTCGCCGCGCTGTGCCTGACGTTTGGCGCGCGCCTTCTCGTCAACCGGCGCATCCTTCCGTGCCGCCGCGCGCTCGTCCTTCTTCGCGGCCTTCTCGGCGCGCTTGTCCAGCCACTCGGCCGCCCACCACGACGGCGACTCGCATTCCGGCAGCCCGGCCGGATTGGTCGCGATCAGCCACATCAGGCCGAGGGCGTGCTTGCACGGATACTTGCGGCTCGGGCAGCTGCACTTCGTGGCGAGGTCGGAGAAGTCGATCGAGGTCTGGTACGGCGTCATCCCGCTGCCCGCGCACTCGCCCCACGCGGCCGTCTCCGTCCGCCCCGCATTGCTCCACCGTCCGGCCACGCCGTACTTCTTCGCGTTGGCCTGCGACGATGAGTCGGGCGCGAGCGCGTTCACCTGTTCAGTGGTCAGCAGCACTGAAGGCCGATCCGGGCGCGTGGGGTGTGCGGTCAGTCTAATGTGCCGCGCCGATGCCGGACAGAGTGGTACGTCGTCGAACGCGGCTGGATCCTCGCCAAGGACATCAAGAACGGCGACGTGTTGATCACGGAAGATGGCCGTTACGTGGCGGTCCGTGGGCTTTGGATATCACCACTGGAGCAAGTGACGTACAACTTCGAGGTCGCGGCAGCCCACACATTCTTCGTCGGAGAGAATGGCGGATTACTTGTCCACAACGACAGCTATCAGACGGCCCGGCGGTACGAATCGCTTGCTTCGCAGATACACCAAATGGCCGGACTTCACGACAGGGTCACGATCGCGATTTCGAACTATGTTGACGAGACTGGAGCGCGGCGGATGATAATTGCAACGAATCGGGCTTGGGCGAAACGTCCAGGATACCAGTCAAGCTGAGCGAGCTGCAGCGTGTGCGAAATGCAATGGCTGCGCTTGGGCTTTCAGGACGCGCTAGCCTCCTGCAGGACTTGGACCCCGGTCAGTTCAAGAGCAGGAATAGCAGTCACGCCCCAGCTGGTGATCCACGGTACTTCGATGCTGAACGGAGACTCGACCGATTCAATGCCAGCAGGGGGCAACCGGGCAGGCCGTACGGCGCGTCCAGAGCGACCTGCCCGGAGTGTCAATCTCACGGTATCAACAGCAACCGCAATTCAAAGACTCGGGGCCATATAGGGGATGGGTCGGGATGCAGCAATAGTTCCACGAGCGACACTGACAATACTGTCTCCGTGGCGTGCGTTGGTGCGTCGAGCCAGGGCGTCAATGCCAGACGAACTCCCGCCCGAGGAACGCGAAGAGCTCCTCGATTTTCTTGCAGGGTTTTCGACGGAAGCGCACCTTTTCATGGCATTGGTTGCTGCAGAACTGGCGCATGCCGCATTGGAGTGCTGGACGGAAACTGAGCACTCGGCGCCAGCACTGTACAGCCATGTTGCGAGTGTGCTCCAGGCACGGTGCGGTGGACTGCTTGACGACGCCGCTGTGGTTGCAGAGTATCATCAACTGAGGCGCAACCACGACTCTTCCATCAACTCAGAATGGGCGGGCTATGCTGCGTCGTACCTACAGGTTTCTCTGCCGGAGAGAGATATCTGGATATCTGACTTGCTTGACTTCGAGGACCTGTCTTTGGTTGTCCCAATGCCGGTCTTCAGGGAGCTTCGATTCGTCTGGTGGGCTCTGTTTCGGTCGCGCATGCCATGCTGCTGGGGCGACGTAGTCCGGTAGGCGTGGCGAATTGCGTTTGACGCGATCCGACGGGCCGTCGAATGCGGCTTCAAGATCGACTGGGAGTCGATCCTCGCCAAGGCCTTTGTCAGCGGCCTGATGGACATGCTGATCAGCGGACCGATGGGCCGGT
>JBFWQT010000320.1:0-8388 GCA_050249295.1 Planctomycetota bacterium
CCGCATCGAGCACAGCGGGCGCATCAGCCGCGGGCGCCGCGTTCTCGTCGCGCATGTCGGCGTGCGCCAGCAACAACTGCGCGCACTCGTCGGCCGAGGCGAGCAACGTCTGCGCCATCGGCACGAAGGCCGCGGGCTCGTCGCGCCGGAAGGCGACCGGGTCGAGCATGGCGATCAGGCGGGCGAGTGCTTCGCGTTCGCGCTGGTCGGCCGTCGGCAGCGGCATGTGGGTGGTGCTCTGGTTCATGAGGTGCGCTCCTGCAACTCGGTTCGCAGGCGCACCAGCGTGCGCCGGTGCTGACTGCGAACGGTGTCCACGCTGTGCTCGCCGATCGCCTCGGCGATCTCGCCGAATTCGAGGCCGAGCTGATAGCGCAGACGGAAGATCTGTTGTTCGCGCGGGTCGAGTCGCGCAAGGATGCGGTCGGCCAGTTCCTGTTGGGCCAGCCGCTCGACGGGCATCACGGCGGCCGGGTCGGCCACGTCGGCGGCCTGGTCGAGCGGGCGCACGTCACGCTTGCGCTCGCGGATCGCGTCGCGCTGGTGGTGCAGCCAGAGGTTCTGCGCCACGCCGATCAGGTAGGTGCGCGGCGCGGAGTCGCCGGAGAAGTTGCGCAGGCGGTCGGGCAGGAAGGCATCGAGCGCGAGTTCGTCGGCGACGTCGGGTGTTGCGCAGCGGCGCAACAGCCAGGCGCGCACGGCCGCGAGGTGCTGATCGAGCAGCGCCGCGAGGGCCAACTCGTCACCGGTCGCAGCCTGTTGCAGCAGCGTCGCGTCGTCCATGTGGGCCGTCGTCGTCGTGTGCGGCATGCGGATACGCGAGGAGTGTGGCGGCGGGGTCGCCAGCGCCCGTCCCTGAGCGCCGGCGACCCGCACCAACCAGCAACCAGTTCCAACCGACCAACCTTCAATCAACCGCCGACGGTGGATCAGTGGCCGTCTTCCTGGCTCTCACCCGGCTTCTTCTTCGGCATGAAGCGTTCCATGGCGCGGCGCATCGCGTCCTGCACCTTCGGCATCACTTCGTTGAGCTTCTCCTGGACCTGCTCGCGGGCCTGCTCCATGCGGCGCTGGGCCTCCTGCATCTGCTGCGGCAGTTGCTCGCGCATGCGCTCCATGCGCTCGGGCAGTTCGCGGTTCATCAGGTCGCGCAGGCGCTGCTGCAGTTCTTCGAGGTTCGGCTTCGGCAGCTTCTCCATGTCGGGCGTGGGCACGCTGTCGGGCAGCTTCTCCAGCAGTTCGCCGACCATCTTGCGCAGGCGATCGACCATCTCCTGGACGCGCTCGGGAATCTGCGGCATGGCCTGGCCGCCGGGGTTGCCGGGCGTGCCAGGACCGTCAGGACCGGGCTGTGGCATCACCGGCGGAGCCGGCGGGGCGGGCGGGGCGGGCATCGGCGGAGTGGAATCCTGCGCGAACACCGGGGCGGCACACAGCGCGAGCGCGGCCGCCGGGAGCATCAAGCGGGTGAAGATCCTGAGCACGAGATTGCCTCCGTGTCGTCTTGAGGGGGCCCGAGTCGGGCCGAAAATCGAAGGGACTGCAGAGCTGATCCGCATGCCCCTCTACATCCACTCTGTTCCACCGGGATGATGCCGCGGTGCAGAAAAACCGGATTGCCGCCACCCACGGCCCGCATGGCGCTTTACAGGGCGGATGCCGCGTGTACCCTCGGCAGGCCGACTTCCGCATGTCCCAGGAGCACACATGAACGACGCGACCACCGCACCGAAGATCCTCGCCTTTGCCGGCAGCACCCGGCAGGACTCGATGAACCGCAAGGTGCTCGGCGTGGCCGTGTCGATCCTGCGCGAGGCCGGCGGCGATGTCACGCATGTCGAGCTGGCCGACTTCCCGATGCCGCTCTACAACGGCGACGACGAGAAGGCCAACGGCCTGCCCGAGCACGCGGCGCGCCTGAAGAAGCTGATCAACGAGCACAGCGGCCTGCTGCTGGCCTGCCCCGAGTACAACTCGACGATCACGCCGTTGATGAAGAACACCATCGACTGGTGCACGCGCCCCGGCCCGAAGGATGCGCCGATTCCGCAGCCGTTCACCGGCAAGGTCGCGGCGCTGGTCAGCGCGTCGGACGGCGTGCTGGGCGGCCTTCGCGGCCTGATGATGGTTCGCGCGCTGCTCGGTCACATCGGCATGCTGGTGATTCCCGAGCAGGTCGCGGTCTCGACGTTCAAGGACGTGTGGGTCGACGGCAAGATCACCGACGAGCGCCGCATCACGGCGATGCAGAAGATGGCCGCGCGGATGGTTGACGTGTGCAGGCGGATGAGCTGAGTACAGCGAATCCCAAGTCCTCGTCCCATCAAAGCAGCCCTCCGGCCGAGCCGGGGGTGTAAACCCCCGGAGTCTGGTACTGAGGCGAGCCCTCGGCACCACCAGGTCCGCGCCGCGCGACCAACAGTCATGTGCTGGTCCCAGAACCAGACTCCGGGGGCTTACACCGATGGGCGCTTGACATAAGAGCCGCGAGCGCGAGCGAGCGGGCCCCGAGGGCCCCGGGTTACGGATCAACCGTCGAGGTTTCGTGAACGCGCTTGTCAGCGTTCAAACGGTGGGCTTGCAGGCGTGACCCCAACGGGGCCCGACTCGCTTGCGCTCGCGGCTCTTGTTTTGGCGCCATGGGGGCTTACACCCCCGGCTCGCCCGGAGGGCTCCTCGCTCGATGGCTGTGATTCGCTGTACTGAGTGCGAGAAGTCAGATCAGATCGAGCAGTGCCTCGGCCACCAACTCCGCCAGGGATTCGGGGAGTGCGCCACGGTAGACCTTCAACTCGGTCGATGCGAACTCGGCACACTCCATCAGATGGGCGTGGCTGGTGTCGTCGAGCCCGGTCAGTTCAAAGCCGTCATCCGCTTCCTCGATTGTGAATCGATCCCGGCGTTGGCGTAGCGTGTGCGTGATCTTGCACGCGACGAAGACAGTCGATTCGCCATTCCACCGACTGCCGAGGATCATCACCGGCCGCAGTTTCGTCCCGCCCGGCTCATCCGGCCAGGGCGCGTCCCGGATGTCCCATTCCTGCGGGCGATGGAGCGTCACGGGCAAGCCGGGGCAGCGGTATCGCGTGCAACACGCAGTTGCGCATCAGACGGTCTGATCGCGGGTCAGCCCGGCCCGGAACTCTCTCGATGCCTTCAACACCGCGTCCACGTCCAGGCCGCGGGATTGGCCGCGCAGCGGAATGTCGCCCGACGATATGCCGCGCAGTACCGCGCTGCGGATGCGTTGCATCGACTTGCGGGGTGACGTGTCGGCGGCGGCGAGGTCGTGCACGCGCCCGGCCAGTTCCGCGATCAGCGGCAACACCCGCCCGATCAGTGCGTCGGCGAACAGCGCGCGGTCCTCCGGCGGGAGCGCGGAAAACAGGTCCACGGCATCACGCCACAGCCCGGCGATCTCGCGCGCAGCATCGTCAATCGCCTGGCCCTCGTTGGCGTCGAGCCAGGCAGCGATCGCGCCGCCGCGCCCGAGCAGGCCAGCTACTTCAACTTCCGATCGAAGGTCAGTTGCCATGTGGATCGCCACCGTCGAGTCGCCCCGCCACTACGCCCATCGTACGCGAAACGCGCCACCAACAGAACAACGGCGCGACCCGTCAGGTCGCGCCGTTGCGCAGTCATTCTGTTGGTCGCATCAACCCGGGATGTACTTCCGGATGTTGTGCATCGACTCGATCGGGATATCGAAGCGGATCTTGGTGCCGCGGCCCTCGATGGCGCGCACCGAGAAGGCGCCGTGCAGACGCAGCACGTAGTTCACGGCCATCACGATGCCGTAGCCGCCGATCAGCTTGCCCGACTCCTCGCAGCGGTAGTCGAGCGGCAGCTGGTAGGGCTTGCCGCGCTGGCTCTTGATGTGCTCGAGAATGTAGGTGACCAGCTCCTTCGGCATGCCGCGGCCGTTGTCCAGCAACTGGATGCTGTACATCGGCACGGCTGCGTCGGTCTTGATCTTCGCGTCCACGCTCAGCACGGCTTCATGCGACGCTGGCGGCAGGCCCTTCTCGCGGTTGATCTTGTCGACCGCGACGAACTCGCGCAGCGCGTTCTCGGCCAGCTCGCCGAACGTCGGCGTCAGGAACTCCTCCATGCCTTCCGACGGCACCGGCAGCGGCAACTCCAGCTTGAAGCTGATGAACGAGTTGGGCAGCACGCCGTTGTATTCGGGCGGCAGGATGTCCCGCAGGTGCTCGGGGAACTCATTGACCGGGCCGCGGCGCTCGACCGGGCCGGGGATCGACATGAGCTTCGACCGGGCCGTCTCGGACAGCCCGGGCACCATGTAGATCAACCATTGATTGATGGTCTGTGGCACTATTCCCATCGGCCTCGACCCCCTCCGTCGAACCCGGCCTCTTCACGGCTGTCGAACAAGGTATACTGCCCGGACCGGGCTGCGCGGGCTTCCAGAAGCAATACGTCCTGCGACGTACGCTGCCGGGCCCGCGCCAACCACAGGCCTCGCAAGGCCCCGTGGGTCACGGCCTCAGGCCCTTCCCGGCAAGGCCCAGTCGCAACAGACTAGTGCTTTTCACGTCAGCCTGCAACACGCAACCTCGCAGCTTCATTCATGGACCCGAGCGGCAGCCAGGCAAGCCCTGCACGTGACCCCCGGAAGGGTCGGTTCTACCTCCTCCGTGTCGACGACTTTGACGACCGGTTCGAGCTTCCGGGAACAAATGTTGTCGTCGGCCGCGATGCCGACTGCCAGTTGCGCCTCGACGACACCAAGGTGTCGGGCCGGCACTGCACCCTGATGTGGCACAACGATACGTTCCGCATCGTCGACCTCGACTCGCGCAATGGCGTGCGGGTCAACGGTCGCAAGGTGTCGGCCGGCAAGCTGGCCAGCGGCGACATGCTGCAGATCGGGCCGCGCCGGTTCTTCTACTGGCGCGACGGCGAGCCGCTGCCGACGTTCGACCCGGACGTGGACAGCGAGGCGGTCGACCTGGTCGACGAGGCCGGCATGGACTCCGACGCGTCCGACCGCAAGGTTGCGGTGCCGGTACCCACCGCGGTCACCGCCTCCGAGACCGAATCGGCGACGATGGCGCCCGCGACGCCCGCGGTTACGGCGGCTGCTGCCGCGGCGGTCGCCGAGGTTGCCGCGCCAGCCGCCTCTGCCCCGGCAACGCCGGCACCGGCCACCCCCGCCACCCCCGCCCCCGTTGCTGCCGCTACCGTTGCCGAGGTCGAGGTCGCGGCCGCGGTCGACACCTCGCCGGCTCCGTCCACCGGCCTGCAGTTCGCCGACGACACCGACGAGTTGCGCATCCAGACCCGGCCGCAAGGCGCCGATACCACGCCCGAGGCCCTTGCCGCGCTGCTCCACCGCGGAGCCGCCCCGGTCGCCCCGGTCGCTGCCGTCCCCGGCACCGCGGCCGCCCTGATGCCGCCGCCCTCACCGGCCTCACCGGCCGGCGACGTCCGCACCAGTGGCCGTCAGCGCAAGGCCAACACCGCTGGCATGCTGGCGCGCACGCTTCCGCCCGTCGCGCTCGCTGCCGGCCTGCTGTTCTTCGCGATCGGCTTGGTCGCGTGGGTCGTCGGCAGCGCGACCGCTGCCCGCGCCGAAGCCAGCATCAACGGCAAGGCCGACGACGCCAACGAGGATCTCGAACTCCTGCGCATCCAGCTCGGCGCCGTGCGCACCGAGCTCGGCCGCCTCGTCGAGCGGCGCGAAGCCCTCGAACAGGGCCTTTCCGACGCCTCGCGCGACCAGCTCATCGGCGAGATCGCCGCACTCAGCCAGCGCATCGGCGTGCTCGTCGGCCGGCTCGGCGAGATCGAATCGCGCATGTCCGCTGTCCTCGACCGCGTCGATCAGATCGAATCCGCTGTCCGCCGGTACGAGGCCGGCGAGACCCCGAAGCCGCGCGACAACTCCGGCAAGTAACCCGCCATGCCTACCGACAGCAGCCACCCGCACGAACCGGTCGAGGACCGCGTCTGGGACCTGATCGACGAAGCCGACGACATGCCGCGCGGGCCGCTGCAGGTCGCGCTCGGCGAGGAGGCGGTGCGTCTTGCCGACACCACCGGCGACACGCACCTCGCATTCCGCGCTCGCCAGGAACTCACCGGCTACGCCTACTTCTCGGGCAAGCCCGAGCTCGCGCTGGTCACGTTCTCGTGGTGCCTCTCGATGTGCGACCGCAAGCCGGACGACTTCCACGAGGCCGAGCTGTTCTGGCAGTACAAGTGGATTGTCTCCGCGCTGCCGGCCTTCCCGCAGATCTCGCGCCAGCAGATCGAGGAATCGCTCGACGACTTCGAGCTGCGCTACCGGCGCAACGGCAACACGATGCGGCCGGTCTGGCTGATGCGCCAGCGCGTGGCCGAGATGATGGGCGAGCCCGACAAGCAGGACGTGTTCTACGCGAAGTGGCAGGACGCCGAGTACGACGAGAACGACGACTGCGAGGCCTGCGAGACCGACACGATCGCCGACTACGAGCTCGATCGCGGCCGACTCGAGCAGGGCCTGAAGAAGTATGCACCGGTGCTGACCGGCAAGCTGACCTGCGAGACCAAGCCGCACTCGAGCTACGGCCGCGTGCTGCAACCGTTGCTGCAGCTCGGCCGGCTGCGCGAGGCGAAGCAGTATCACGACCGCGGCCGCGAGATGACGCTGCCGAGGCCCGACCAGTTCCTGCAGTCGTTCGGCCGGCACTTCAACTACCTCGGCCTGACCGGCGGATTCGCCGAGGGCGTGAAGATGTTCGAGCGCACCGTGCGCGCGCTGGTCACGGCCGGCGATCCGCTCGACCACTTCTGCTACCTGCTCGGCCTGCGCCTGCTGTTCGACCGCATGAACCGCGCCAACCAGGCGCCGGTGAAGCTGCGCATGCCGGACGGCATCCCGCTGCCGCCGCGCGACGACCAGAGCTACCCGCCGGGCGAGTTGCTGCAATGGTGCGAGGGCCGGCTCGACGAGCTGGCCACGGCCTTCGACACGCGCAACGGGAACTCGCGGTACGCAGGCGATATCGAGGCCAGCCGTGCGTTGAACGACCTGGCGGACAGCCTTGCGTCGCGTATGCCCTGAGCGTGAACCGGGAGTCGGGGCTGACTTTCCGCTTCTCCTCTTGCCCCGACCGCCTCGCCCCGAATCGCGAGCGCGCCACAGGGGTCGCGCGCTTGAACCAGCGCGGCAGCGTCCGTATACTCCCGCGATGCCCCACGCCCGGCAGACGAACGGGCCGCCAAACCGGCCCTGGCAGGCCAGCAGGCCCAGCAGCCCAGCAGGAGCGGGATGTGAGATTGTCGTCGTCCGCCGAGGAAAACCGGTCACAGAATGCCATTGTCTGCGTGACGCATCACCCGGATCCGGGTGTTGATCCGCAGTCGCCGCTGGCGGGTGTGCTGGCCAACGACGAGTTGCTCGTCGTACAGAACGCGATCATCAACGACATCGAGAACAAGATGACGTTGTGGTCGGACTTCGCCACCTGCTTCTTTGCGGTGGACAAGCCCGGCGAGGATCAGGCGCGACCGATCAGCATCTCGTGGGAAACGCTGCCGATGGACGCGCGCGAGAGCGGCGACTTCGCGCAGCGCATCATGGGCCTCGTCACCCTGCTGTGGGAGCGCGAGTTCCGCCGCATCATCTTCATCGCGGGCACCACGCCGAGCCTGCCGGTCAGCATCCTGCGCGACGCCATGGAGTGGCTCGTCGAGAAGGACGTGATCATCGGCCCGAACGGCCGCGGCGGGCTCTACATGCTGGGCATGCGCGACATCGAGGCGCCGTTCATTCCGCCGATGGGCATGACCGCGCCCGACGCGTTCGCGCACTCGGTGGCCGGTGTCGGCGACGGCGGCTACACGGTGCAGTTGCTCGACTTCTGGCCCACGATGGATTCGCCGGCCGACCTCGCGCAGATGCAACTCCACCTCGGCACGATGCTCTCCGCGCACATCAACACCGGCAGCGTCCAGAAGTACAACGTCTGGGATGCGATGGCCAGGCTCGTCGAAGGTGGCGGCAACCTGATTGACGACCCGCGCTTCAAGAAGGCCGAGGAGCGCAAGATGCAGGAGACGGTGGTGCTGCCCTCGCCGACGGCGCCGCAGCATGTGCACGTGCCGCGCGGTGCGTCGCCTTTCCCCGGCGGTGCGCCCGCCCCGTTGCCCGGCGCCGTCAAGGTGCGTCCGGCCGGCGGCCCGCGCTCGGCGGTCTCCAATGCCGGTGGCAGCAGCAAGGCCTCGCGCGCCGACGACGTCGGCTGAGCGTCCTAGTGTCTCAAGTCAGATGTCGAGCGACGGTTTCCTGCTGCGCGACCGGATCGCGGCGTCAGGCTCGTCTGCGCTGCTCAGCGGCCGGGAGGCCGCTTCCGCTGCTCGCCATCACCTTCCTTGCGC
>JBFWQT010000321.1:0-8383 GCA_050249295.1 Planctomycetota bacterium
TGTGTGCCCACGGCGGTGCCGGGCACAAGAGCCGAGCCGCGACCGCAAGGAGCGGCTCTTGTGGCGCAAACGGTTCACGCCCCTCACGGGGCTCCTGGAGGCGCATCGTGTGCTGGCAGCTCCGGTTCGCTCACTCACGGTCGCGGTGCGGCCACCAACGTCAGTTGCCGGGCGGCATGGCCGTCGCGCGCTGGCGCAACTCGGCCAGGCGAGCCTCGAGCGCGGGCGGATAGTTGCCGGTGAGGCGCAGGTCGCAGAGCATGATCGCCGTGTCGCGGTCGCCACCCGCGAGCAACTCGTCGATCGTGCGCAGCAGCCGCTCGTGGCGTGCCGGCTCGGCCAGCGGCGGCGTGATGTCCCAGCCGAGCCAGGCGGCGGCGGCCAGGTGATGACCGCGGTTGGCGGCGGCGTCGGCGAGCGCATCGGCACTGTCGGCGTGTAACGCGCCGACGGCGCGCTCGCGCATGTAGCGCTGCAAGGTCGCCTGTTGCGCCGCATCCAGCGCAGCCACGTCCTGAACGCCGAGCGCGCGAATCGCGGCGTCGGGCGACTGCAGGGCCGCGGCCAGCGACTCGTACGGCGGCGCGCTGCGCGACGTGTTGCCGTTGCGGTTGGTGTTGCCGGCTCCGGTGTCGTTGCAGCCGGCCGCCGCGAAGAGCAACAGGGCCGCGAGCGGGAGAATGCGGAACGTCACGCGAACCTCGATCATGAGTCCACCGGCAGCGTCCTGTGAAACGACCGGGGTCACTCGCCGTCAAGGTCCTTCAGCTTCTGCTCGACGGTGGCCATCAGTGCGGCGGCCTCGTCGAGGGCGGTCTGCGCCGGCGCGTACCCGGGCGCGCGGGTGACCGCCTTGCTGAACCAGCTGCTGGCTTCGCGCAGCGCGGACATCGCCGCGAGCAGATCGGCCTTGAGGCGCGACGTGTCGTAGTCCGGGCGCTGCGTGGCGTTGAACTTGTCGCGCCCGCGCTCGAACGGCACGCGGCCCTGCGCGACCAGCGCCTCGGCCTCGTCGTTGGCGCCCGGGTCACGCAACTCGTCGCGCAGCGCCGCGGCCAGCGTGCCGCTGCTGCGGGCGAGCGCGATCTGGTCGTCGAGTTCGTCGGTGGCGGCCGCGGGCTTCGCGGCCTTCGCGCGCTCGAGCTGCGCAGCGGCCTCGGCGAACGCCTGCGCCGCTGCGTCGAGATCGGCGGCGGGGTCGTCGCCGGCGTAGTCGGGCGACTGCACCCCATCGAGCAACGTGCGGCCCCGCTCCATGGCCGCGGTGCCGGCGGCGAGCGCCAGGTCGTACTCCGACGGCTGCGGCCGGTCGAGCGCATCAAGCGCGGCCTGCGCGGCACTGCGCTCGGCGATTGCGGCACCGACCAGCGCGTCGAGCGCCGCAGCCTGCTCGGCCGTGAGGTCGGATGCGAGATCAGCCAGAGCGGCCGACGCCGCTTCGGCAGCCAGGCCAAAGCCGTCCACCGCGAGCTGCAGATCAGAGCGCGCGTCGCCGTCGTAGTCCGGCACCTGCGTCGCGGCGACGCGCGCGCGGGCCTCGCCGAGGGTCGCATTGACCGCGGCGATCGCCTGATCGAACGGCGAGTCGTGCGGCGGCTCGTTCATCGCATCGAGCGCGGCCTTCGCAGCGGCAGCCTCGTTGGTGGCAGCGGCGATCACGGCGTCAAGCGCGGCGGCTTGCTCGTCGCTGAGGTCCGCCAGCTCGTTGCGCGACGCCGTGGCCGATGCCGCTGCTGCGGCGAAGCCATCGATCGCGGCCTGCAGGTCAGCACGCGCATCCCCGGCATAGTCGGGCGCCTGCGTCGCGGCGACGCGCGCGCGGGCCTCGGCGAGCGGCGTGTTCGCGGCGGTCATCGCCAGCTCAAACGGGCTCGGCGGCGGGTTACGGATCGCGTCGAGCATCTGCCCGGCGGTCGCGCGGCCGTTGGCGGCCTGCGTCTCCATGGCCGTGAGTTCGTCGGCCACAGCCGGGTCGAGGTCGGTCGGCTGGATCGCTCGCGCCGCGGCCAGGCGGTTGGCGGCGCTCTCGAAATCCATGATCGCCACCTGCAGATCGCCCTCGGCGTCGCCCGCGTAGTCGGGCGCGCGCACATTCACCAGGTTATCCGACGCGCGCAGCAGCGCCTGGCGCGCCGACTCCACGGCGAGCTCGAAGCGCGTCGGCTTCGGCTTGTTGAGCTCGGCCAGCAGCGCTTGCGCCGACTGCAGATCGTCGGCGGCCAGCTCCGCCAGGCGCGTCAGTTCGGCGTCGAGTTCGGGCGTGATGTCGGCCGGCTGCAGCTCGCGCGCGTGATCGATGTGCGCGATAGCCGATGTCAGTGCGTCGATCGCGGCCTGCACATCGGCCTTCGCGTCACCGCCGAACCCGGGCGCCTGCACGCCTTCCAGCAGCGACGCACCATGCTCGTGGTCGGCGCGCGCCGTGGCGACGGCCTGCGCAAACTCGTCCGGCGCCGGCTCGCGCGCCGCGTCGAGCAGCCTGGTGGCAAGCTCGATGGCGGAACGCACCGTGTCGGCGAGACCGCCAAGCAACTCGTCCTGTTCGCTGGTCAACTCGTCGCCGGCCGCGGTGCGCGCATCATCGAGACGCGCCAGCGAAGCGTCGAACTCCAGCAGCGCGGCCTGCAGATCGTCCACGGCGTTGCCGGTGTAGTCGGGCGCCTGCACCGCATCCAGGCTGGTCTGCCCGCGCTGCAGCGCCTCGCGCGCCGCCGCCACGGCGGTGTCGAAGGGCGACGGCGACGGCGTTTGCATCTCGTCGAGCATGCGCTGCGCTTCGCTCGCGCCGGTCGCGGCGTTCTCCGACAGGCTGGTCAGCGCGGTGTCCTGCTCGGCGGTGATGTCGGCGGGCTGCAGCTCGCGCGCCCGCGCCACATGCGTCGCGGTGTCGGCAAAGGCGCGGATCGCGGCCTCCAGGTCGGCGCGCTTGTCGCCGGCGTAGTCGGGCGACTGCACGGCCTGCAGCAACACCGAGCCGGTGGCGAACGCGGTGCTGGCGAGGGTCACCGCCTGGTCGAACGCCGACGGCGGCACCGGCAACTCATCGAGCATGCGCCGGGTCGACTCGCGCAGCGTGCTCGCGGCGTCGGCCAGCTGGGTCAGCTCGCTGTCCACGTCCGGGCTCAGGTCGGCCGGGGCGGCGGCGCGCGCGCTGTCCACGCGCTCGATCGTCACGTCGAACGCGTTGATCGCGGCCTTCAGGTCGGCACGGCGGTCGCCGGCGTAGTCGGGCGCTTCCAGCGCATCGAGCGTCTGCGTTCCGGTGTCGAATGCGGCGTGGGCCTCGGCGAGCGCGCGCGCGAACGGCTCCTCCACCGGCGGCGTATTGCGCAACGCGTCGAGCCGGTCGCTCGCGTTCTTGCGCTCGGTGTGCGCGGTCTCGGTCTGCGCGGTCAGTGCGGCGTCGTCCTCGGCGCTGATCGTCGGCGGGGCCGCCTCGCGCGCCGCCTCGAACTGCGTGATCGCGTCGTCGTACTCGAGCAGCGCGACGGTCAGGTCGCTGGCCGCGTCGCCCGCGTAGTCCGGGGCCTGCACCGCGGCGACCAGCTGCTGGCCGCGTTCGAGCGCGGCGCGTGCGGCTGCCAGCGCGGCGCGGAAGGCGGTGTCATCCACCGGCGGCGCAACGTCGGGATCACCGACCCAGCCGAACGTGGCCTCGCGCGCCCACGCGTCGGTGCCCTGCGCGCCGATGCACGTGAACACCACGGCAGTAACGTCGTTGCCGGCGCGCAGCACGGCTACTGTGCGCTGGCTTCCGTCGGGCAGCGACGAATGCACGGCAGTCCAGTCGCGCTTGCCCATGCTCAGCGCGTTGGCCGGGTCAGCCGTCCACTCGGCGCCGGCCGGCGTGGCCAGGTCGGTGGCAATCGCCGCCAGGTCGGCGTCGGCGTCAACGTGCATCGCCTCGATCGTGACCTTCGATACGGGCTCGCCATTGGTGCGCGCAAAGTCGTCTTCGTAGACCAGCGAGGTTGGCGCATTGGCAGGGCCGGTCTTCTCACTCAGTACCCAGCCGGTAGGCATCGAGACCGAGCGCAGCACCTCGTGCAGCTCCAGCGTCTTGATGTCGGCCGGGCCCGGGCCGGTCGGCGTGTCGGTGCCGACGTTGCCTTCCTCGTCGAGCGGCGGCGCATCCTTCAAGGGCAGGAACGGGCGGTTGCGCGCCTTCGCGCTGCCGAGCAGCGTCGGCTCCTGGCGGATGCCCTCGCGATACGAGAGGTTGATCACCTCGTTGCGCACCTTGTGGCCGATCTCGTCCCACGACAGCCAGCGGTCGCCGTTGCCGTCGGCGGTGGTGCCGTTGGCGATGCGGCGCAGGCACTCCGAGATGAACACGCTGCCCTTGATCTCGTCGAATTCCAGGACGGGGTCGAGCCCCGGGCTGTGTTCAAGCACGACCACGTCGTTGGGCAGCGCCAGAACCGGCGCCCACGGGTCCAGCGCGTCGTCGGCACTCTCGTCCTCGCCGCCGTCGTCACGGCCATCGAAGCCGTCGCGACCATCGAATCCGTCACGGCCATCGCGCCCGCCCTCGTCGTGCGAGGCCGGCTCCGATTCGCGTTGCCACGTCACGGCCGAGACAAGCGCGATGTAGCCACCCACCTTCGACAGGCGCTTTGCGAACTCGCTGACCGGCACCGAGTTGGTCTTCCACGTGTCGCGGTCGGAGTTGGCCAGCAGCAGCCAGCCGTTGCCGTCGTTGTCGATCATGCCGCGCAGCGAGAGCACGATCACCACGCGGTCGCCGCGTCGTGCGTGCTTCTCCAGGAAGTTCACGCCGTCGTCGAGCATCGCCGCGCTGGTCGCACGCGGGCCGTCGAGCACGCGGATCGCCCACTCGGCGGCGTATGCCTTCTCGCCGGGCGGTATTCGCCCGAGCATCAGCTCGGCCACGTTGCGCGAGTCCTCGGCGCCGAACCGCGGCAGGTTGATGTCGCGCGGCGGCGTGCCAACCGACAGCGCCAGCGTCTTCTGCAGGTCGGCGCGGCGCTCATGCAACCACTGCTGCATCTCGCCGCTGCGCGAGGCCTGCACGATCTGGCGCTGCACGTTCTGGCGGGCCAGCGGCAGCATGTTGAGGCCGATCGACTCCCAGTTGCCGTCGTCGAGGCCGCCCGGCGTCTTGAAGATGCCGAACAGGTCGAAGCTCTGCTGGAAGTCGTTGAGCGTGTGTTCGATCTTGCCCGACGTGATCTGCTTCTTCTGGAACGGCGCGTCGCCGCGCGTGGCGGTCGAGTAGAACTCGAGGCGGATGCGGAACTCGGTGCCGAACTTCTGGTCGGCGATGAACCACGTCGGGATCGGGCTCAGCACGAGCCAGATGATCATGTTCGGCACGAACGCGTCGGTCTGGCCGACGTAGTAGCACTCGTTGGCCTCGAGCACCGGCCGGACGACGACGTCCATGCCGTTGTCCCAGGCCTGCTCGAGCACGGCCGGCATCTGGTAGTCGCCGGGGCGGTCGAGGTAGGTGATGTCGTTGAAGGTGTGGAGCTGCTTGGCCGCGTCGACCACGTCGCGCATGAGGCGGGCCTGGATGCCCGCGTCGGGCAGCGGATAGACCTTCTTGAACTCCGTGTCGGAGCGCGTCGCGTTGACGGTCTCCTTGTAGGTCTCGAAGTCGCGGTCAGCCACGAGCGGCAGCAGGCCGACGCGCCACTGCACCGACGGAGCGGCCAGTGGCTCCCACTCGGGCGTGACGCGCGGCGGGATCAGCGTCCGGTCCGGCGAGTGGACGGACGCACAGCCGGCCACCAGAAGGACGGCGAACAATGCGGCCAGGCACCGGAGGGTTACTGGCAAGCGCAGAGGCTGGCGCATATCAGGGCAGACTCGTGCAGCAGAACCGGGGGACGCCAGGCAGGGAGGTTAGCAATTGGATCCGGCAGGTGGCAGGTTTCGCCCCGGCAATCAGGCCGGTCATACCGGTCAGCACCGGTCAGGAGTCAAAGCGGAAGTAGACGTTGAAGTACCACAGTCCGTCGATCGACTCGGTGTGCGTCGGCTGGCTCGGCACATAGGTGGTGTAGGTCATCGTGATCTCGGGCACGATGCGCGTGTAGCCGAACTCCAGGCCGACCGAGTCGAACTCCAGGCCGACCGAGAGGCGGACGGTGCCGCGCCAGCGGCCGAATTCCTGCCGCGAGAAGCCGTTCTCGGTGATGTCCGAGAGGCTGTCGGCGGTGCGGAAGCGCGTGTATTGCAGGCCGGCCGCGAACTCGACGTAGAACTCGGGGAACGACAGGTCGCTGTATAGCCGCAGGGTGTACTCGGCGTGCGACGACCAACTGTAGAGCGCCGGGTAGCCGCCATCGTCGTAGACCGTGCCCATCGTGAACGGCTCGATCCGGAATCCCATGTACAGCGGGCCGTTGCAGCTCTCGAGGTGGCGGTAGAACACACCGATCGAGCCGTTGAACTCCGGCAGGCTGGCGAAGGTGGCCGCACCGAGCCCGACGTTGCCGACGAAATCGGGGAACGTCCACTCCCAGTCGCCCGACTGGCCACCGGCCTCGCCGCTGACGCGGGGTGCGTAGCGCCCGCTCGAGTCCTGGGCCGCGGCCGTGTCCGGCACGCCGAGGGCCAGAACGGCGAACACCGCGACGACGCAGAGGAGGCTCGTCAGCCGGGGGAAATTGCTGCGGGGGCGAGTCGGGTTCATCGGTGGTCTTCCTCGTGAAGCGGCCAGGGTTGCCGCGGCCGAGAGCAAGCTTCGCCGGGCGGGGTCGCGAATGCAAGTGCGACCCTCCCTTAAAAGGTGGAGCGCCGGCCGGCCGGGAAGGTTCAGGAAGGTTCATGCGGGCTCGCGCCGGCAGGTCGGGTCGCCCACGTCGGCGCCACGCCGGCGATCATCTGACGAGTACACTCGACCGCCCCGAACGCCTCCGCCGTGCACATCGGAAGGAGGGGTCCGCCCGGGGGAGGGTTGCCAGCCCGCATGGCCGGTCGTAGAATCCGCCCACCTCCCACCCCGGCCGTTCGGCACCTTGCGGCGCCGTCCGCCTCCGCTCAACTTCCCGCCAGGGCCCGCCCGCCGGGCCACCCGGGCACCTCACTTCACCACTCGACCACCGGCGAGCCGACCCCACAGCCTGCACGCCCGCAGACGTCAACAGGTTCGACAAAGGAGACACAGCATGGCGAAAGCGATCGACATCGGCACCGCCTTCATCGTGGGGGCCGAGATGCGCGGCGGCCGCGAAATTTTCACGTCGGAACGCGACGCGTTCTTCTCGATGCCGAACGAAGACTTCGCCGAGGAGATGCTCAGCAAGGCCGGCGCCTTCTACATCACCAAGGGCGACCAGCTCTACGTGGTGGGCGAAGACGCGCTGAAGTTCGCGATGGTCACCGGCCAGGCCGAGAACTACCGCCGTCCGATGGCGGCCGGCGTGCTCAACCCGGGCGAAGAAGACGCCGCCGCGATGATCCAGGTGATGATCGAAGGCGTGATCGGCCGCGCGTCGTTCCCCGGCGAAGTCGTCGCCGCGACGATCCCGGCCAACCCGGTCGACGCCTCGTTCGACACCGTCTATCACGAGATGGTGCTGCGCCGCTTCCTCGAAGGCCTCGGCTACGAAGTCAAGGTCATCAACGAGTCGCTCGGCATCATCTTCGCCGAGAACCCCACCGTGACCACCAACAGCGGCGAGGTCATCCCGTTCTCGGGCATCGGCATCTCGTTCGGCGGCGGCATGGTGAACCTGGTGGCCGCCTACCGCGCCAAGCAGCTCGTCGCCTTCTCGGCCGGCCGCTCGGGCGACTGGGTCGACGCGCAGGTGGCCAAGGTGACGAACCAGCCGGTCAGCCGCGTGATCGGTGTCAAGGAGAAGAAGCTCGACTTCAACAACATTGACACCAGCGACCGCGTGCTGCAGGCCCTCGACATCTACTACGAGGACCTGATCACCTACACGCTCGAGAACTTCAAGGTGCAGTTCAAGAAGCAGGCCGCGTCGTTCGACGACCCGATCGAGATCGTGATCGGCGGCGGTACCTCGGCGCCCCCCGGCTTCATCGACAAGTTCAAGCGCGTGATGAAGAAGGTCGAACTGCCGCTGACGATCAAGAACGTGCGCGCCGCGAAGGACCCGCTCAAGTGCGTGGCCGCCGGTGCACTGATCGCCGCGATCAGCCAGGAGAAGAAGAACCTGGCCAAGAAGAAGAAGGAAGAGGCCGCCGCTGGTGGTGGTGCCGCTCCGGCCGCCCAGTGACATCGCAGGCCAGATCGAGTTGATGCCGCGGGGCGCTTCATCGCAGGATGAAGCGCCCCGCGTGCGAAGCGGGATGCCGGCTCACATGCCACGGGTCACATCCACGGCACCAGCACGAACCGGCCGACCGCCACGAACACCACGCCGACGCCGAGCACACCGGCGAACGC
>JBFWQT010000322.1:0-8382 GCA_050249295.1 Planctomycetota bacterium
TCCAGAACCAGACTCCGGGGGCTTACACCCCCGGCTCGCCCGGAACCGGAAGTGCAATTCGCGGACAGGCTCTTTCGGTCGCGGCTCTGTCCGGAAAGATCCACGTACAGCCTTCAGCTGGGCGGCGCGCGCTTGCGGCATCGCGCCGCGCGTTCGATACTCCGCGGCAGCAGGCGCACTGGAAGGCAGCGCATGAGCGACCCGGCGGCGACGCACACCGACAGCAACTCCACGCCTGCCGCGCGGCCGCGCATGCTGGACTTCCGCAGTGGCGGCTATGCGCTGCTGATCGCGTTCGTGCTCTGCGCGATGATCGTCACCTGGCAGGTCGCCTTCGTGCTCGGCACCGGATGCACGCCGGCGATCGGCGACGGACGCAACCCCGACACCTACGGCTTCCGCCTCGACAACCTGCTCGTCGATCGCGCCGTGCTCGCCGCCAGCGGACAGCCCAAAGATGGCCTTGCCGCGCTGGTCGAGCCGCCGCACGTCACGCCCGACGAGGTCGCCGCGCTCAACGAGTCGATGCGTGGCCACTACCTGGTCAGCTCCGATCGCGTCGTCGGCGTGACGATCAACGGAGAAGCGCGCTGCTGGCCGATTGTGATCCTCCAGTGGCACGAGGTGGTGAACGACACGGTCGGCGGCGTGCCGGTGCTGGTGTGCTTCAGCGCGTACTCCGATTGCGCGGTGGTGCTCGAACGGCACGCCGACCAGACGTTCGGCCACAGCGGCCTGATGTGGAATCACACGCCGTTGATCTTCGATCGGCATGCCGCGCCCGGCACACGCAACCCCGAAGCCGCGGCGCGCGAGAGCCTGTGGAGCCCGTTGCAGGCCCGCGCCGTGGCAGGCCCGGCCGCCGATGCTGGCGCGCGCATGCGCATCCTGCCGGCGCAGTTCGTCACGTGGTCGTGGTGGCACGCGCATCATCCCGACACGCGCGTGATGGTCACCGACACGCTCGCACAGTGGTGCGCAACGCGCAGCGGCAAGCCGCTCTACGACAAGCGCTACGCGCGCGATCCGTTCCATATGTGGTACGCCTCGCCGAAGCTCGAGCCGCAGTGGCCCGTTGCGCCGATGCCGCCCGATGCTGACGACCCCGCCCGTCCGTTGAAGGCCGGCGCCGTGGCGGTGCGCGTCGCGGGCATGAGCGGTGAGTGGCTGGACGTCGCGTACGCCGACGTCGCCGCGCGCGCCGATGCCGATGGCGTGTGGCGCACCGCCTGGCAGGCGGCCGATGGCACGGCCGTGCCGCTCGTGTTCACCCACGAGAAGTCGGTGATCGGCCGGCCGTCGGTGGCGGTGGAAGTCGACGCATCGCGCCTGCCCGCCACCACCACCGACCCTCCGCCCGCGCTCATGATCGTGCATGCGTTCCGATTTGCTCTGTTTGCCACGCGCGAGCGCGCCACGGCACGAACTGACGTCAACTGATGATCGGCGTGTAGCTGCAGCCCCAGTACTCCGAGGCCGCGCCGATCAGGTTGCGGTCGTCGGCGTTCAGCGCGAGGTCGCTGTCGAACACCAGCACCTCGGGGACGAAGCCGGTCGCCTCGGCCGTGTAATCGGCGGCTGCACCGATGCGATGCGCACCGCTCGGCGTGAGCGCCACCGACGTGGTGTTGCTGCCCTCGGCCGCGCCGTCGAGTCGCACGTAGCGTTCGTTGGTGGCGACGAGTCGCGCCTCGACAAGGTGCGATGTGTTCTGCACCGTGGCCGCCGTGGTGGTGGCGTCGCCGATCGAACCACCGTTGCGCGCGCGCAGCAGGATGCCGCTGCCGGTGGCGAACAGCACGTACGAGGCCGTCGACACCGCGCCGATGCCCCAGATCAGGTCCGACGAGCCGTACGACACACTCGGCTGGTACACGACGTAGACCGTGAACGGCAGCGCCGACACCGGGCTCGTCGCCTCGCCGATCCAGTCGTCGCCGCCGTCGTAGCTGCACGCGGCATGGTCGAGGTGCGCCGGCGCAGCCTGGTATGTCGGCTGTGCGGTGGTCGTGGCCTGCGTCACCGATCCGGTAGCCGCCTGGTTGTACATGCCGACGAGGTAGCCGGTCGCGCCGGCGAGCCATGCGGTGATGGCGGCCTCGTCCAGGTCGCCGTTGGCATCGGTGCCGAAGTCCTGCTCGGCGTCGTCGCTGCCGCGTCGCAGCCGGATGACGGCGCCGCTGTGCGACGTGAACAGCCGGCGAAACGAGTACGCCGCGACCGGCATCGTGGCGAGATCATCGCAGGCGAAAGTGATCGGCGCGTCGCCCGTGGTCTGTCGATGCGCCGGGAACTGCAGCCCGATGCGGCCGCCGCCCAGTCGCGGGCTCTGCAACGGGCGGTCGTGCTGCTGGAAGTGGTCGTGCAGTGTGGCCATGTTCAGCCCTCGCAGCCGGCGATCGCCCAGTAGCTGATCCCGGCCGTGGTGCCCGACGCCTCGCTGAGCGCGCGGATGTAGAGGTTGGGCTTGCCGGCCCCGCGACCGGCGCACGGGATCTCGTAGTTGATGTCGTCGCCGCGATAGCTCGCGTAGTTGCCGTTGCCGTGATCGGTGTCGGCGTCGCTCGAGCTGTCGGCGAAGATCCACATGATGGAGTGTGCCGCGCTGACGCCGATTGCCACCACGCCCGCGACCGCTGCCGCGGTGACTTCGACCCACGAGCCATCGGAGGCAGGCAGGTCGGTGGTGACGGGTTTGAGATCGGACGATGTCGAGATGTGTCCGCGTTCCATTCGGTCTCCTTCAGTGTGTCGAGTCGTGTGTCGTGTTGTGTCGTGTGTCGTGTCGTGTCGTGTCGTGTCGTGTCGTGTCGTGTCGTGTCGTGTCGTGTCGTGTCGCAGTGCCGGTTGAAGCCCACGGGCTGCTGCCCGTGGGCAACCGCGAAATGCCAGCGCCGCATCAATCGCGCGGCTCACCCCGCGCCAGCGCCTCGATCGCTGCCTGCACCTGCGCATCGCGCGCCTTCGCGAAGTAGAAGGGCGCGAGTCCGCGGTTGCGCACGATGTCGGCGAGCCCTTCGATCGCCTGGCCCGCGAGCCCGCTACCGCACTTCCGTCCGTGCCAGCGTGACCCGCGCGCGCCCATCCGCGACCGCCAGGCCTTCGCGAGCAACCCGTCGAACTCGCCGCGCTCGCTGCTCGTCAGCCCGCGGTACCAGCGACGCACCGAGCGTTCGTCGTCGAGCAGTCCGCTCGCGAACCCGCGCGCAGCGATCCACTCGCACAGCCGCTCGACGTGCGCGTCCGGCTCGCTCGCCGCGCCGACGCGCGCGAACCCGGCCGCATCGAGGAAGCCGCTGTAGCCACCGAGCGACGTGAAGCACTCGACCAGCGCGATCGTGTCGTCGAGCTGTTCGATCGACTGGCGCACGATCCGCGCGCCGAGACCGCACCCGCGAAAGCGCGGATCAATCACGACGCGATGCACCACGCGCACCGACCGGTTGAGCCACTGCGTGAATGCTCGCGTCGCTTTGCCGCGCGCGTGCGTGCTCTCGGGGCAACCCGCCACCTGCACCCGCCGCAGCAATGCGTTGCGCGCCGCCGAGTGCAGCTGCGGGATGCCGATGACGCAGATGCCGACGGCCTCGTCGAGCTCGCGATGCCGCAGCAAGAAAACGTGCGAGACGAAGCCGAGCGTGTGCGAGCGGTAGTGCCACCGCGCGAACGGCGGCCAGTCGCGACGCGAGCCGCGCACGAGTTCGAACGGATCGTCCGCGCCCGCCCGCCCCGTGTCGGCAACGCGCTCGCAGTGGCGTACATCGGGCAACGCATTGAGGCGGAAGCGCACGTGCACGTCGGGCTGCAGTGCATCCAGGAAGCCGTCGCGCGGCGCGGCCACGATGACCGTGACGCCCAGCCGATCGGCCAGCCGGCGCAGGTTGGCGGCAATCGTCCCGGCCACGATGTCGTCGAGCATCGCGCCGAACTCGTCGCAGACCAGCCGCTGTGGCTTCTGCGCGAGCGCCAGCGCAAGCCGCAGGCGGAACGTCTCGCCCTGCGAGAGCGTGCCGGCCGGGCGAACCAGCAGATGCGCCTCGGCCATGCCGCACCGCGCGAGCAGGCGCAGCAACTCGTCAATCAGCTCCGGCGCGGGCCGCTTCAACGCGATCGTCGAGCCCGCGACCTGGCGCGCGACGAGCCACGCCGGGGATCGTTCCGGGTCGATCTGCATCGCATCCAGGTCGATGCAATCGCCGTCCGCTCGCAGGTGCTCGAGCATGCGCGTCTTGCCGCTGCCCGACGGCCCGGTCAGCGCGATCACGCGGCCGGGGGCCCTCGCGAGACGACACAGCTCGACGGTCGCCGCCGCGTGGTCCGGCGGTTGCACGCGACTCACATCGTTGAGCCCGAACCGGCGCGCGACGCACCCGGCGACGGGGTCGGTTGCGCACGCCGAGCGCATCGCGATGTTGCAGGTGCTGCGTGGCATGCGCTACTCACCCGCCTTCCACGCCAGCACCTCCGGCGTGCCGGTCGGCGGCGCAAAGCCGAGCGCGTCGTAGACCTCGCTGCTGAGCAACGGCACGCCGATGCGCGCGCAGCGTTCGATCAGCGCGATCGCATCGTCCGGCTTGCGACGCGGCGCGCGGCCCAGTCGCAGGCACGGCGGATTCAGATGATCGAGGCCGAGCGCGGCGAACGCCGGGCGGTTGTAGCGCCACAGTGCGCCGATCAGATCGCGCGTCAGCGTGTCCTCCAGCGACTCGCGATCGAACTGCAGCAGGTCGTCGGTGCTCTCGCGCTCGACCTGCGCACGCGCGTAGCTGCCGCCCCCGGTGTCCGTCCCGCTGCCGGTGGGCATGCTGGCGCCGAGAATCAGCTCGACCATGCAGCGATCGACGTAGCGCACGAGGTCGAGAATCAACGCGTTGCCCTGGCCCGACAGGTCCACGGTCTGCACCTGGTCCTCGCTGTCGAGTACCAGCACGCTCGCGCGCCGCATCTTTTCCAGCGCGGCGATCAGCGCGTCGGCCCGCTCGTCGGCTGCGGGGAAGGCCGAGCCGAGCGCGGGATCCTGGTTGAGTTCGCTGCCGGCACCGATGCGCGCGACGATCCACGGGAACGCGAAGCGCTCGGCGCCCTCGCACATGTAGCCGAACAGCGCGGTCTTGGCGCGCCAGTAGAACCACAGCGACTCGAGCAGGCTGCGGCCGTAGCCGAGGCTGCCCTCGTCGGGACACGCAGTGTGGCGAATGAAGTGCTCGGGATGCTCGACGCGGCGCCACTCGTCGGCGAGCGGGTCGTAGAGATTCCAGAACCAGTTGTCGCCGGGCGCATCGCTGTCGTTGTCGCCGTGGTGATCGGCCGGTTCGCGATCGAGGCGCAGGCGGCGCTTGTCGATGTCGGCGAGTTGCTCGATCCACCACCAACGTTGCGGCGATTCGTCGCGATCGCCGAGCAGATTGACGACGCCGCTGCGACCGATGATGCGTGCCCAGCGCGTGCCTTCAATCGTGGCGCGCGAGAGGTTCAGCCGGGCCGCGGAAAAGCCCTCGATGCGGCGGAGCAGCGTGTCGAAGTACGGAATCAGTTCGCGGCTGCCGTGGTCGGGTGCCTCCAGGTACCAGTCGCACGCGGCCGTGTAGTGCAGCCGCTGGTTGATGGCCTTGGCGATCACCGGATCGCGATGCAGCTTCTCGACGATGTCGCCATCGTGCGCGAGCGCGAAGTCCGGATCGGCGATGCCAGGGAGCCCCGGTGCGAGGCGGTCTCGCAGGGTGCGCGCGTAGCGTCCGGGGTCTCCGTAGAAGAAGCGCGCGGAGGGGGAGGGGCGCGGTGAATCGGTGTGAATGGGAGTTCTCCTTCAAGCCCACGTTCTGCGGGGCGTGGGTAACGGTGCGACGTGAGTGTGTGTGAATCGCGGCGTCGCGCGTATGCGAGCGGTGACCCACGGGCAGCAGCCCGTGGGCTTGAACCGGACGGTCCGGACCGGAACCGCACGCATCACGCCGGATCCGCAATCGTCGCCGCGCCCCCGCTCGCATGGGGCATCCACGCGCCGTACAGGCGATCGATCCACCCCTGGATGTTCAGGTCGTTGGCGCTCGCATCGCTGAACGTGAACCGGTCGCCGACCTCGAAGTCGCTCTGCCCCGGCACCACCACAAACCAGCGGCCGTTGTAGTAGTCCATCGGCGCGAGCAGCACCTCATCGATCAGCACGTACCCGGCGCTGCGATCCTGCAGCCAGGCCTGCACGGTCAACGGCGTGTCGCGGAACTGCGAGTACCAGCAATCGGCCGTGGTGGCCATTGCGAGACGACTCCAACCGCTCGCACCACTCAGCGCGACGCTCACGCTCCTGCTGCCGAGCTTGAGGTAGAGGTTGCCGTCGCAACTCACCGGCTTGTACCAGGCGACGAGCGCCACAGGCCGGTCGGGGTCGAGCTGCTGCGGCACAATCTGGTAGACCGCGAGGTTGTTGCCGTCGAGCTTGAGCGACGTGGCGGTGCCGAGCGGATTCGCCGGCGTGGTCGTGCCGCGATCGGGTCGCGCGCCGCTGCTGCTCTGCGTGATGCCCGAGTAGCTGGGCGACGAGCCGCTGACGAGCCACGGCGAGAACGGATGCGTGGCGGCCGAGTTGTACGAGCGGAACGAGGGGTTGCCGAGCAGGCCGTCGGCCGCGGCGCGCGCGCGCACGTTGAGCCGGCGAGCAAGACCATCGCCCGACACCAGCGCATCCGCCGGCGGCGCGCCATCGGTGAACACATCGAACACCGCGGCCCCGCTGAGCGTGCCGGTGTTGGTGTCGGCCGTGCACTCCAGCGCGGTGACGAACGGGCCGCCAGCCTCGATCGCCACGTTGTTCTCGTTGACGGTCAGCGCGTAGACCGTGCCGTCGCCCACGTTGCTGCCCGGCGCGGCCACGCTGCCGCGCGTGATGTCGCGCGTGACGACGCTCAGCGAGTTGGCCTGCATGTAGTCGGCGAGATCATCAAGGATGCCGGCGATGCTGCTCTTCGGCGAGTCGATGATGCGGCCGAGCTCGAGCACGCACGGGTCGATCAACTCGCGCCCGCGGCCCAGCGCATCGGCCACGCCAGCGCGGATCGTGCGGGCCGCCTGCACCATGCGCGGCGCGTGCGCGCCCTTCGCATCGGCCAGCACGCCGTCGACGAGGTCGACGAGGTTGTCACTGTTCTGCGATCCGAAGTTGAACGTCTCGCGCAGGAGCTTCACGCTCGCGCGGATCTGCGTCCACACTTCGGACCATGAAGGGTTGGCTGCCATCGAGTGGTCTCCTGTTGCAGCGGATGTGGAGTCGAAGATCGCGCCCGCCAGGAGCGGCGGCAGACCGGACAAATCTGCCGGCCGCTCCTGGTGACGCGCATGTCAGGTCACTCGCCGGCGTCGGCGTCGTCGCCTGCGTTCGCGTCGGCGTTCTCGCCGATGAAGAAGCCGATCACGCGGAACAGCAGATCGAGCACCGCGCGTTGCCGACGGCGGTCTTCGTGCTGCAGGCGGTTCTCGGCCTCGGCACGCAGCAGCAGCAACTCGTCGTTGCTCGCGCGCTTCGTTGCCTCGCGCACGCGCCGCCACCAGCTGTCGGCCAGCTGCGGCAGCTGCGCCACGAGCGCTTCGCGCAACAGGCGGAAGTCGGCCGGCGTCGGAGTCGGCGCGGGTGTCAGTGGCTCAGTCGCCATTGGTGATGAACTCCTCTTCGCTGGCGCCGCCGTGCCCGGGGAACATCGGCGGATCGGGCGGCGGCTGGTCGAGCGCGCCCGCGAGTTCAGCCTCCCAGGCGTTCCACTCGTCGGCGGTCCAGGTCGGCATGTGGTGCCGCAGTTGCCATTCGAGTTCGGCGTGACGCCGTTCGGGCGAGATGCCGCCGCAACCGGCCAGCAGCAGGGTGGCGAGCAGGCCGAGCGCAGCGCGCAGGATCGTCGTGGTGTGGGGTGTGTGGCTCACTGCGGCACCTCCTCTTTCAGTGGCGCCGAGAGGCCGGTCGCGCGGAGCAGCGTGCGCAGGCTGGCGGCGCCCGGCGGTTCGTTGCCGTTTGCGTTCGCGTTCGCGTTGGCGTTGGCAGCGGCGCGGCCCTGCGAGAGGTAGACGAGCACGCTGAGGCGTTCGAGTTCGGTCTGCATCTTCTCGATGTTGGTGGCGAGCGCGCGCATCGCCTCGGTGGTGGGCGCGGTGGCGAGCGAGATCGCCTCGCGCATCATCGCGGGCAGCTTGATGATCATCCACGCGAAGAGCGCGAGCATGCCGAGCGTGATGCCCCCGTCGAGGAAGGCCTTGATGATCTGGTCGACAGTCATGCGTTGTGGGGGTTGGGGTTCGGGGGTGGTGATGTTTGCAGTTGAAGCCCACGCCCTGCCGGGCGTGGGCAAGGTTGCGAGGTGGTTGCGAGGATCGCAGCGCGAGCGGTGTTGAGCGGTT
>JBFWQT010000323.1:0-8294 GCA_050249295.1 Planctomycetota bacterium
GAGCTCTCGCGCGCGCGTCAGCAGCAATGTGGCGGCCAGCGTGTCATGCTGGTCGATCGCCTGTTGCGCGCGGGCACACAGCGCCTCGGCCAGATTGACGTTGGCCTGCCCGAGCGCGTTCATCGCCAGAGTCGTCTGCTCGCGCGCCTTGTCGCGCTCGATTGCGAGGGCCTCGGCGTGGCGCTGCACCTCGTTGCGCTGCGCAATGGTGTTGATCAGGAAGCTCACGCCGAGCACGAGCAGCAGCGTCAGGCCGATCGCGCTGGGAATGACGGCGGCGCGATGGCGATGCACCCACTTGGCGATCATCTGCCCGGTGGTGTAGCTCGCGGCCCCCACCGTGCGGCCTTCCTGGAAGCGCTCGATGTCGTTGATCAGGTCGCGCACGGTCTCGTAGCGGTCGCGCTTGTCGCGCTGCATCGCCTTGCGCACGATCGCCAGCAACTCGCGCGGGTAGGCCGGGTCGTCGGCGCGCTCGCCGGGCCACTGCGGCTCGGCCGTCTGCACGGCCTGCAGGATGCTCCAGGTATGACCCTCGAACGGCGGGCGCCACGCCAGCAGCTCGAAGAGGATCGCGCCGAGCGACCAGATGTCGCTGCGCGCGTCGATCTCGTTCACCTTGCCCGCGGCCTGCTCCGGGGCCATGTAGGCCGGTGTGCCGGCCACGGTGCCGTCGAGCGTGCGCGCGACACCGCTGCCTTCCTCGGCAATTGCACGATCGGTGATCACGAGGCGCGTGGCCGTGCGGTCCGGGTGGTCGCCGACGCGCGCGAGGCCCCAGTCCATCACGAGCACCTCGCCGTAGTCGCCGATCATCACGTTGTCCGGCTTGAGATCGCGGTGCACGACGCCGCGCGAGTGCGCGAACGCGACGGCCAGGCAGATCTGCCGGACGATGATCAACCGGTGGGCGAGCGCGAAGCGATGCGCGGTGTCGGCATCGCCGCTGCGCAGCTTGCGCACGACGTCGCTGAGGCTGCGGCCGCGCACGAGCTTCATCGTGAAGTACAGCCGGCCGTCGGGCAGGATGCCGAGGTCGTGCACCGGCACCACGTTGGGGTGGTCGAGCTGCCCCGTGACCTGCGCCTCCTCGATGAAGCGCTGCAGGCGGTCGGGATCCTTCGCCGCACCCGGCAGCAGGATCTTCATCGCGACTTCGCGGCGCAGGTGCTGGTCGGAGCTGGCGAGAATCACACCCATGCCGCCGCGCGCGATCTCGGCGCCGATGATGTGGCGCAGCGTGCCGCTGTTGCGCAGCGAGTCGATCGCGGCCTCGGCGGCCATCACGCTGGTGCCGATGTGGCGCGTGTCGGCGTTGGACTCGTCCCAGGTCGAGTGGTCGACGTCGCTCTGCGTGGCGGTCGCGTGCGTCAGGTCGAGCAGGGTGGCGTCGCTGCTGGCCGGTGCGGGCGGCGCGACATCGGTGGACACCACGAGCAGCGTGTTGGCGTCGCGCGCCGGCGTGATGCTGTCGTCGGCTGTGGCGCCGCAATGCGGGCACACAGCGGTCGAGTCCGGCCCGTCATCGGGTCGGTCGTTGCCGCAGCGGGTGCATCGCGTGGTCTTGCTCATCGCACGTCCGGGGCAGTGACCCATTGAGGGTACACCCTCGCGCGCGGCTATTCGCGGTTTTCCGGGTCGCGCTCGACAGGGCGCGCAAAGCCGTGCGGATAGTGCTCCCATGGCAGGAGGTCGAGCCGACGGGCGAGCCGCTGCATCACATGCGCGCCAACCAGGGCCGTGAGCAGCGCGAGCCCCGCCGCCGCCAGCACCGACGCGATGGCGATGCCGGTCGGCGAGTAGCGCATGTGCCAGAAGGCCACGCCGGCAATCGGCAGGGCGCCGGCAAACGTGGACCAGCCGAACACCTTGCGCAGCTGGCGCGCCGGCATGAAGTGCGGCGGCGGGATCTGCGAGCCGAACCACCACATCACGCGCCAGACCTGCGGGATGTCGGCCTTCCAGTTGCGACCGGCCGCGGTCAGCTGCTGCTTGAAGTGCTCGACCTTCGCGCGGTGGTCCATGTGATCCGTCAATCCGCCGGTCAGCGTCGCGGCGGCATCCGCTTGCCGTCCTTGTCGAACTGGTCGAACAGGCCGCGCTCGCAGGCCACCACCAGGCTCTCCACCTGGCCTTTCAGTTCTTCCCACGAGCCGCGGATCTTCTTGGACTCGTCGGTGTCGATACGGCCGTCGTTGTTCTTCGATTCGGTGAGCACGCGCAGCAGGTCGGAGAACTGCTGGATCATCGCCTGGGTCTTGTCGAGGAAGTCGATCGAGCTGATTGCGACGTCGCCGATGTGGTCGGGGTTGGGCGTGAAGAACCCGCCGGCCTGCTCGCACATCCAGCGCACCAGCGCGTTGTCCTCGGTGGCCTCGACCACGCCGAGCACGCGGTCCAGCGGGTTGCGCGCGCCCGAGCCGACCTCGCCGTCCTCGTTATCGTCGTCGCGCGGCTTCTCGCACCACTTGTAGACCAGCGCCTGCGACACCTTGAGGTGCGCCGCCACGGCCTTGGCGCCAACGCGTTCGACGGAGGCCTTGAGGACCTCCCACGACTGGCTCTTCTCGCTCATGCGGTCACCGGTGCGGCGGATGTGCCGGATGTGTCGGATACACCATTCTCGACGGCAACGGCGGCTGACGCAATCGCCAGCCGCCGTGCCATGAGTCGGGTTGTCTGCGGTTGTCAGCAGCGACTACTCGTCGCCGTCGCCCGAGCCGCCTTCCTTCGGGGCCGGCAGCAGGTGCAGCGGCTCGCCGTCGCCGGTGTCGATCACCAGCGCACCCTCGGTGACCGTGATCGTGCTCTTCTTCAGGTCGCCCTCGATCGTCGTCATTTCAGCGGTCACGACATCGCCCTCGGTGGAGAGCACCTTGTAGGTGGCCTGCGGAATCTTCGTCGCGCCCATGTAGACGAACATGGTGTCAGCGGTGAACTCGAAGGTCATCTGGCCAGCCATCACCTTCGCCTGCGCGATCTCGGTGGCCAGTTCTTCTTCGGTCTTGCCGGCGTTGGCGGCGCGGGCGCGCACCGACGCCTCGACATTGATCTTCCAGCGGCCGAGCATTGCGGCGTGCTTGCCGGTGGGCGTGGGCGCCGGATCGGCCTTGTACGGGCCGCGCTCCATCACCATCGACTCGTTGCCGAGCACGACGTTCATCGTGTCGTCGTTGACGATCGTGATCTCGCCCTTGTCCCACTCCTCGGCACCGTTGCTGCGCAGGCGGATGCGCACGATCTTGAGCTTGCCGTCGGCGCTGTCCACCACCTCGACGACCTCCCACTCGTGCGTCTCCTTGAAGCCGCCGGTGGTGGCCTCCCACGTCATCGTCTTGTCGGTGAACGTGATCAGCAGCACCTTCGCCTGCTGCTCGAGCTGGCGCTGCATCATCGCGCGCTCGTCGTCGGTCTGGCCGTCCGGGCGCGGCGTGAGGTCCATCGACGCCTTCGCGTTGATGTGCCAGTTGCCGATCGGAACGTCCTTCGGCTCCTTCTTCGCGGGCGTGACCACGGCACCCGGGCCGCCCTCGCGCTTGAGGTACAGCGTGTTGCCCTTCGACTTGCCGGACAGCTCCATCGAGTTGGCATCGATGAGCTTCATGGTGCCGTCCTGCGGCACGCCGGCCTGATCGGTGACCACGAGTGTGGCGACATTGCCTTCGATGCGGACCACCTCGAACGTGTTGGCCTGCTCCTGGCCCTGCATGTTCATCACGATGCGCGACGCCTCGATCGTCACCTTCATGCTGCCGAGCATCGCGCGGATCATGTTCAGCTGGGCCTCGCGCTGCTCCTTCGGCAGGGCCTGCAGTTCGGCGCTGTTGGCGATCAGCTTGTCGATGTCGACCGACCACTCGCCGAGCCACTCTTTCGGCAGGTCGGTCTTCGGTTCGGGGTCCTGGGCCGTCGCGACGCCGGTGGCCAGCGGCGTCGCCAGACAGATCGCCAGCAGCGCGATCGTCGCAATCAGTTGTCGGTGGTTCATGGATTGAAGCGGGCTCGGGTTGATGGGATGTCCGGCGGACAATACCAGCCAGTGGGCGATGCGGGGCGACGCAGTTGTTGGAACAACGGCCGGAACGCGATCCCGGTACCGTCTGCGGGTTCTGCGATCAGCCCGTCGGGCGGCGGTCCGGGCGCGACCGGCGAGCCCAGCGCAGCAAGGCCGACGAGGCGCGCGGGTTGGCATGACGCTCGGCGCCGCTGGCCCGGACCACCTCGGTGGCGACCGCATCGAAGACGCCCGCGCGGAGGCCATCGCGGAACGCATGCTTCACGCGGCGGTCCTCGCCGGAGTGGAACGACAGGATCGCCACGCGGCCGCCCGGGCGCAGGCAGTCGGGCAGCTGGCGCAGCAGCGAGTCGAGCGCCGAGAACTCGTCGTTGACGGCGATGCGCACCGCCTGGAACACCCGCCGCACGGCCAGTTGCGCGGCCTCGTCGTCAGCGTGGCGGATCGCGTCGCGCACGGCCCGGGCGAGTTGATGCGTGGTCTGCAACTCACCCGTTGCCGCCGCGTCGAGCAGCGCAGCAGCCAGTTCGTCGGCGCGCGGCTCGTCGGCATGATCGCGCAGCGCGGCGGCAAGCTTCGTCGGCGTGGCGCGGGCAAGCCACTCGGAAGCGGGGATGCCGCGCGAGGGGTTCATGCGCATGTCGAGCGGGCCGTCCTGCTTGATCGAGAAGCCGCGCGCGGGGTCGTCGAGCTGCATCGACGACACGCCGAGGTCGGCGAAGATGAAGTCGACGCCGTCGCTGAAGCCCTGTGCGTGCAGCGCGGCGAGCAGGCCGCCGAAGTTGGTCTGCCGCGTGTGCAGCGCAGGCGAGGCCAACCGCGCAGCCGTGCGCGGCAGTTCCAGCGGGTCGATGTCCAGGCCGAGCAACTCGCCGCCCGGTGCAATGCGGGCCAGCAATGCGGCCGCGTGTCCGCCGTAGCCGAGGGTGGCATCCACACCACGCTGGCCCGGCGCGGGCTGCAGCGCGTCGAGCACCTCGTCGACCATGATCGGCACGTGCTGCCCGGCTGGTGTGCGCCCCTGCTCGCGGACGTGCTCGACCATCTCCGGGTACTGCTCCGGCGCATGCTCCTTGTACTTCTCGTGGAATGCGCGCGGGTGCGTGCCACGGTATCGGGCACGACGGCGGTGCGGGGCGGGCGCCGGCTGATCGGTGTTGTCGTTCATGCCGGGCATTGGAACACTCCGCGCGAATCCTGTGGAGCCACACATGCCAACCCGGCGACCACCACCATGCGTGACGCGATTGAACGTGAGATCCGCGAGTTGCACGAGTTCTTTGTGGCGTGGTTCGGCGGCGCGCTGCCGAAGGACGAATCAGCCTGGGCCGCGGCGCCGGCCGTGATGGCTGACGACTTCGAACTGGTCACGCCGGGCGGCGAACGGATCGCACGCGAGGCGCTGCTGTCGCAACTGTACGAGGGCCACGGCTCGCGGCACATGCGGATCTGGATCGAGCAGTTGCAGGTGCGCGAACTCGGCGGCGGACTGCACCTGGCGACGTATCACGAGTGCCAGGCGCGCGACGGCCGGGAGACCCGCCGACAGAGCAGCGCCGTGATGCGCGAACAACCGACGGCCCGGCACGGCGTGATATGGGTGCACGTGCACGAGACCTGGATCGCATGAACGACGACGCGCTGACCGCGACGCAGCCGCGACATGCAAACGGCGCCGGGCTTTCACCCGGCGCCGTCGCATGACTCAACTGGGTCGCGGATCAACCACCACCGGGCGGGGCCGCCTTGAAGGTGATGCGCTTCTTGTCCGCGTCGGGCACCCGGTCCTGCGACTTGTGGATCGCATCGAGCGTGAGCGCCACGTAGTCAAACGGCACGCGCTCGCCGGGGGCCACCTCGATCTTGTCACCGATGTACGTGAAGCCGCGACGGATCTGCTCCTCGAGCTCCTTGAACATCTCGCGCTTGCCGGCAGCGCCTTCGCGCCACTGGATCGGCTTGAAGTACTCGTTCAGCGGGTCGGGCAGGATCTGGATCTTGTCGCTCTCGCCGGCCAGCAGGTTGAGCCCGATGCGCAACTGCTGCACTGGCGTCGGCGTCGAGATCGAGAGGCCCTCGTCCTCTGGCAGATCCGCGTCGAGCTTCTTCTCGTAGCTCTTGAACTTCATGCACATGAAGAAGATCAGCAGAAGGAACACGACGTCGATCATCGGCGTCATATCCGTCTTTGCTTCTTCCGCCATCATGTCCTGCACAACGCCCATGGTGGTCTCCGTTCGAATCGTTGATTCCGGTCCCTGACCGGTCAAGGTGAGTACGTCGCAGACTGCGATCAGCCGTCGTCACGGTCCTTGGCGATCGCGATCTGGATCTTGCTCATCTTGATGTTGAGGTTGGGATTGGCGCAGAGCATCAGGATCTGCTGGAAGTAGAGGAACTGCACGCGCCGGTCGCAGCGGATCAGCAGCGGGCGCTTGCTGATGCCGCGGTCGCCGCGCTCGATGTCGGCCTCGATCGTCAGGCGGTCGATCAGCTCGCGCGAACCGAGGCCGTAGGGCTTGCCCTTGATCTTGACCAGACCGTCGCGGACGTTCGGGTCGTTGGGCTCCTGCTTGACGATGTTGACGACGAGGCGGTCCTTCGGCGGCTTCTCGTCGGCCTTGGCCATCGAGGCCTCGGGCAGCTTCATCTGCTCGAGGTCGGCCTGCGTGATCTCCGAGATCAGCATGAAGAAGATCAGGAGCAGGAACACGCAGTCGATCATCGGGGTCATGTCACCCTCGATGTCCCCGCCCTTGTTTTTCGATCCGAATGCCATGGTGGTGTCTCCCGCGAGGGTGAATGAGGTGCGTGAGTGTGAGAAGGGGGTTGCGCTCACCCGGCGGCGGCTGCGGTAGCGGTCACCGCCGGGGAGCGCCTCATACTGCGACGGTGCGGATCAGCCCTCAACCGGACGGAAGCGGTCGATCAGCTCCGAGCAGATCACGCCGGCCTCGAGCACCAGCTTGGTCACGCGGTTCTTGAAGAAGAAGTAGAAGGCGGTCGAGGGCATACCGACCATCAGGCCCATCACGGTGGTCATCAGGGCCTGCGAGATGCCGTCCGCGAGGTCCTGCGGGTTGGCGCCGCCGGTCTTCGTGGCGATCATGTTGAAGGCGCTCACCATGCCGGTCACCGTGCCGAACAGACCGAGCATCGGGCCGAGGGCGGCGATCAGCGACAGGAAGCTGACCTTGAGCTGCAGCTTCACGGCCTCTTCCTCGCCCACCTGCTGCATGGCGCTGGCCATCGCGTCGTAGCCCTGGCTCATGCGGGGCAGCGCGGCGCCGACGACGTTGGTCACGAAGCCGGGCGTTGTTTCACAGAACTGCAGCGCACCTTCGTAGTCCTCGTCGTCGAACAGGATTTCCAGCTCGCTCACGACTTCCGGCGGAATCACCTTGTCGCGGCGGATGCTGACGAAGTGCTCGATCACGAGGCCCATCATGGCGATCGAGACGAGGATGATCACGGCGCCGACGGGCATCGAGGCCATGATGTTGTCGCCGAGGGTACGTTCCTTCTTGCTGCTGCCCTCGTCGTCGGCCATCGCGATGCCAGCGGTAGCGACAAGCGAGAAAATCACAACCAGCAACACGACCAGCAGGTGCTTACCGGACATCATCGGGCTCCTCGAGAAGTGGGGGGAGTTGAGAGAGAGTGGAGTTGGCTGCGCTGCCGCCCGGCAGGGGTCAACAGCGGGCCAGCGGGCCTGGGTGTGGGTGTCTGGACAGCTCGCCCCGGCCGTGTCGACAGTTCGCGAACCTTTTTGCGGGGCGAACGTTCGAGCGATGATCGCGGCGAGAGGTCCGTGACGTCCCCGCTGTTCGGGGGCCACGGGACTACCACGGGACTGGACTACAGGGGACCTTGGGAGTACCGGTCGGCGGACGCCAGCCGGCACGCGTGGAAGTGTTTACGACGGGGTGAACCGCGGGTTCGCCTGGTCGAACGTTATTTTCGGGCCTGCCGATACGCGCTGGTGGGAGGTGCGCGGCAGGACCGTGAGTTTTACCGCTCCGCCAGCCGCGAGGCCACTGCATTCTACATGTGTCTGGCGCGGTTGGAGTGCCGTTGTCACCCCTTGGCCTTGGCCTTGGCCTTGGCCTTGCCCTTGCCCTTGCCCTTGCCCTTGCCCGCTACCACAGAGGTTCCAGGCGAGCCGGGGACGTGAGTCCCCGGAGGGGCATTGCGGCAACGCGCGATGATGTCGGGAGGTCGATGTACACCGCTTCGGGGACTGACGTCCCCGGCTCGCCGGGCAGCGGGAGGGGCAAGG
>JBFWQT010000324.1:0-8263 GCA_050249295.1 Planctomycetota bacterium
CAGGCGTGACCCCCAACGGGGCCCGCTCGCTTGCGCTCGCGGCTCTTGTTTTAGCGCCAAGGGGGCTTACACCCCCGGCTCGCCCGGAGGGCTCCTCGATGGGACGATTCGCATCGGAACAACGCAGACAGCCACATGCGGCGCGGCTGTTGTTCACCCGCCGCGCGCGCTCGCTTCACTCGTCGCGGCGCCAGAACAGCGCCACCAGCAGGACGATCGGCGCGATGATGTTGAACAAGGCACCACTGTCGAGAACCTTGCCGAACTCCATGTTCTGGAACAGGTCAATGCGGAACAGACTCATCGCACTGAACGACGGGTGCAACATGCCCTCCGAAAACATGAAGGTCATCAGCGAGACCAGCGTCAGAAGGCCCAGCGAGACGGCGCCCAGCACCTTGCCGAAATCCTTGCGCAGCAGCATGCCGATGGCCGAGCTGGCGAGCAGGCCGGTGAAGAGCACATTCGCGGACGACGCGAGCATCCGCGCCGCAGTCGGGATCGTCGCGATGCGATCCGTGGTCGACAGGTTGATCCACAAGGCGTTCAGCAGGTGATAGCCGGCGAACGCGAGCAGGCTCAGCGCGATCGTCAGGTCGAGCGGGGCCATGCGCTTGCGCGTCGTGCGGCGCGCCATGATGCGCTCGACGCGCGGCTCCTCCTTCGGCTTCAGCGCGCGCGCGCGCAACTCCAGCTCGCGCCGTGTCTCGGGGCCCCAGAGCCACGCGACCAGCCCGGTCGGCGGACGCAACGTGGCGCGCGCACTCTCGGGCAGCGCCGCCGCGAGGCCGGCGTAGCGGTCCCAGTCGCGGATCGCCAGCGAGACGAGGCCGAGCACGGCCAGCAGCGCGCCGGAAAGCAGGATCGTGCCGCCAGCTTCGAGCGACACGGGCGGGGCGTCGGGCGCATCCGCCTGGTCGGGAGCCGGGCCGGGCGGCGGCTGCATCATCGCAGTGGCCGCGCAGACCGACACCAGCACGCCACACAGCAGCAGGCCGGCACCGGGATAACGGCCGCGCGCCTGGCCAAGCAGCGCGAGCAGCCCGGCCAGGATCAGGCCGATCAGCGAGACCAACCCGGTCGTGCCGGCCGCGCTGACGTACCACGCGGCCCGGTTGCCGCTGAAGATCGACGTGAAGTGCGAGATCGTGCGCACGACGCCGGTGCCGGCCGAGGCACCGGATGCGCTGGCCCCGGCGGGCGCGGGCGCGAAGTGCGACACGAGGCCGATCAGCGCGAGCACCACGGCAATGATCGTCACCCAGCCCAGCGTGCGACGGCTGGCCACGGGCAGCGAGCGAACCACGTCGGCATGCTCGGCCGTCGGCTGGTAGCTGATGTCGGCGCTGCCCGGCGCGTCGTCGCCACCCGGGCGCGGCGCCTCGCGCACCACGTGGCGGATCAGCTCGTCGACGGTCACGCCTTCGCTGTCCGCGTGGAAGTTGCACATCACGCGGTGCCGCATCACCGGCAGCGCGATCGCGCGCACGTCGGCCGGCGTGACCACCTCGCGGCCGTAGAGCAGGGCACGCACCTTGGCGCCGAGCAGCAGGCTCTGCGTCGCGCGCGGGCTCGCGCCCCAGGCGACGTACTCGCGCACAGCCGCGAGCGGCGACTCGTTGGTGCGGGTGTGGCGCACCAGCGCGGTCGCGTACTGCACGATCTCGTCGGAGGCCGGCATGCGACGCGCCAGCTGCAGCACCTTGTCGATGTCGTCCTTGGCCAGCACCACCGGGAGGTTCGCCTCGTCGCGCGAGGTCGTCATCTCCACGATGCTCATCTCGGTCTGTTCCGGCGGATAGTCGACGTAGATGTTCATCATGAAGCGGTCGAGCGCGGCCGCGGGCAGCGTGTAGGTGCCCTCCTGCTCGATCGGGTTCTGCGTGGCGAGCACGAAGAACGGCTTCGGCATCTCGAACTTCTTGCCGCCGACGTGAACCGTGTACTCCTCCATCGCCTCGAGCAGCGCGGCCATCGTCTTGGGCGGCGTGCGGTTGATCTCGTCGGCGAGGATCATGTTGTTGAAGATCGGGCCGGAGAGGAAGCGGAAGCCGCGCTCCTTGGTGTCGGCGTCCTCGCCGATGACCTCGGCGCCGGTGATGTCGGAGGGCATCAGGTCGGGCGTGAACTGGATGCGGTTGAACCCGAGCGAGAGGACTTCGGCCAGCGAGCGGACCATCAGGGTCTTGGCGAGGCCGGGGACGCCGACGAGCAGGGCATGGCCGCCGGCGAAGAAGCAGATCAGGAGCTGTTCGAGGATTTCATCCTGGCCGACGATCTTGCGCCGGAGTTCGGCGAGGATCTGCCGGTGTGCCTCGCGGAGTCGGCCGATCAGTTCGCGGTCGGCGCCGGTGAGCGCGATCGGCTTGAGGTCGCGTGCGAGGGTGGCGGATGCGGCCATGGAGTGGGCTCCCGGGCTGTGGCCCGTTGCGTCGCGTGTGCGTCGTCGTGCGTTGCTGGATCGTCTGCCGGGGACCTGACGGCTGCCAGGTGCTCCCTTATACAACGATGAGATTACGCGGCAACGGGCGCGGCCGTTGGATGGCGGGTGCGGAGTGCGTGGGGATTGACCCTTGCCCCCTTCACATCTTGCCCTTGCCCTTGCCCTTGCCCTTGCCCTTGCCCGCATTCGTTCCAGGCGAGCCGGGGATGTTAATCCCCGGAGGGGTATCGGCGCGATGTGAACGACTCACGCCAGCGACCTTGAAATGGGCGTTCCTGAGGTCACACGGTTCCAGCCAGTTTCCCTCCGGGGATTTACATCCCCGGCTCGCCTGGAACGAATGCGGGCAAGGGCAAGGGCAAGGGCAAGGGCAAGGTGTGAAGGGGGCAAGGGCAAGGGCAAGGCCCGGAGACCCGGGAGCGCGCAATCGAGCTTCTCGGCGCCCTGACGGAGCTTCCTTCAACTTCACTCTTCGTTCTCGTTTTGCACGCTGCCAGTTGGCACCAGACGCCAATTTCAAACAAAAACATTCAGATCCTTTCCATACTCTTGTCAGGACCGCTGTACGACGAAGCGAACCCAATCCGCCCCTTGGAGCCGCCCGGCTGGCCTCATGCCCAACCGGCGATCCGAACCCAACTGACCCTTCGCGCCCCCACCGGGACGGGCCCTGCGGCTGGTCGAATTCCGGACGGAATCTCCGACACCGCCAGCCGGCGCACGGGTTTGCACCACTTGCTGTACGAGACTTCCGGCGGGCAACGCTGGCATCCTCAGCGACCAGAGCGCCTGACCTGACCTGACCTGACCTGACCTGACCTGACCGCCCGCCCGCCCGCCCGCCGAGTCCCACCAACTTCCGTTCGATCCTGGCCATCCGCCACGCAAACACCATGGACCGCTTCAGTCTGTTTGTTGCAATCGTCTTCTCTGTTCTGCTCTCCGTCGTGGCCGTGGTCTCCGGCGCGACCGGCATGATCCAGTCGGTGCTCGGCACCGGCCCGGTGGCCGCCCCGCAGGCCAACATCCCGGCCAACGCGGTGCGCACCGATGACAGCTCGATCAGCGACCTGAAGAAGGAACTGGCCGCCCTGCGCAGCGAACTGGCCAGCAAGACGACGAAGCCCGGCGACGAGCACGTCGTGGTCGCAGCCGACCCGGCGCAGGCCAACCGCATCGAGGCGCTGGAGAAGTCGAACGTCGAGCTGAAGAAGGCTGTCGACACGCTGCAGAAGTACGTGGCCTCGCTGGCCGCCGGTTCGGTCGAGGGTGGCGCGGCGCTGCCGGCGATCGACGCGGAAGGCGCTGCGGCCTCGCCCGGCTTCGCGCAGGCCGTGGAAGCCGTAATCGAGGCCCGTGCCGAGCGTGAGCGCGCCGAGCGCCGGGCCCAGGAAGAGATCGATCGCCTGGCGTCGGTGCAGCGCCAGAAGGAGCAGGCCGAGTCATTCGTGCCGCGCATGGCCGACGCGATCGCGCAGCGCTCGAACCTGGACGACCTGCAGAAGGAAGCGCTGACGCAGGCTCTGCTGAACTTCAACAGCCAGCGCATCGACATGGACTTCCAGGCCTGGAAGGAAGATTGGGACCGCGAGAAGCGCCAGGAGCAGCAGACCGCGCTGTGGGCCCAGACCGCCTCGTCGCTGAAGGCTGCCGGTATCCCCGAGGACCAGGTTGACCAGATGCAGCGCATGGCCGGTGGCATGGGCGGCCGTGGTGGCTTCGGTGGCGGCGGGTTCGGCGGTGGCGGCCAGACCGGCGGCAACCAGGGTGGCAACCAGGGTGGCGGTCGCGGTGGCTTCGGTGGCGGCGGCCGTGGTGGCCGCTGATCTGAGGCCCGCGCCGACCGACCTGGCCTGAGGTGAATCAGGTGAGGACCGCACGGTGCGGGGTGCCAGCGCGCCCCGCACCGTCGCGTCCTCCTCCAGAGCACAACCCGCAACCCGCACACCAGACCGAAGGCTGCCATGTTCGTTTCCTTCCGCTCGTTCCGCTCGTTCTGTCCGGCTCTCGCCGCCGCCCTGTTGTTCACCGCGGTCGGCACGGCCAACGCCCAGCCGCAACCGCGCCGCGGTGATCAACCGATGCCGCCGCGGACGGAGCGCCCGCAGGACGACCGGCGCGACAGCCAGGACCCGCTGCGTCGTCTCGGCGATCAGTTGCAGCGCCTGACCGACGAGCTGCGCGAGCAAGGCCGCCGGCTGGAAGAGCTCGAGCGCCAGGTGATGCCCGGCATGCGCGAGCGCCTGCGCCAGGCGCCGGAGCAGATGCAGCGCCAGTTCGATCGTCTGCGCGAGCTGCCAGACCGGATGCCCGACGATATGAGCGAGCAGATGCGCCGCCGCCTGCAGCAGTTGCAGGAGCAGGGCCGCCAGATTCCGGAAGGCATGCAGCGCCGGATGCAGCAGTTCCAGCAGCAAGGCCGGGAGTTCGGCCGCGAGATGCAGCGCCGCATGCCGCAGATGCCGGATACCGACGACCTGCGGCGTCGCATGGAGCAGTTCCAGCAGCAGGGTCGCGAGCTTCCGCAGGAGATGCAGCGCCGCATGCAGCAGTTCCAGGAGCGCGGTCGCGAGTTGCCGGAGCAGATGCGCCGCAAGCTTGACCAGCTGCAGCAGCAGGGTCGCGAGCTCCCACAGGAAATGCAGCGCCGTCTGCAGCAGTTGCAGGAGCAGGGCCGCGAGATGCCGGACCGCTTCCGCCAGTGGCTGGGGCAGCCCGGCGAGCGCCGCGCGGAACCCGGCATGGGCCGCACTCCGCCGCCCGGCGCGATGCCGCCACCGCCGCCCGGCCGCGGCAACGCTGAACGTCCTGAACGTCCTGACCTTCCCGGCCGGCCTGACCGTGCCGTTCCGACCTTCCCGCGCATGCCCGAGATGCCGCGCGCCGATGACATGCGCCGCACGCTCGATCAGGCACGCGAGCGCCTGCAGCGGGCCGGCGACGAGCTGCGCCGCGTGCTTGGCGCCCTCGACCGGCGGCCGGACCAGACGCCCGGACCCCAAGGCCCGGACCGCCGCCGTTGATCTTCAGTCGTCACTCGCAGGATTGCAGTCTGACCACCAACCCGACACGAACATGAAAACCACGCTCAGTCTTCTCGTAGCCGGCATGTTGCTGCTGCCGTCGTCGGCGATGGCGCAGGATCCCGGCATGGGCACGCCGGCCGCGCCGCCGCCGCCGCCCGGTCAGCCCGGTGACGATCGCGGCCCGTTCTTCCGCCCGCCGCCGGAGCGCGGCCCCGAGGTTGGCCCCGAAGGCCAGGGCGGGCAGAACGACCGCCGCGCACGCGCGCTGGAAGACATGATCGAACGCGGCGTGGAAGCGCTCGGTCTCACCGGCGATGCCGCCGAGAAGTTCCGCGCGGTGCTACGCGACGCCGAGACGCAGCGCATGGCCGCGCAGCAGGAACTCGAGCGCAAGCTCAACGCGATCCGCGACGCGCAGGAAGCAAAGATGGCCGAGTCGCTCACGCCCGAGCAGCTCGAGCGCTTCCGCCAGATGATGCGCGGCATGGAACGTGGCATGCGTCGCGGCCAGCCCGGCCAGCCGGGTATGCCTGGCCAGCCGGGTATGACCGATCGCGGCGGCGACCGTCAGCCTGACGCACTGAGCCGCCTGCGTGGCCTGTTCGAAGAGGCCGCTTTGACGCCGGAACAGGCGCCGAAGGTCGAGCGCATCATGCGTGGCGCCGAAGAGGCGCGCCGCGAGCTGCTCAACGCGGGCCGCACCAACGGCGTCGCGCCGGAGCAGGTCGAGCAGCAGGTGCAGAAGATCGTCGAGGCGGTCGACTCGCAGTTGCAGGAAGTGTTGTCGGCCGAGCAGTTCAAGAAGCTCGCACCGGCGCTGCACGAGGCGCTGATCGCTGGCGCGTTCGGTGCGGCCGGCCAGCGCGGTCGCGGCGGCGATCGCACGGAGCGGCCGATGCAGGGCGAGCGCCAGCAGGATCCGCGCGCCGCGCTGAAGGAAATGGGCGTGAGCGACGAGACGATGGCGAAGCTCGAGAAGCTCACGGTCGACGCGCGCGATCAGGTTCGCGAGAAGATCCGCGAAGCGCTGCAGAACGGCACGCCGCCGGACAGCATCCGCGAGCAGATCCGCGAGATGCAGGCCGGCATTGAAAAGCAGGCCCGCGAGTTGCTCACCGACGAGCAGTTCGAGGCGTGGCAGAAGTTCGCGCGCAACTTCGCCGGTCGCAACGGCCGCCAGGGCTTCGGCCAGGGTCAGGGCGGGCAGGGGCGTCGTCCCGGTCAGGGCCAGCCCGGTCAGCCCGGTAGCGGCGAGCCCGGCGCGCCCGGTATGCCCGGTAATCCGCCGCGCCGTCCCGGCAGCGACAACGGCAAGGATGGAGACTTCTGATCGTCGTGTGACTCGCGCAACGAGTACAGCGAAGTGTGAGTAAGAGAGAAGTGTGTGTGTGTGTGTGTGGATCGGGCGCCGGCTTCCCTTCGGGGATGCCGGCGCCTGGTCTTTACGCCGCGGGTCGCCGCGCCCGTTGCCACGCCGGTATGAGTGCAATGAAGAGCGAACTCGCAAGCAGGTACGCCACGATCCAGTGCAGTCGCCACGTGCCCACGACAATCGGCGGCGCCGCCAGATCGGCCATCTGCAGGCGCACGACGTGCACCGGCAAGGGCGATGGCGCTGCGCCCGCATCGCGTTCGGAGTCGTGTGGGATCAGCGCGGCTCCGTCCGCAGTGACCACTTCGGTGATGATCGCGTGGCCGGCCTCGGCGACCAGCGGAATCGCAACCGCTGTCGGGGCGTTTCCGCTCTGCACCGCCAATTGGTGCACGCCGGGCGCGACGACTCGCAGTTGCCAGTGATGCGCGCTGTGGATGTTCGCCTCGCGCTCGAGCACCACGCCGCCGTATGCCGGCAGGTGCAGGCGCAACCCGCTCGCATCGTCGCGCGGCGCCACCGATGCGCTGAGCACAACGACGTCGCCCGGCTTCGCCGGCGCAATGCCGGCCCGGCGCTCGAGCGCCAGGAACAAGGCGACAGCTGGCACGATCATCACCGCGACCGGCGGCAACGAAGCGCCGGTGACCATCAGCGCGCCATGCACCATGCGCCCGAGCTGGCGGAACATCGCGGCCGGCGACCCACGATACAGCCAGAAGCCGAGCAACGCGCCGAGCAGGGTGTGCCGGCCACGATCACCCAGCGAGACTGGCGACGCCACGGCAAACGCCACGCGCGCGAGCAGCGCCGTGAACAACGCACCGCCGAGTATCACCGCGAACGTGCCCGCGGGTGCGAGCCATGCAACGAACAGGTCCGCCAGTCGTGCGAGGGCATCCGCCAGGCTTGTCAGCATGCGTCGCTCCGCTCAGCGCGGCTCCCCGCCGGCCTCGCGCGCCTTCGCGCGTGCCTCGTACCACGTGGCTCGCGCGTCCTCCACCTTCGCGCGATCCTCGCGTTCCTGCGGGCTGCCGCGCAGCGACTGCGGCAGGCCGATTGCATTGCCCAGCGGGTCGAGCCCGCGCCACATCGTGGCTCGCAGGTGCCCGGCCACCGGATCCTGCTCGGCGGTGCGCAAGGCGGTCACGCGCTCGATCCGGTTCTCCATCCACTTCAGCGCAGCGGCCCAGAATACGACCTGCCCCTCCATGATCTTCACCGCGTCGGTCTGTTTGAGGCGGCGGTCGCGCTCGAGCATCTTGAGTGTGCGCGCGAGCGCATCCATGCGCGCCACGATGTAGCGACGCTTGGCGCGAACCAGGATGCTGACCTTCTGGCGAGCGAGGTGCGCGGCGTCCCACTTCTCGCGGCCTTCCAGCTTGCGCAAGCGTTCCACCGCGTCGTTGATCTCGGCTTCGT
>JBFWQT010000325.1:0-8247 GCA_050249295.1 Planctomycetota bacterium
GCTGGTCCGGCGCGAGGATGTCGACAACGGCAACGGCAAGCGAGGTGCACATCGCGGTTCGCGCATCGAGTTCGACAACGTGCACTTCCAGTACCGTCGCGGCGTGCCGGTGCTGCGCGGCCTCGACTTCGTGATCGAGCCGGGCGAGATGGTCGGCGTGGCCGGCACCACCGGCGCCGGCAAGAGCACGCTGATCAAGCTGCTGCTGCGGCTCTACGACGTGACCGGCGGCGCGATCCGCGTGGACGGTGTGGACGTGCGCGAGGCGCGCATGACCGCGCTGCGGCAGCGCATCGCACTGGTCAGCCAGGACGTCTACCTGTTCCACGGCACGATCCAGGAGAACATCGCCTACGGCACCCCCGACGCACCGCTCGAACGGGTGATCGAGGCGTCGCGCCTCGCGCGGCTCGACCACTTCGTGGAGACGCTGCCGGAGGGCTACCGCACCGTGGTCGGCGAGCGCGGCATCCGCCTGTCGGGCGGCCAGCGGCAACGGCTCAGCATTGCGCGCGCGATACTGAAGAACGCGCCGGTGCTGGTGCTCGACGAGGCGACCAGTTCGGTGGACACCGAGACCGAGCGCGAGATCCAGCAGAACCTCGCGCGCATCGCCGCGGGGCGCACCGCCCTCGTCATCGCGCATCGGTTGAGCACAATCCGCCACGCCGACCGCATCATTGTGCTGCGCGACGGCCGCGTGGCCGAGGTCGGCTCGCACGACAGCCTGGTGGCAATGGGCGGCACGTACGCCGACCTCTGGCACATCCAGAGCGGCGATCTTCCGGTCGAGAGCCGGTAGCGGCGCGCAACCTTGGCTGGTCGGCCCGCGCGCGATATGGTGGCGCACGACGCGTTGCGGCGCGGCCGCGGTGACTCACACCCAGGACTGACCATGCCCGGCTCCGGACCCGAGACGATTGGCGCACGACTGCGGAAGTGGTCGGACGACGTGCTGTTGCTCGAGTTCAACGGCGAGATCGAGATGGACACGGCCAACGTGTTCCGCGAGCACCTCGAGGTGGCCACGAAGCGCAAGCCGAAGGGCATCGCGGTGGACCTGTCGCAGATCGACTACATGGACTCGTCCGGCGTGGCCGTGCTGATCGAGGTGCTGCGCTGGTGCCGGCGCGACGGCATCCGATTCCTGCTGGTCAATCCGTCGCAGGCGGTGCAGCGCGCCAAGCACGTGGTGCACCTTTCCGACGCGTTCGAGACGGCCGCGGATCGCGATGCGGCGTGGCGCGTGTTCGTGGACTCCGACCTGCTGCCAACGCCTGACGTCCCGGACGGGACCGACGCACCGGCTCCCGAAGCCGCCGCCGACCTGATGACTGCCGGCGATTGACCCGGCGGAGTTGATGTGCAGCCGGCTCGCGACTACCGCTTCTCGCCCGGCTGCCAGTTCATCGGCGCCACCACGAACGCCGAATCGTGTGTGGCCGGCGCGTCCGGCGCGTTTTCGCCCTGCAAGCCGAGCTCGATGTGCAGGTGGTATTCGCCGGGCGGCAGCGCCTCGACCGGGCGGAATGCCACGTACCCGAGCGGCGACGCCGCCTGCTCGCGCTCGGCCACCACGTCGCCGGCGGCGTTGGTCACGCGCACGTGCACGCGCGTCGCCGTCAGCCCGTCGCGCAGCGTCCAGTACGCACGGAACGTCGGCCGCGAATCCGGCGTGTTGCCGGGGTGGATGCGGAAGAACCGCGCCGGCGAATCCGCCACGGGCGGCGCCGGTTCGAGGCCCGGCAGCGTCAACGATGTCGTCGACACACCCACGTTGCCGGCACGATCCGTCGCGCGGATCACACAGTCGGCCGTGCCGGACTTCACGTCGGCGCGAGAGACGCGACCGGTCCACACGCCGGGGTCATCCGTGTCGCGCTTCAGCGCCACCGCCTTGCCACCGGCGAGCGTCGCAGTCACGCCGGTCACCCCGTCGCCGGTTCCGTTGTCGGTGACCTGCACACGCAGCGCCATGAAGTCGCCGGCCGGCTCGGCCTGCAGGTCCGCCACTGACGGCGCCTGGCGATCCAGCGTGAACGTCCAGCTGCACGACTCGCTCGCGCCGCCGGGCGTAGCCGTGTCGAGCGTGACCGTGTGCGCCCCGTCCGGCAGGTCGCGCTCGTCGGGTGCATGCAACACCACGCGCCCCTCGGCGTCGCGCTCGCAGGTCCATTCGACGCCGTCCACGCGGGCCGTCACCGGCGTGGTCTCGCTGTCGAGCAGCCGCGCGCCGATCGCCGCGCACTCGCGCGTCGCACCCACCGGCGTCACGTCGACAATCCGCACCGCCTGCGGCACGAACGACAGCGTCACATCGAGCTCACCCTCGCCCTCCGGCACCTGCCAGCCGTGGATGTACAGCCAGTACACGGCGGCGGTGTCGGGCTCCATCACGAACAACCGCTCGTTCGACGTCGGCGTCGTCGAGTCGGCAATCTTCTCGTTGGTCTCGCGCGTGCGGTTGCCGTTGCGGTCGGCGTAGAGGAACACGTCGACATCCATGCCCGCGGTGTGTCCACGCGTCGTCACGCTCAACGAGCGCTCGTCAGCCGGGATGCGGAACGGCCCCAGCACCCACGTCGCGCTCAGCGGATCGCTCGCGTTGTCCTGCCGGATGCGCTGCGCCGGCAGGCTGCGAGCGGGCGCGACCTGCAGCGTCACCCGCTGCGTGGTGGTCATGCCGGCGTGGTCCGTCGCGCGCACGTGCAGCGTGTGCGCGCCGGGCACCACCACCCGACCGGCCACGCGGCCATCCCACGCGATCTCGAACCGGCCCTCCGCGTCGATCGCAATCGGCGACCACGCGTGCCCGTCGACCGACAGATCGACCCGCGCGATGCCCGACGCGTCGGTAGCACGGCCGGCAATCGGGCCGCCCTGCGCGGCTCCGGCCAGCGGCGCAGCGAGCGTTGTGCGCGCGAGGTGCACAGTCGGCGGCGCGGCCGGCGAGACGACATCGAACGCCGTCACGCATCGCTGCCACACGTGCAGGCTGTGGCGATTGTCCACCACCAGGTACCAGTTGCCGGCCGGCAGCTGCTCGCCGAGCGGCCGCGCGGAGCACGCCTCGCCACGCTCGTAGCGCGCAAAGTTGGCCTCATCCATGATCATCGCGGCCGCGCCGCACGTGGCCGACAGATCGTGCGGGTACCAGCGCGTTCCGGTGTAGCCGGTCGTCGCGGCGATCTGCGATGTGATGCGGTAGCGCTGCCCCGAGAAGAACGACCGCGGGTAGATGCGCTGCGCGTGCGCGGCTTCCGCCGGGTGCAACACCAGCCGCGCTCCGCGAGCGACCTCGCCGGCGGTATCGAGCCGGATCGCCTGGCGCGCCGGGAGCGTGCCGGGCAGGCGGTACGTCACGTCGTACGTCTCGCCTTCGGTCACCGGCAGGTTCATGCTGCCGGCCGTGCCAAGCGACGAGAGCACATCGATCGTGTAGCCGCCGTGTGGCTCCCAGCCGAGGTCGAACCCGCAGCGGCCATCGAGGTCGGTGTACCCGAGCATGCTGAGCATGTTCGCGCGGTTCCAGTGGCTGCGCGCCACAACCATCGCGCCATCGACCGGCACGCCGGCCGCATCCACCACGCGCACATTCAGGCGCGCGGTCGGCGTGTAACCCTTGTCGCCCGGCATGTAGCCGCTGTTGGCGGGGTTCGCGGCGCTGGTCGTGGTCGGCCAGATCGCATCGTCGGGGCCGAACGCCATGATCGTGCTGATCGTCTTGCCCTTGTGGTTGCCGCCCTCGCCGGGGCCCCAGATGTGCCCGAACCCGGCCGCGCCCGCGTCGCAATTCCAGACCACGAACTGTCCGGTGTGTGCGTCGAACACCTCCGACCACTGGTGATCCTCGCCGCGGCAGCCGACGATGTACGCCGGGATCAGCAGCAGGCGGCAGACCGTCGAGCAGATCGTGCTGGTCTCGCCGCAGCTGCCGTAGCCCTTCGCATAGATCAGCAGCGGCTGCAGGTCGTTGGTCAGGTAGCCGAAGCTCATGAACGCGTCCGGCTCGTCGTAGCTCAGGTAGCGGCTGAGCGCGAAGATCGCGTCCTCCTGCGTCTCGCAATCCTTCACGTAGTCGATCAGCCGGCGCTGCTTCATCTCGTCGGTGAGCAGCGACTCGCGCCAGAACTGGTGCGCATCGCTTGTGCCGTAGAGCATGCCGCCGTCGTGGCGCAGCCAGTCGTCGTGGCTCATGCCGCGCCCGGCGGCGCTGGTGGCCCACCACGAGACATCGACGCGCGACGGAATCTCGAACAGGATGCGCGGGTGCACGACGAACCGGTAGTAGACCGCCTGCGGCACCGTCACCCAGCCGCGCTGCGTGTTCAGTTCGAGCGTGGTCGTGCCGTCGGCGTTGTCGGTGAGTCGCGCGTACTTCGCGATGCCGGCCATCTCGTAGACCATCCGCGCGTTGCGCGTGACGATGTCGGTCTGCCCCAGGCGGTGCATCGCGCGCAGCACCTCGGTTGGCGTGGTCGCCACCACGCTGGCAATCTCGTCGCGCCATTCCGGCTTGCCGCGCAGCAGCTCACCGGCGAATGCGTCGACGGCGGCGGCGTCGGTCGGCGCGCGCAACGCCGGGAACTCGCCGGGGGCGCGCGCGTAGTAGTCGTCCAGCGTGTTCAGCCCGGCCATCGGCTCGAACGACCACGAGTCGCGTTCGACCAGGTGGGCGCCGCTGCGAACGAACATCGTCAGCTGCCCGTTGCCGTTGCCGACCACCAGTTCGTCGGTGCCGTCGCCGTCCATGTCGCACAGCGCGGGCGCGGCAAACTCGCCGACATCCATGCCGTCGTACGGCGTCCCCTCGACGCGCGCGAACGTGCCGGTCGCGTTGCTCCAGAGCTGCAGCGTGCCGTCGGGCAGACCGACCAGCACCTGGTGCGCCGCGACAATCGTCGGCACGGCCGACTTCAGCTCGAGCCCGGCCACCGGTGCCGGCATCTCGAAGCTCGGGCGAACCGCGCCCTCCGGCGTCTCGACGCCCCTGCCGAACCACACCTTGCCCTCGCGCGTGCAGACGATCAGGTCGTCGCGGCCGTCGCCGTCGACGTCGCCGATGGCGGGCGCGGCATACGTGCCGAACGTCTTGCCGTCGAACAGCGGCGTGATCTCCATCCCGGTGCTGATGCGGACCAGGCGGCCGTCGCGCACGCCGGCGATGACGTACGCGTTGTCGGCCACGCCCGGCACGATGTTGGAGAGCGCGGGGAACTCCTGGTCGAGGTGCTGGCGCCACTCGCCGTTGCGGCGCACCAGCGTGCGAAGCCGGCCGTCCTGCGTGCCGACGATGAGGCCGATCATGTCGCGCACCCGCATCAGGCGCGGCGCCACGGCGGTTTGCGCGCAGTCGGGCAGCGCGCGCAGCGAGTCGTGCCGCGGCACAATGAAGCGCGGCGCATCCGCGCGGCCATGGTTGCGCAGCACGCGGACCAGCCCGGTCTCGTCGAGCAGCAGCAGATCGGGGGCATGATCGCCCTCCACGTCGAACAGCACCACGTCGCGCGGCGCGAACGGCACGCGCAGCGTCTCGTGCACGGCCCCCGTGCCGTCAATCAGTTCGACCGTCCGGGGCTCGCCGGCGAGCGTGCTGCAGCGGGCCGACAGGGCCGTCTTCGACGCGAGGTCGATCGCGTGCCGGTCGCAGACGATCACCGGTTCGCCGACCGGCTTGCCCGCCGCGTCGATCACCCGCAGCGTGGCCGTGCCGTCGCCGTTGCCGTCCAGCTCCTGCTCGACGCGGAACCGCACGGCCGCCTCCACACGCACCGGCTGGCTGCGCAGGTCGGCAAGCTTGATCGCCAGGTCGCGCCGCAACCACGCGGGTGCGATTGCCAGAGCGCGCCGCGCTGCGTCGGTCAGGGCGCGGTCGAGCCGCGGGTCGTCGGCGCCGTAGGTCGGGCCGCTGGCGATCGGCGTGGTGACGTGCCGCGTCACGCTGCCGGTGGTGGCGTCGAAGCGCGCATACGCGTAGCCGCCCGGCGGCACGGTCACGTCCCACTCGAAGGGCCGGCTTTCAACCGCGTCCGGAGCGTCCGGCGCGGGGTGCTCGTCGTCCTGCCCGGGCGCGGCGGGCGCCAGCAGACCGATCAGGCACAGCAGCAGGATTACACGTACGTGTCGCGAGGCGTGCGTCGTCATGGATGGTGCGGCAGGCTGCGGGAAAGCGTTGCGTTGCGCCCGCATCTTGCCTGACCGGCCGGTGACGGCAACCTCATTCCGCGCTTGCTCGGTGTCCGGGCCGCTACTCCATTTCGACTTCGCGCTCGCGCTCTTCGCGCCGCTTCTCCTCGCGCGCGGCCGGGCGCGAACTGGCGGCATCGCCCGACTCGCGCTCGGGTGCCGCGGCGTCCTTCTCCTGAGCGACGGCGTCCTTCGCGGCCGGCTCCTTCGCCTTCACGGTGGCGGCCGGTTCCTTCTTGCCGAGCAACTCCTCTTCCAGCTTCTTGAGTTCCACGCGATCCTTCGTGCTGAGCGGCGACGCGACCTTCTGCTCGGCGGCCTCGCCGGTGTGCAGCACGCTCTTGTACTTGTCGAATTGCTCCTCGAAGTCGGAGACCACCTCGCTGATCAGCTCGTCGTCCACCGCCTGCAGCGACATCGACTCGATGCGCTGGATCTTGCCCATCAGGTTCTGGTGCAGCTCGATGTTCTTCGTGTGGATGTCGATCTTGTCGTCGAGCATCTGGATGTTGCGGCGCACGCGCTGGATGCGCTGCAGCACGAGCTTCTTCTGCCGGTCGGTGACGCCGTCTTCCTTGAGCTGCTCGACCTCGGAACGCTCGACCGCCTCGAGCTTGCCGATCTCGAGCTCGAGTTCGCGCAGCTTGACCTCGTTGGCGGTGCAGACGCGATCGAGCGCCTCCAGCAAATCGCGATAGTTGAGCGCCTTCTCGAGCTTCTCCCGCGCTTCGGGAGGCAACTCGGTGCCGGTGAGGAACTGCTTCACTCGATCAAGCAGGTTCATGGTGCTCTCCGCGTGGCGGCGTCAGAAGCGCTTGCGCCGGACAATGAATGTGCCGTCCACCTTCTCCAGGCGAACGTTCTCGGTCGTGTCGGCGAACTCCTTCGCGGCCTGCATGGCAATGGGTTCCGGTACGTTTGCCACCTCGGCCAGTTCGCTGATGATCATGAATCCGCCCGGCGCCTTCAGGTGCGACGACTGGTCGAGCCGGCGGCGGGCGCGGTTGAGCTTGGTCAGTTCGTCTTCCGGGTCGAACGCGTTGCGCACCACCATCTCCATGTCCGGCGGCGCGTACGCGCGGAAGCCATTCTCCTCGTCGCACTCCAGCAGGAACAACAGGTAGTTGCCGCCGCGCACATTCGCGTCGCGCGCGTCGGCGTTCCAGCCCGTCGTGGAGAACGCGCCGATCCAGTAGAAGCATCCCGGATCGGTGACAATCCGCTCGACCAGCTTCACCAGCGTGCGGCGCGTGCCCTTGCCGCTGGCCCGGCCCTTCTTGACCAGTTCCTCGAGCGGCGACCAGCACGTGCCGACGAAGGCCATCTTCTTCTGCTTCGGGCCAAACAGGCGCTTGCGCACGAGGCCGATTTCCATGCCGCGGTTGTGCGGGTAGCGACGCAGGTCGCCCTCGGCGTCGCCGTGCTCCAGCAGCAGCCGCTTCAGCAGGTCGCGGTCGGAGAACAGCGACGTGGTCTCGCCGGCCGAGTGGATCTCGTAGCGCTTGCCGCCCTCGGCCGGGTTGGGCACGGCCGGCACGGTGTAGAGCCGCGCCTCGAAGCCGTTGAGGAACTCGTGCTCGAGCTTGCGCGCCACGTCGGGGTCGATGCCGTCCGGGTGCGAGAGGTCGCCATCCTGGATGCGGTCGGCGTCGGAGTCGCGCATGCGCGCCGCGGCCGCCTCGAGCGGCGTGAGCGAATCTTTCCGGCCGGAGAGCGCCTTGCGCGCGGGTTCGGTGGCGGTGCCCGTCGGACCGGTGGGGTCCTTGCTGCCGCTGCTGGCCTTGCCGCCGCGGTCGGCAATTGCCACCGGCACAGCGGACTTCGCGGAAGGCGACGCCGCCTTCGCGGCACTCGTGTCGTCGCTGAGTTCCATCAGTCGGATGTGTCCTCGTGCAGTCTCGGCGGCCACGGCTTCCTCGGCGCCGAGTTCGGCTTCCATGCGCCGGCGGTCGTACTCGTCCATCAGGTCGCGCGCGAGCGCCTCGACGACCTCCGCGTCGTTCTCGGTGGTTGCATTGCTGTCGGAACCCGCCGGGCCGGCGGCGCCGTTGCCGTTGCCGT
>JBFWQT010000326.1:0-8220 GCA_050249295.1 Planctomycetota bacterium
GCTGCTGGCAGTAGAAGATCTGGTCCTCGCCGATCTTGCTCGTCGTGGCCTCATGCTCGGTGTGCGCGCTCGGGTTGCGCACGTCGATGTACGGGAACGTGTGCGCGCCGCAGCGGTCGCCGACCAGCATGCTGTCGCACTGCGTGTAGTTCCGCGCGTTCTCCGCACCCTTCATGATCTTCACGAGGCCACGGTAGGTGTTGTGGCCGTTGCCCGCCGAGATGCCCTTCGACACGATGTTGCTGGTCGTGTTCTTGCCGATGTGGATCATCTTCGTGCCGGTGTCGGCCTGCTGCTTGCCGTTCACCACGGCCACCGAATAGAACTCGCCGACCGACTCGTCGCCCTGCAGGATGCAGCTCGGGTACTTCCAGGTGATCGCCGAGCCGGTCTCCACCTGGGTCCACGAGATGCGGCTGCGCACGCCCCGGCAGGCGCCACGCTTGGTGACAAAGTTGTAGATACCGCCCTTGCCGTCCTTGTCGCCGGGGTACCAGTTCTGCACGGTGCTGTACTTGATCTGCGCGTCGTCCAGCGCCACCAGCTCGACGACGGCCGCGTGCAGCTGGTTCGTGTCGCGCATCGGCGCGGTGCAGCCTTCCAGGTAGCTCACGTACGCGCCCTTGTCGGCCACGATCAGCGTGCGCTCGAACTGCCCGGTGTTCAGCTCGTTGATGCGGAAGTACGTGCTCAGCTCCATCGGGCAGCGCACACCCTCGGGGATGTAGACGAAGCTGCCGTCGGAAAACACGGCCGCGTTGAGCGCCGCGAAGTAGTTGTCGGTGTGCGGCACCACGCTGCCGAGGTACTGCTTCACCAACTCGGGGTGCGTCTGCACCGCCTCCGAAATTGGACAGAAGATCACGCCGACATCCTTGAGCTTGTCGCGGAACGTCGTCGCCACGCTGACGCTGTCGAACACAGCGTCCACTGCCACGCCCGCCAGTATCTCGCGCTCGCGCAGCGGGATGCCGAGCTTCTCGTAGGTGGCGAGCAGCTCGGGATCGACCTCGTCGAGGCTCTTCGGCGCGTCCTTGCCCGGCTTGTTCTTCGGCGCCGAGAAGTAGCTGTACGCCTGATAGTCGATCGGCGGGTAGTTGACGAACGCCCAGTGGTGCGGCTCCTCCAGCGTCAGCCAGTGGCGATACGCCTTCAGCCGCCACTCGGTCATCCACTCCGGCTCGTGCTTGCGGCGCGAGATCTCGCGCACCACGTCCTCGTTGAGACCCGGCGGCAGCGTGTCGGATTCGATATTGGTCACGAATCCGTACTGGTATTCCTTCTGCGTCAGTTCCTTGATCTCGCCGGTACCGGTCATGAGAATGTCGCTCCGGGTGTCGCTCGCTCAGTCCGCGTCAGGATGAATGGTGTGGGCGTGCAGCGCACTGATCGCCCCGAAGCGGGCCGAGGCCTGCTGGACGAGGCCGGGCGGCTGGTCGAGGATCATTTCCGCGAGGCTGACCGACGACAGCGCGGCGTGAACAGCCGTGTTGATGCGCTGCCAATTGATGCGCACCGGACAGCCGGCCTCGATGTCGCAGCCGCAGTTGCCGGCCGCCTGGCAGCACTCGGTCATCGCGATCGGTCCGTCCAGCGCCACGATCACGTCAGTCAGTGCGATTTCCTCGGGCGGCCGCGACAGCTTGTAGCCGCCACGCGCGCCGCGGATCGACTCGAGCACACCCGCCTTGCCGAGCAGCTTGAGGATCTTGCTTACGGTGGGCAGCGGCAGCGAGGTGGTCTCGGCCAGGTCGGTCGCGCTGGTGCAACCCTGCTCACCGCAGGCGTCGCGGGCGAAGCAGGCCAGCAGCACGATCCCGTAGTCAGCCAACTTGCTCAGGCGGAACATGGTGCGTCAGCTCGGCAGCGTCGATGAGGTACGGTCCGCAGCCAACCCCGACGAACGGGCCGGCCGCAACCCTCCGGCCAAATCGAACCGGAGAGGTACGGATTCACAGATACCATCCCTGACCGGCCTGCCAAGGGAAAATCGCGGCCTGCAGCCTGCTGCAAGGCCGCTGTGGGTAATCGGCAGGCCGCGATGCATTGCGCAGCACGGCCGCGCCCGAACCGGCGTCAGTACGGATCCTGACTTGACCACACGACATCGTCCGGGCGTCGCGGTTGGACGCGCTGCGCCCGTTGTGTCGCGACCGTCTGAATGTACTCGATGAGTGCGTGCGCCCCTTCGCCCCCACGGCGCAACTCGCGATACCGTATCTTGATCTCGCGCCCGTCGTTCAATCGGATCAGGATCCCCGGAATCGTTCCGTTGAAGCGTTCGTCGGATACCGATTCAACGCAAGCGATCGGAACATCAACGATCAATGCCTTGCGAGAGCCGTTACGAGACCAATCCACTACCCGAACCCGGATGTCTTCTCCGTTTCGATAGACACACACACGGCAGCTGGCCAGGTATGCGACGGCATTGAGCAGCAGCAGCGGTCCGACCACGACCGCTGCCGCAAAGTGGGACAGGAGTAGAGGTGCGGGCGGCGGCAAGTCTCGCATTGCCGAGGCTACCGCGATCGCCGAGCCCTCGCCAAGCAACAGCAGAAGAAGCAGAAAGTACCTGGCGTGGCACCAGAGACCGGACCAGCTTCCGCGCAAACACAGTTGGTTGACCCGCAATCGCCGCTCCGGTCTGCGCCTCATCCGCTCGGATCAACTGAGAGCCTCGCAGGCGCGTTCATGGGCCGAACCTGGCCCGCGCCCATCATACACGCTTGCCGCACGAGGGCTCCCGCGCGTCAGTCGCGCAGCAGTCCGCGAGCGCGCATCAGCTCGGCGATCTGCGCGACGCACTTCATCATGGTGCACCGCGCGGCGCCGGGGAGTCTCCGTACTTCACCGGCGTGAGCGCCCAAAGAGGAGCCCGCGTACCCCGACCTGCGCTTGACCACACGTTGAGCGCTCGGCGCCGATGCCGGGCACGCGCCGTCTGCCGGTCGTCGGCAAACGACCAGACCAGCGCGGCAATCGTGATCAGCCAGCGGCGGCGGCGGCGACGCCCGATGCTCACTTTTCACCCTGTCGCTACTTCCGCTTCGTCTTGTCGCGCCGCTTGCGGATCGCCGTGATCCAGTTGTCCAGTTCCGAGATGTCCGCACCCAGCTCCGTCGGCTCCGGCATCGGCGTGCCGTCCGCGGCCGGCTGATCGTGCCCCGGCAACCAACGCGAGCACTTCGCCATGCCGGTCGCGAGCGCCGTGTAGTCGTCCGGCGTGATGTCGCAGATCTCGCGCACACGCATCGCATGGATTGCCGCGCCGAAGCGCTCGACCGTCTTGTTGAGCAGCACTTCCTCGATCGCACGCTCCCATGCCTCGCGCAGCAAGCCGTACAGGAACGGCACCTCGCGGTCGTAGTCGTCCGGCGACTCGGCCAGCATCTTCGGCAGCTTCTGCTGGCGCGACCGCAGGATGCCGATGCGCTCGCGCACCGGCGACGAGATCCACGGCAGGTCGGCCGATGTAATGCCGGCGCCATGCGAGGCGCGACGCAGGTGCTGGTTGCGGCACTCGATGCCGTTGGTCTCGGCGAAGCGCGCCAGAGCGAGCAGGAACGCGACATCGTGCGTGAACACAATCACCTGCCGCGTCGCCGCCTCGGCCGCGAGCCGACGCGCCACGCCCTCGCGCCACTCGTGGTCGAGCGACGAGACCGGATCGTCAAACAGGATCGCCGAGCGGTCGTTGGCAATGCCCAGCTCCGCGAGGAACGCCGCCATCGCAATGCACCGACCCTCGCCCTCGCTGACGACCCTGGGCAGCGGCGACGACGGCGACCGCTTGAGCACCAACTGGTGATAGAGCGTGCCCTTCGAGCCGGTGGACTTGAGTTCGACTTCCAGGTGGCGGAAGCCGAGTTGCTGCAGCTCGCCGATGAATGCGTCCTGCAGGTTGCTCGTGACCACCTTGCGCGTCAGCTCGGTACTCTTGCGCGTGACGGCGTTGGTCGAGGTCTCCTCGATACACTTGAGGTAGGCCGCGTCCTGCTTCAGCGCGTCGATCTGCGCGAGCACGCGGTCGAGATGCCGGCCCAGCTCGTCGCGCGCCTCCAGCTCGGCCAGCTCGGCCGACTGGCGCTTCTGCTCGTCGGGCAGCGCGGCGGCGGTCAGCGAGTCGAGTCGCGCCTCGAGCGCGGCGACCACCTTGTCGAGTTCGTCGAGCGGCGGCTCGAGCGCGGCCAGCTTCGGGAACGCGCTGCCCTTCCCGGTGTTCGTGAGCGCGGCCACCACCTTGTCGCGCCGTTCGCCAAGCTTCGTGAGGAAGGCGGACACCTTCCTCGCGACCGCCTGGTCCTCGACTTTCAGGTCCTCGACCAGGTCCGACTCGACCTCGACTGCCTCCAGCGTTTCGGCTGTGGTGGCCGTTTGCGCGCCGGCCTGTTGCAGGCCCTGTTGCATCGCCAGCGCCACCGCATCGCGGAACGCCGTCAGCCGCTTCACGCCGTCGCGGTCCAGTTCCTGCTGGCAGAGCACGCACCGGCAGTCGCTAGCGGTGGCCGGAAACTCCACGCCGGGGTAGGCGTGCGTCATCGAGAACGCCCGGGCAAAACCCCACATCATCGTCCATTCCGGCGTGCCCGTGCCCGGCAGCACCGCCACGCCCTGCATCTTGCTGGCCCACAACGCGGCGGCCTTCTCGGCGTCGGCAGCCGCGGCCTGCGCGGCTCGCGCGGCGATCAGCACGTCGGGCGAGAGCGCCGCCTCCACACGCTCCAGGTGCGTGCGCAAGGCACCCACTCGCTGGATGGCCAGACGCGTGGCGCGCGCCGCGCTGTCGGTGTTGCCTTCAATCGCGGCCGCACGCGTGGCCCGAAGATCGTTGAGCCGCTTGCGCTCGGCGTCGTGCAGCGTGCCCAGCTGGCGGATCGCCGCCGGGTCGGTCATCAGCGTGATCTCACCTACCGCCGCGGCCGCTGTCGATCCGGCCGGCAGCGAGGGCATCGCGCCGAGCGCGGCCATCGACGCCTTGCGATCCTGTTCGAGCCGCGCCTTCACGGTCTCGCACAGCGCCGAGAGCTTGTCGAACAGGTCGAGCCCGAACGGCCGGAACGCGACGTCGGTCTTGTCCTTCACGTAGACCGCTGCCGAGTGGCTGTCGAACACGCTGACGCGGCCGAGCGCCTCGTGCTGCGCGTCGGAATCGTCCGACCGCCACTCGTGTGTGATCTCCTGGTCGCCCGCGCTGAAGACGAACGCCGCCGTCGGCTTGAGTGGCTTGCCGCCGTAGACGTTGCCGAGGATCTCCTCGGTGCCGCGTGCCCGGCAGGCCTTCTTCAGCAGTCGCGTGTATCCCGACTTGCCGGTGCCGTTGGGGCCGTAGACGACGGTGAGCGCGGGGCCGAACGTCACGGTCTGCGACTCGGCCAGCGCGTTCACGCCCTGCAGGTGCGTCACGGATTTCAGTACCACGGCGTCCGCCTGCCGCGCCTCCGATCGCAGGTGCTTCTGCGCGAGCGGATTCGCCTTCGGCGGGTTCTTGCCGAGCCCCTGCTTCGCCTTGCAGATCGCCACCAGGTCGGCCACGTCGTCGTCGCTCAGCGTGTCGCTGGCGACCAGCCGTCGCAGCGCATCGCGCATCCACTCCGGCCGGTCTGCTGACCACTCGAGAATCTCGCTGAGGACGTTCATGGGCCATCCGTGGCTGGGAGCGAGCGCCCATCATACACGCCCGCCAGCACCAGGGCTCCCGCGCGTCAGTCGCGCAGCAGGCCGCGGGTGCGCATCAGCGCGACGATCTGCGCGACGCACGCGTCCACACTCAACTCGTGCGTGGCGAGGCGCAGGTCGGGGTGCGCGGGCTCCTCGTACGGCGCGCTCACGCCGGTGAAGTACGGAATCTCGCCGGCACGCGCGCGGGCCCAGGCACCGCTGGTGTCGCGCGCCTCGCACGCATCGGCCGGCGCCGCGCAGTGCACCATGATGAAGCGGTCGGCCCCGATGCCGGCACGTGCGGCCTGACGGTCATCGGCAAACGGCGAGACCAGCGCGGCAATCGTGATCAGGCCCGCATCGTTGAACAGCCGCGCCACGGCGGCCGCGCGGCGCACGTTCTCCTGGCGGTCGTCGCCGGAGAAGCCGAGGTCACGGCTGATGCCCTGGCGCAGCGCCGAACTGTCCAGCACGTTGCAGGCGTGGCCGTTGTCCACGAGCCACTTCTCCAGGCCGCGCGCGATGCTGCTCTTGCCGGAGTCGGGCAGGCCGGTGAGCCACACGGTGCCGGGCTTGTGGCCGAACAGGCGCTCGCGTTGCGCAGCCGTCACGTCGGTGGCCGGCGACTCGCTGGCGGCCAGCGCGGCCTGCACGGCCTGTTTGTCGCCGTCGCTCGCACGAATCATCCCGGCGGCCACGGTGTCGTTGGTCAGCCGGTCGATGATGATGAACGCGCCGGTGACGCGGTTGCGCGCGTACGGGTCGTGCGCGAGCGGCCGCACCAGCGAGAGCTGCACCCGGCCGATCTCGTTGAGGCCCAGCGCCGCGGCCGGCTGACGGTGCAGCGTGTTCACGTCCACCTTGTAGTGCACGCGATTGACCACGCCGGTGACAAGGCTGGTGGTGTGCTTGATGAAGTACTCGCGGCCGGGCTGCAGCGGCGCTTCGTTCATCCACACCAGCATCGCCTCGATGTCATGCGAGATGCGCGGCAGGTTCTCGGGCCGCACCAGCATGTCGCCGCGGCTCACGTCCACTTCGTCTTCCAACGTGACGACGGCGGCCAGCGGCGGGAACGCTTCCGGCACCTCCTGCTGATCAACCACGATCGACTTCACGCGGCTCTTCTTGCGCGACGGCAGCACCATCACCTCGTCGCCGGGCCGCAGCACGCCGGAGGCGACCGTGCCGGCGAATCCGCGGAACGTCAGGTCGGGGCGGATCACGTACTGCACCGGGAAGCGCAGGTCGATCAGGTTGCGGTCCGACGCGATGTGCACCGTCTCGAGGTGCTCGAGCAGCGGCACGCCGCGGTACCACGGCATGGTCGTGCTGCCGTGCACCACGTTGTCGCCCTTCAGCGCCGACACGGGGATGAACTGCACGTCGGGGATTTCGAGCCGCGCGACGAAGTTGGTGTAGTCGGCGCGGATGCGATCAAACACCGCCTCGTCGAAGTCGACGAGGTCCATCTTGTTGATCGCCACGACGACGTGCTTGAGGCCGAGCAGCGAGACGATGAAGCTGTGCCGGCGCGTCTGGTCGATCACGCCGTGTCGCGCGTCGATGAGGATGATCGCGAGGTCGCAGGTGCTCGCGCCGGTGGCCATGTTGCGCGTGTACTGCTCGTGGCCCGGCGTGTCGGCGATGATGAATTTCCGCCGCGCCGTCGCGAAGTAGCGGTACGCGACATCGATCGTGATGCCCTGCTCGCGTTCGCTCTTCAGGCCGTCGAGCAGCAGCGACAGATCGACCTCGCCGCCCGCGCTGCCCTTTTTCGCGGAGTCGCGCTTGATCGCGTCGAGCTGGTCTTCGAAGACGAGTGAGGTGTCGTGCAGCAGCCGGCCGATCAGCGTGCTCTTGCCGTCATCCACGCTGCCGGCGGTCAGCACGCGCAGCAGCGTCTTGGCCTGATGCTGGTGCAGGTAGCTGTGGATGTCGGTCCCGGGCGTGAAGATACCGGCGTGCGTCATGGTGGCGGGGCGAGCTGTCGGATCGGCTGCTGACATCGAGCGATAGCGTGCGCGGCCTGCAGGCGCAAGGTGGCCGATTGCCTTCGTTCCGTCGTGCCGACGCAAGCGGTCTCGCTAGCGCGATTCGGGGTGAAGCGGCACCCCCTCATTGAGGGCCAACTCAGCGCGGTTCCGGGTTGACCGTCAGGACGATGCCAGTGCGGCATGTCGGATCGGCCGGGTCGATCGCCATCGCGTAGAAGTCGCCACAAGCAATCTGGATCTGCCCGCGCCAGCCGTCGCTGCCCCATTCGCGCACAAACGGCAACCGCCGCGTTGGCACCGTCAGCCAGCCGTCGGCGTCAGTCGGATCGCCGATGCCCGCTCCACGATCCCACCCGGTGATCGCTGATGCCGTTTGCGGGTTGCCATGGGTATCCACCACGCGAACGCGGATCGAGAAATCCGGCACCAGCTCGATCACGCCGACATCGAGATTGCGGTCGGCGTCCGGCTCCGGCATGCCGGGCGCCAGCCGGGGCGCGACCTCGACACGCCGCGGCTGGCAGTTGTCTGCGAGGAACGTCAGCCACATGTGGCCGTCGTC
>JBFWQT010000327.1:0-8175 GCA_050249295.1 Planctomycetota bacterium
ACCGCTTCGCCTTCCACGCCGAGGACGAGGATCATCATCCCGACCTGCACATCGGCTATCGCTCGCTGACCGTGCGCCTCAGCACGCACAGCGCCAACGGCGTGACCGGCAAGGACACAGAGTTCGTCGAGTGGATTGATTCCTTCTTCCGCATCCAGGAAGCGGCCAGCCTGTTCAAGAATCCGCGCTCGGCCCGCCAGCTGCAGCGCGTGATGCTCGAGGCGCTCGACCGCTTCGTCGCAACGTTCAATTCGCTGACGCCGGACCAGCTGAAGTCGATGGTCGGCAAGGGCAAGCGCAGCGTGTTTGACCAGGCGGCGCGCACGCCGATCGGCCAGTCGATCGCCAACCTGATGTGGATCCGCGGTCAGCTCGCGCTGCCCGAGCCGCAGGAGTCGGTCAGCCCGGTCGAGATCGAGCGCATGGAAGACCCGGCCGAGCTGGTCAAGCTGTTCGGCATCCTGCGCGGCCACATCGAGCACACGCTCGGCCAGCTGCACGACGGCATCATGTCCGACCGCCAATACCTCACCAACCTCGGCGGCACGTCGGATATCGAGCAGATGCTGCAGCGCACGATCGTCGACCTTGATCGGCACCGCCACTTGATGGAAGACGCGAAGGCGTGATCCATCGTCACGTGTGGTCCAGTAGGCCCTCTCCTCCACCCCGGTCGTCTCATGAATCGCTTCGCGGCCGCACTGATCGTGGCAACCTCCATCGCGCTGTTCGCGCCGTCAGCTCGTCCGCAGGATCCGGACCCGCCCGCTGATCAACGAGCGGTTCCCGTTCCGACGCAGACCGTGGCCACCAGCAACTTGGGGACCGGGCACGTGGTGCTCTCGCCGGACGGACGCTGGGCGCTGATCCTCGCCGATTTCCGCGAACAGGGAGCCACATTGTGGCGCCTCGATGGCTCCGGCGGGATGACGCACACTGCCGCGTTCGAGGGATCGCTGCAAAACGCGGCCGCGTTCTCTGCGGACAGCAGGTGGTTCGTGATCGGCAGCCGCGATGCGGCCAGGCTGTGGCGAATTGACGGCGAGAACGCAGTTGCGGTTGGCAAGGTCGGTGCCGACGGTGAGTCCTCCGGCATGGTGATAGCAGCGGCGTTCTCACCGGATGGCCGCCGCCTGCTCACGGGCGGACCCGGTGGGCTCAACCTCTGGAAGCTGGACGGCGCCGGTGGTTCGTCCCGGCTGACATCTCTCGCGGGGCACACCGGCATGGTCAACGATGTCGCGTTCTCGCCGGATGGCGAGTGGGCCGTCAGTGGATCGACCGACGAGTCGGCTCGATTGTGGCACTGCGAGGCAGACGGCGCCCGGGCCGCTGCGGTGCTCGCCCACGGCGATCACGTGCACGCCGTAGCGTTCTCGCCCGATGGCCGGTTCGTGCTCACCGGCGCACAGGACGCGGCAGCACGGCTGTGGCTACTCGACGGCAAGGGCGGCGCCGAACTGAAGCAGACGTGTGCGCACACCGGTCCGGTGTCGTCGGTCGCGTTCTGGCCCGACGGCTCGCGGGCGATCACAGCAGGGTCGCGCGAAGCGGCGGCGCACCTGTGGAAGCTGGATGGTCAGGGCGGCATGACCGCCGATGTCTCACTGCCCGACGTCGCCAGAAACGTCGCGGTGTCGGCCGATGGTGCCTGGCTACTGGCCAGCAGCTACAACATTGGTTCCGGCATTGTCCGCCTCTGGCACATGGCTGGCGCAATCGACACGCCGGGTTGTCGCGTGCTGGTTGGACCCGACAGAGAGGTTACGAGGGTAGCGATCTCCGGGGACGCAACGATCATTGCCGCCGGCGACAAGGCCTCCACCACCCACATCTGGAAGCTCGGCACCACCGGCGAGGCGACCGCGCTGCCGCGCCTGACGCGGCCTGACGGATATGTCAGCCTGCTCGCGTTTGACAGCGGCGAGCGCCTGCTTTGTGGCACAGGCTCCATTCGAGGCGGGGACCTGAAGGTGTATTCGGTCGACACGAACGCGAACGCCACCTCGGTAACCGGTTCGTGCCCCGAACTCCTCCGCACAGGTCCGACCAGTCTGCGGCCGTTGGCCGTGAGTCCGGACGGCAAATGGCTGTTTGCGTCCGTAGACGGCATGGACGGCACGCTCTGGCAAATCGACGACAAGCACGCCACGCAAGCGCCGGGGCAAATCTCGCACAGTCACGTGATTCTCGACGCCGCATTCTCGGCCGACGGCAACTGGCTGCTGACCGGCTCGATCGACAAGACCGCCCGCCTGTGGCGACTCGACGGCAAGGGCGCCGCCGACAGGGCCATGGAACTCCGGCATCCGAGCACCGTCGCTTCGGTTGCGTTCTCGCCGGACAGTTCGTGGGCAGCAACCGGCTCCGTGGACGGCACTGTGCGGCTGTGGCGCATCAGCGCCGCCGGCACGCCCGCGGCTACCTGCACCGCCACCCTCGGTCAGCACTCGGCGCACGTCTGGGCCATCGCATTCTCGGCCGACGGCAACCGCCTGCTCACGGGGTCGGGTGACCAGACCGCCCGACTGTGGCAACTCGACGGCAAGGGCGCCGCGACGGTCATCCGTACCCTGCGCGGCCACACCCGGGATGTGAGCAGCGTGGCGCTATCGAAGGACGGGCACCTTGCGCTGACCGGCTCGGCAGACAAGACGGTGCGCGTGTGGTCGCTCGGCGACTGAACGGCCGCCGTCTCCGCGCCACGCTGTCCATTCCCGGAGCTCGCAGGTCGCGCAGTCTGCTCAGTGGGCCAGCGCCAGCTCGCGCTCCACCAGGCCGAGCAGCACCGGGCCTTCGCGCGCACCGACGTGCCAGCGCCCGTTGATGAAGAACGTCGGCGTCTCCGTCAGATGAATCCGCTTCGCGAAGTCGAGATCGCGTTGCAGCTTCGCCGTCGTCTCCGCGCTGTTCAGCTCGCGATCGAAGCGCTCCATGTCCAGACCGGCATGCACCACCACATTGCGGCGCACGTCGAGGTTGTCGTTCACCATCGCAATCTGGCTGTACACCATCTTGCGGCGCAACTCGTCGAACTTGCCCTGGTTCTCTGCGCAGATCGCCGCGCGCGCCGCGTACTCGGCCATGTCGCGCCGGCCCTCGCCGAACATGCTGCGCCAGACGAGGCGCACGCGCGTCGGATAGCGCTCCTGCTGGATCTTCGTCAGGAACTCGGCCGCGGCCGCGCAGTGCGGGCAGGTGTAGTCGACGAAGATCACGATCGTCACCGGCGCCGACTCCGGCCCCATCGTCGGCGCGTCGGGCGGAATCAGATCGGGCGCGTCGAGAATCGTGCCTTCGAGCTTCTGCGCCAGGTACATCTGCATGCGCTGCTCGGTCGAGAGCAACTCGTTCTTCGTGATCTCGGCCAGCGGAATGTAGACGCTGATCGCGGCGATCACGGCGACGAGCAGGCTGATGGCGGCCGGGTGCGCGAGTGCCTTCGCCGGGCTGCGCAGCACCGCGCGCATCGCGCCGAGCGGTCCGCTCCGCGCCGCCAGCCACGCGCCGATCAGGCCGCCGAGGCAGCAGCCGTACACGCCCAGGCAGTACGGGCAGAGCGAGCCGATCGCGACGAGGCTGATCGTGAACAGCGCAAGGCTGGCGAGCATGCCGACCGACCATCCCAGCACCAGCACATGCCGCGCGGCAAACGCATCGGCGTCGCGACCAGCCGCCACTGCGGCGGCGGCCGTCGTCGTCGTCGGCTTGCGCAGCACCGCGGACAGCAGCACCAGGATCGGCAGTACGCCGAGCGCGGTGAAGAACGTCAGGCCGAACACCGGCAGCGACACGCCGGCGATCTCCGAGAACGACGACAGCGCGACGCTGTTGCAGTCGAGTGCCGGGCCGCCGCAGGTGTTGTTGATGCCGACGATGGCGTGCGCGAGCACGTGCCGCCGGATCAGCTCTTCGCAAAGGAACCACCCGCCCACCGGCGCGGCGAGCATCATCCCCCAGCCGAGCAGCAGGGCCGGCATGTTGCGGTTGGTAGTGGTGGCCGCGACCGTGTCCGGGGGTGCGAAGCTCACCTCGGCGTCGGCCTTCTTCTTCTTGTTGGTGGCGCTCATGGCACGATCGGTTGGTTGGGCCTGCTGGTTCAGCTTACACCACGGGCGGGCCGTCGCGCCGATTGCGTAGTGTCTTCCCGCCGACACGTCGAGGAAGTCCGCGAACACGACCGCGGGCGAGGAGCGACCCGGGCCGCGAGTGTGCTCTCGCCCGACTCAATCTGCCGGCGCGTGCCGCACAAACCGGAAGTGATTGGTGCCGATACCGCCGGCACACGTGCGCAAGCGCTCCAGGACAAAACCGCGCTCGCGGAAGCAGTCAAAGATCTGCTCCGGCGTGGCCACCTCGAACGGGAAGCCGCCAACCCAGTCGACAAAGTCGTGCCACAGCGACATGCCGCGCTCGCGACGATACTCCTGCCAGTGACGCCACGGCGGCCGCAGCCGCAACAGATCCTTCGCCATCAACGGCAGCTCGAGCCGCGGCAGGATCATCAGGAACCACATGAACCGCAACGGCTGCGGCAGGCCGACGTAGATGCGTTTGATCCACCACCAGACCCGGCTGCGCCATCCCTGGTGGTTGTAGATTGCAATCGCGAAGCGACCGCCGGGCGCGACGGCGCGCGTGGCGAGGTCGATGCTGTGCCACATGCGGCCGGTGTGGTGCAGCACGCCGAACGAGTAGACGACATCGAACGTGCCGAGCGAGGCCATGAACGCGTCGTCTGTGGCGTCGCCGCGCGAGACCACCCAGCGCGGATCGTCGGGGTAGTAGCGCCGGCGCAGCTCGTCGGTGCATGCCACCGAGTCGGCGTCGTAGTCGAACGACCGCACAGCCGTGGCACCCAGGCGCATCGCGCAGAGCGACATCAGTCCGCTGCCGCTGCCGATGTCGATGAAGGTCTTGCCGGCCAGCGAGTCGAGGCCGATCAGTTCGCGCATGCGCGCCTCGGCCGCGGCGATGCGATCGTCGTCGAGCCAGCGCAGGAAGCTGGCCCAGTTGCGGCCGAAGGCGAAGCGCGGCGAGCTGTCGGCGGCGGCGTCGGGCGGGGTGTCGGCGGGCATGCGGACCGGAACGGGCGGCGGCGCGGGCGCGACAGTGTAGCGAGCGGCCGGACCAGAATCGTGCGAATCCTCGAACCACCTGACGCGCGCACCGTTGACAGTGACACGCGAGATGCGCCCATGCGCTGGCCACACAACCGCACGGCACACGCCGATGACTCGTCACGACGACTCGAACACCCGCGGCTGGATGATGCTGGCGGCCGTTCTGCTGGTGCTGGTGGTGGCGGCCGTGCAGGTCGGCTGGCTGCTCGGTGGCAACACGCCGACCACTGCACCTCCGGTTGGGCCGGTTGCGCCGGTTGCGCGCGAGTCGGCCAACCACAATGCGTCCACGCGCAGCGCGCACGCCGACGACGATGACGTCGTGATCGTGCCGGATGACAACGCGAACACGCCAGGGCAGTCAGCCGGCAACGCGGCGGCGAGCAACGCCTACGGCGACCCGCCCGCACCGGCCAGCGGCGGGCACGGCAGCGTCGACCGGACCGTTCCCGCGCTGGTCTGGCTCAGCCTGCATCAGGGCGAGCCCGGCGCATGGTCGGCGATGCGCTTCGCCGAGGACGCGGCCGGCAAGGTGGAGGGCAGCTACTCCGGCCACGACGGCACGGCTGGCTACGGCGACGACAACGTCAGCGGCGCGGTCACCGGCCTCGCGCTGCTCGCGCACCTCGGCTGCGGCTACACGCACGCCGATGGCGATCGCAAGAACACCGTGGCGGCCGGGCTGAAGTTCATCAAGAGCCAGCTGCACGACGAGGCTGACGACGAGGCGGCTGACATCGCGGGCGCGATCGGCGATCCGTACGCGTCGTGGGGCATGATGTCGCACGCGCTGATGACCAGCGCGCTCGTCGAGAACTACGGCATGACCGGCGCCACGATGTTCCGCGCCTGGCTCGGCAAGGCCGTGGCGTTCATCACGCGCAACCAGATCAAGCTGGCCGACGGCACGTACAGCGGGTGGGGTCGCACGCTCGGCGATCCGACGCCGGACATGCTGACCACGGCGTGGATGCTGATCACGCTGAAGTCGACGCAGATCGCGGGCGAGAAGGTCGAGCAGTGGGACGAGCGCATGGACGGCATTGCCGCGTGGGCCGCGACGTGGCCGGGCAACGACCTGCTGACCAACGCCGTGGTGGTGCTGGCGCGCAACTTCCATCGCAAGCCGACCGCGGCCAGTGGTGACGCCGCCGCGGTTGACGCTGCGGCGCGACTCGCGGCCGACATGGCCGAGCGCACGGCGCGGTTGCAGCATGCGCTGGATGAAGTGGACGCGAAGCCGATCGAGCCGTTCGCGCAGTACTTCTCGTTCCTGGCGATGGTGCAGTGCCGGCCGGGCGGTTGGCGCGAGACGATGCAGGCCGTGCAGAAGCACCTGCTGGCGCAGCAGCACCACGACCCGGCGAACGGCGCGCTGTACGGCTCGTGGGACGTCGACCCGGGGATCGCCGTGGCGATCGGCCGGCCGGGGATGACGGCGCTGAACAGTCTGATGCTGGAGGTGTACTACCGCTACGAGACGGCCACTCGCTGATGATGGAAGGTAGCAGCGGTGCGAGTGGTGAGTGGTGAGTGGCGAGTGGCGAAGACCGGAGTGCGAGGCCTGCGGGGTGCCATTGGGGTTGTTCCAACCACCGCTCGGGAAGCACCATGCGGGGGCACCCCGCAGACCTCGCACCCCGGTCCGGTCCCGAAGGCTGTGGCCGTTCGGGTGCATCACGCCGTCAGGCCGTCAAGCCGTCAAGCCGTCAAGCCGTCAAGGAGGGTGCGGGCGGACCATCATTTTCCCGACGTGAGCATGATCACCAGGCCGATCAGCACGAGGATGGCGAGCACGACACCCACGACCACACCGGCATTGCCGGCCGCGCCGCCACCCTGGCCGGCCACCTCGATGCCACGGCCGAGCGTGCGCGTGATGTCGTCGTACGGAATCGGCTCGGCACAGCGCGGGCAGATTGTGTGGTACGGCGAGAACATCTCGGCCGAACAGTTGTTGCAGCGATAGACCGGCTGGGTAGTGCCGGCGGCGGCAGCAGCAGCGTCACTCATGTTGGCGCATCCTTCGACCAGACGACGAACAACGAACGAACGGACGAACACGGACGGACACGGATGGACACGGACACGGACGGCGGACGGCAGGCAGACCCGACGTCCTGTCATTCCATCCACGCGACAACCCGGCGGGGGCGCCACCGGGTGTCGCGAGCGTAGAGCAGACAGAGAACAGATGTGCGATCAGCGCGGGGTGCGCATCACGCAGCGGAAGCCGGTGCGGTCGTCAGTGTGCGTGGCGCGACGCTCGACGCGCGTGGCGTTGAGCAGTTCGGAGAGCGGCGAGCGGAAGCTGCCACCCTTGACGACCTGCATCGGAATGCCGTCGTGCTGCGTGGCGGTGTCGGTCCACTCGCGGACGTTGCCGGCCATGTGCAGGATGCCGGTCGGCGTGGCGGCGTTCGGGTCGGCGTTGACCGCCACCGGCCCGTTGGCGCCGTTGGAGCCGGCATTGGCATTCGAGATCTGCGGCTCGTCGCCCCACGGGAAGCGGCTCGCCGCCTGCCCGCCGCGCGCGGCCCATTCCCACTCGTCGGCGTCGGGCAGCTGCTTGCCAGCCCAGGTCGCGTAGGCCACCGCGTCCCAGTACGACACGCCGACCACCGGCATGTCATCGGCGCCGCGAACATTCCAGAAGCGCGGCATGTGGCGCGGGTCGACGGCCGCCGGCTGGTCCGGGTGACGCACCGTCGAGTCGTCGTAGCTGACCGACTGGAGCCACTCGAGGAACGCGGCGTAGTCCTTGTTGGACACCTCGGTACGGTCGATCCAGTAGTCGCCCACCGTGTCGCCGTTGCCGGTCACCTGCACCATGCCCAGCTTGTTGCGCGCGGTGCGCACGTCGGCCGTGGCCTTGTGCAGCAGGATGCGCGCGCGGGCGCCGAGGTCCGGCCACAGGGTCGACTTCACGTTGGCGTCGCTGAGGTTGGCAACCGCGCGAGCCACATCGTTGGCCTCGATCGCGGCCGACGCCTCGGCCAGCATCTTGACCACGGCGACGCGCGCCGTGCGTGCACGGAACACGCGCAGCGTG
>JBFWQT010000328.1:0-8171 GCA_050249295.1 Planctomycetota bacterium
GGACGGCCGCCGAACGCATCGCGAGCCTCGACCGCGACAATGACGCGCTGGTCTCGCGCGCCGAGTACCCGCCCGATCGTGATGCGTCGTTCTTCGATCGCGTCGATGTGAACCGCGACGGCTACGTGAGCGAGGACGAACTCGTCGCCGACCTCGATGCGCGCCGGCGCTGACGCGGCCTCGTCGCGGCGTCTGCCGCCGGCTATGCTGTGGACCCCGACCGAGTGCAGGCTCCCGCCCACATCCCGGGCGGCCTCAACGCAATGAGTCACCCGATGCTGATCACCCGCTCGCGACTTGCCTCCGCGATGTTGTTGCTGCTGCTCTCCGCGGCGGCGTTCCTGCCCGCTCCCGTGGCCCTCGCGCAGGATGCCGGCGATCCGGAGGACGCGCTGCCCAAGGCGCTGAAGCCCGACACGCCCGTCACCGGCTCGTTCGTGGGCGGCACCGAAGTGTTCCGCTCCTACTACATCGATGTGCCGGCCGGCACCACGAAGCTGCACATCGCGGTCTACGATGCGACCGCCGATGTCGACATCTACGCCAAACACGGCTCGCCGATCGAGGACTGGGAAGACGGCGACTACGACCACGGCTCGGAGACCGGCCGCGTCGATGAGGAGCTGATCATCACGACGAGCAGCGAACCGCCGCTGAAGCGCGGCCGCTACTACGTCGACGTGATGACGTGGGTCGAGGAAGCCAGCGTCACGTTCACGATCGTGTTCGCATTCGACAAGGCACCCGGCCTGCCACCGCTGAAGCTGCCGCCGTACCGGCCGATGACGTCGCTGACGCCGTTGCAGCGCGCCGTGGACGCGTGCGTCAGCATCGAGTGCGACGGCGGCGGCGGCAGCGGCACGGTGCTCTCGGCTGACGGCCTGATCGTGACCAACGCGCACGTGCTCGAATACGCGACCGACGAGGACGAGGACGGCGACGGCGACAACACGAACCCGGCGTCCGACGCCGTCACAGGGCCGCTGCAGGAGGACGACATCATCGTGGCGTTCACCGATGACGTCCGGCGCGTGCCGCGGCAGCTGTTCCTCGCGAAGGCAATCAAGATCGACCGCGAGCTCGACCTCGCGCTGCTCAAGATCAAGTCGGACCTGCGCAACCACGTGCACGACCCGGCGAAGAATCCGCTGACCTGGCTGCCGATCGGAGCGCCCGACAAGCTGTACGTGGACGATCCGCTGCGCGTGCTCGGCTTCCCCGCGCTCGGCGGCACGCGGGCCCGCTCGAGCCTCACGCTCACGCGCGGCGTCGTGTCCGGCTTCGAGATGGGCGGCGACGACAAGCTGCACTGGATCAAGACCGACACCCACATTTCGTCCGGCAACTCCGGCGGCACCTGCATCAACGCGGCGTGCGAACTGGTCGGCATGCCGACGATGGTGATGTACGACGAGGATGCAAGATCGGGTTTGTCCGGCCGGTGACGCGCCTGCCCGCGGAGTGGCTGAAGCTGATCAACGAGAGCCATCACCGTTGATGGCGTAGACGGCGTGGACGGCGTGGATCGCGTTCGTCTTTCCTGTGACATCCTGTTGCGCACCTGATCCCGTGCCCGTGTTCCGAGGAGTTCCCATGAAGTCGTTCCGATTCCGTCGTGTGGTTGCCGGCCTGACCATCGCGGCCCTGATGATGTCGGTCGCCGCCGGCTGCGGTGACAACACGCCACGGGCCGCTCCGGCCCCGGCCGGCGGCACGCCCGCGACCAACACGACGACTGCGCCGGCCACGCCGAGCAAGACCGGCAGCGGCATTGCCCTGGCCGACAAGGCCCGCTGGGAGGCTGCGAAGGCCAGCGCGATCCAGCTCGCCAACGGCATCAAGACGACCGTGCTCAACGGGTCGAAGCCCGACGGCCTGGTCGCCGGTGCCACGGCCGACGACTTCGCCTCGCTGGTCGGCTTCAGCGCGTCGCAGTTCAACTCCAACGGATTCTCGGCCAGCGACTACGTGCTCGAATCGATCGACGCGTCGGGCCGCGCGTTCGTGATCAAGGTCACGTCGTCGACGATGCCGGGCACGCTGACGGTGAACCAGTCGAACAAGGTCACCGGTCCCTGAACTCAGTTGTCGTCGGTAGTCGATGACGTGGACGGCGGCGCTGCGTGCGCTGCCGTCTGCGTTTTTGGCGCGGTGCGCAGTGCGAACGTCACGGCCGGCTTGCGCAACGAGCTGACGAACACGCAGACCGACCCGGCCGCCAGCAGCGCGCCGGAGAGCGAGAGGCACACGATCAGCGGCGTGGTGCCGAACCACAGGTATGCGCCGATCGAGAGCACCTGCACAGCCAGCCCGCTGCCCAGCAGGTTGCGGCTCCAGCTGTCGAGTCGGCTCCGGCCTCGTTCGTGTGTCGTTCGGTCGGGCACGTTGTGTGGTGGGTTCGGTTGGTCGGGTTCGGTTGGTTGGGTTCGGTTGGTCAACCGGCGCGGCGGCACGGTTTGGGTTCGTTTCGCAGGTTCGGGTCCGCCCGCCGGAACCGTCAAGGATATATTATGTTCGCATCGTTTTAGCCTTCTGTGGCCTTACGCCAAGCGATCCGACGTGAACCTTGAATGAAATGCGGCGAAGCATCGTATGGGCACCGTGAACCTCTCTCGGACTCCGTTGGCAACTCGACAGTTGGGCGCTCCTCACAACGCCCGCGTCGGGCCGCGCGACCGGCGCAATCCAGCACAGTAGATATAGCGCCTCTCGATGTCTAAAGTTCAATTGAAACTTCGCGATTCGTATCACCGCTATTGGTCGTGCCGGGGCGCCAGGATATGTGGATTCTGCACCTCGGCTCCGGCGAACGCGTTCCGGAAGACCCAGCGAGCAAGGCAATCGCGATACTCGGGCAAGAGCAAAGGGGTCCATTCAAGCCCACGGGCTGCTGCCCGTGGGTAACCGTGCAGTTCCGCAGTGCTTCCGCTCACGCCGTGTGGTGGTGTCGCGTGTTGCGTGCGCTGCGCGGTGTTGTTGTGCGCTCGCTTGCATGGTCGATGCGTCGTTGATGCTTCACGGTTACCCACGGGCAGCAGCCCGTGGGCTTGAAGCAGCAGTCGGCGTCCCCGCGCAACCACACTCCGGTCGTCGTGGCACTTGCACGCCATCACTCCGGGAGACTTCATCGATGGCCTCTCTCTCTTGTGCCCACCTCCGTGTTCTCCGTGTCCTCCGTGGTCAATCTCTTCCTCGGGCAAGGGCAAGGGCAAGAGCAAGGGCAAGGGGTGAGAGGGGCAAGGGGTGAGAGGGGCAAGCGGCACGCGGCACGCGGCAAGGGCAAGGGGCGCACAACGCAACACGGGGCTCCCGAAGGAGCCCCGTGCCGGTGTGTGCTGCTACTGCGGTGTGATGCGATCAGCTATCACTGGATCAGGACCTGGCCGAGCGAGATGCAGAAGTTGTTGTTCTCGTTGATCTCGGGGATCGCCAGCACGTCGTCGATCACTGCCACCACGTACCAGTCAATCGGGGCAGGGATGTTGGCCATCGGCATGCGGCTGGTGAACGTGGCCCGGTTGCGTCCGTTACTCGGTACCGTGAACAGGAAGCGGTTCCAGAAGTAGTCGGCCGAAGAGGCGGCGTCGTCCTCGGAGAGGTGGAAGCCGAGCGAGAACACCTTGTTGTCGAAGCCGGTGTAGTCGTAGTTGGTCTCGATCGTGAACCAGCGGCCATTCACACCGAGGTCTTCGACGAAGGCGGTCGTGTCCACCGCGACGAAGTCGATCGAACCACCACCCGGAGGCGCTTCGCGGACCGAGACCGTACCGTTCAGGCCTTCCTCGTCGTCCGACAGGTTGTCGGTCTCGACCGACTCGCGGATCTGGTCCTGCACGTCCACGAGAGCGATCAGGTAGGCCGGCACTTCATTCTGGTTCGGGATCGGGCAGTAGACGGTGAAGGTCCAGCTGGGGACGTTCGGCGGGATGTTCTTGAAGCGCCAGCGCTGGGGGTCCGGCACGTACGACGGGGCAACGCCGCGCCCGCCTGCCGTGTCTTCGACCGAGTACCACTCCACCTCATAGGCGTTGGCGCGGGTCGCCAGGTACGGGAGGGAACCGATCGTGCGCTCGAGGATCTGGTTGCCGGCGAACAGCGGGCCGTTGATCGTGTTGGTGGCGATCGGCACGTCCCAGCCGTCCAGGTTCTCGTCTTCGCTGAAGAACACGGTCAGGTCGAAGGTCTGGCCGGGGAGGACCGGGCCGACGCCGGTGTTCAGGATGTCCCAGTCCGAGATGATGATGCTGCCGGCCATCGGGATGTTTTCCGGCTGCGTCTCACGGAACTCGACGGTCAGGTTCGGCAGGTTCGGGTTCTGGACCACCACCTGGTTGTTGTCGATCACCTGGTTGTTCAGGGCGATCGTGGCGGGGTTGTAGCCGGCGAGCGTCGGGACGGCACCGCGCTGGTCTTCGCGGGTGGCGGGCTCGCGGATCATGCCGGTCGGGTCAAACTCGTCGATGCAGTTGGCCGAGTCCAGCACGCCGATCAGGTTGTAGGTGATCTCGACCGGGCCGATGTACTCGGGGCGCGACGAGTCGAAGGGGTCGTAGTTCGGGTCGCTGGCGGCGTCCGGATCGGGGATCACGACCGGGAAGTACGCGTCAGCAGCAGGAATCGTACCCGACGCGTCGAAGCCCGCAGCGGCCGGCGCCTCGGTCGGACGCGGGATGCGCCACTCCTCGATCAGGATCTTGGGCTGCCCGGCGTCGAGGTTGTTCACCGTGTACTCGGCGACGAGGTAGTCGTTCGAGTCCAGGATGTTGTCGAACGACAGGAACAGGCGCATGTTCGAGGGCAGGCCGATGATCGCGTTCGGGTTGCCGCCGGCCTCGTTGGTCAGCGCCATCGACATCGTGATCAGGTCGTTCGGGCGGGCGTCCTGCGGGTAGGTGCCCGCGAACTGGATCCAGCGCAGGTCCGAATCCGCCACCAGGCGGTTCGACGAGCACGTCATCAGCGCCGTCCAGTCCAGCGACGAGTTGAAGAAGCCGCCGCAGCCCACGAGCAGCGGGAGCAGCAGGCTCATTGCGATCAAGGTCACGGTCCGCTTCATGAATCCCTCTCTTGTCGGGGGCGAAAGGAGTAGGTCTGGTCGTCAGAAGTCGTGTGGTCAGGCGGTATTCAGCGGCGCCCGACACGTTGGTGAGATGTATCAGGGCACATCCCGTGCCAGTCAGCTCCGACACCCGGCCGATTCGACCTGGAAAGCTGGTTCCATGGATTTGGCTCAATATTTGGCATCTTTGGCGAAAGGTTGGGCCTTCTTGTACCCAATCCCTGTCAGTAAGGGGCTCGGCGGGGTGGTAACGTTGATCTCACTTTACGCCACTGGATGCCCCGTTGCCAAGACCCTCGCTCCGTATGGCGAGTTTGGCTTTGGCCAGCAACGGCCAACTTCCCCGCATCAGCGCCACCCCGCAGCCGACCTGACGCTACACTGCGCCGCCGATTCCGCAGCCGATTTTCTCATCACGCATGCCGCGCAAGACGAAGACGAAGACGAAGCCCACTGCACAGACGCCCGCGGCGCCGCAGGAGAAACCCGCGCCGGTCCCCGACAAGGTGCCCGACCCGCGACCGCTGGGCGCGCACATGTCGATCGCCGGCGGACTGCACAAGGCGCTCGAACGCGGCAAGGAACTCGACTGCGCGATCATCCAGCTGTTCACGAAGAACAACACGCGCTGGCAATCCGACCCGCTGCGCGAGCTCGACCTCGACCTCTGGGCCGCGGCTCGCGAATCCACCGGCGTGCAACCGGTGATGGCGCACGACAGCTACCTGATCAACCTCGCCTCGCCGGACGACGCGACGTTCAACCGCTCGGTCGAGGCGTTTGCCGACGAACTCGGCCGGTGCAGTGCGTTGCAGATTCCGTTCCTCGTCACGCATCCCGGTTCGCACATGGGCACCGGTGAGCCACGCGGAATCGAGCGCGTGTGCGAAGGCCTGTCGCGCGCGGTCGATGTGGCCGCGGCGCACGAGGCGAAGTGGGCCAGCGACCTGAAGCGCGACTCGCCGTTTCTCACCACGGTGCTGATCGAGACGACGGCCGGGCAGGGCAGCAACCTCGGCTACCGCTTCGAGCACATCCGCGACATCCTGGCCGGCGTCGCGCAGCCCGAGCGCTTCGCCGTGTGCCTCGACACGTGCCACGTCTTCGCGGCCGGCTACGACATCCGCGACGACGATGGCTGGGCCGAGACGATGCGCGAGTTCGACGCGGCCGTCGGATTGGGCTTCATCCGCGCGTTCCATGTCAACGACAGCGTGCGCGCGTGCGGCACCCGCGTCGATCGCCATGCCGACATCGGCGCCGGCGAGATCGGCGAAGGTGCGTTCCGCGCGATGCTGCACGACGAGCGGTTCCGTTCGACGCCGATGGCCCTGGAGACGCCGAAGGACAACGACGGCGATCGTCGCAACCTGGCGACGCTGCGACGCCTCGCGGCGAAGTAGCAGGTGTCGTCAGACCGACGCGACGTACTCGTCGACCACCTCGGCGGCCGGGCCGTCGCGCTTGATCAGCCCGTCGTGCACCCAGATCGCGCGCTCGCACAACTCCTTCACCGACTCCGGCGAGTGCGACGCAAACATCAGGATCGCCGACCGCGCGATCAGTTCGCGGATGCGCGTGTAGGCCTTCTTGCGGAACGCCTCGTCGCCGGCCGCCACCACCTCGTCGAGCAGCAGCAACTCGCAGTCGTAGGCGGTGGAAATGGCGAACGCCAGCCGCAGGCGCATGCCGGCCGAGTACGTGCGCACCGGCAGGTCGAGGAACTCGCCGAGTTCGCAGAACGCGGCAATCTCGTCGCGCCGTTCGCGGATCTGCTTCATTGTGGCGCCGAGCACCAGGCTGCGCGTGACGATGTTCTCGTGTCCGGTCGCCGAGTCGTCGAACCCCTGCGCGACATCGAACAGGCAGCTGACGCGGCCCGCGATGTCCACCGTGCCCTGCGTGGGCGGATACACGCCACCGGCCACGCGCAGCAGCGTGCTCTTGCCGGCACCGTTGAGCCCCACGATGCCGACCCGCTCGCCGGCGTGGATCTGCAGGTTCACGCCGCGCAGTGCGTTGACCTTTCGCGCCGGGTGCTTGCGCACGCCGAAGATGCCCAGCACCGCGTCCTTGGTGGTCAGCTCCAGACCGACCAGGTACTCGACGTGGACATCGGTGAGGTGGATGTGCATGGCGACGTCAGAGGTAGCGAACCACGCGCCGATCGACCCGGCAGAACAGGAGATGCCCGACCACAGCCACGCCGAGTGCGAACGCCGCGGCGACACCGTACACCCCGGCGGGCGGCAGTTCGCCGCGCAGCAGCGGATGGCGGACCGTCGTCAGCAGGTAGTAGAGCGGATTGTACTGGTACAGCCACGTCTGCCCGACGCGATCCATCACCGCGACCGGGTACATGATCGGCGTGGTGAAGAACAACGCGAGCAGTGCGATCGAGGTGATGTGCTGGTGATCGCGCACCACGGCACCGACCACCGACTGGATGCAGACCACGCCCCACCCGAACAGCGCCAGCAGCAGCAGGCCGGGAATCATCAGCGGAATCGACCACCACGTCGGCGTGCTGAACAGGATCAGCCCGAGCACCAACGCGGTGAGGCCGACGAGGAACGTCACGAACGACGAGATCAGCGAGACCGCCGGGTAGACGATCATCGGGACGTTGGTCTGCCGGATGAAGCCCTGCGAGTCGACGAGCACGGTGCACGCTGTGGATGCCGCCTCGCTGATGAACTGCCAGATGAACAGGCCGGCGCAGAGGTAGGCGGTGTAGTCGTTGGTGCCGCCGCCCATGATCCGGCCGTAGACCACCGAGATGATCAGGGCCATCGCGAGCGGATGCACGATTGTCCAGACCACGCCGAGGAAGGTTCGCCGATACCGCTTGCCGATCGATCCGATGGCGAGGTGCGTGATCAGTTCGCGCCAACGGAGCAGTGCCGCCAGATTGCTTGACATAGCGGTGTCCGGAGGGCGCGGCATCGGCGCGGCAGGAATACCACATCACCCGGGTGGCGCCAATCGGACCGGACCGCGACTGTCAGGGAGCTGGACCGACGAGCGTGCGACGCGGCACGAGCGCATCACGATCAATTCGCCACGTTGCGTCGCTCGCTCCGGCTGCGCCTCCGCGTGTGCTGCCGACGGG
>JBFWQT010000329.1:0-8161 GCA_050249295.1 Planctomycetota bacterium
CCACGCCAGGCTCGCAGGTGGTCTTGTGTGGGAGGATCAGTGATGCGCGAGCTGTTTTCCAAACGCTGCTCCGATCTTCCTGCGTCCTCTAACCGCTACCGGCACGAGCTCGGTTCGATGGTGGACGTGTCGATCCGCGCCGACCTGTCATCGGAACTCGACCGCCTCGACGAGGACAGTGCGACATCGTGCTGCACCTGATCGCCACCCATCACGGCCGAGGCCGCCCCTACTCATTCGGCATCGTGCCCGCCTGCGGCCCTGCCATGCCGTTCAACATGCTCTGGCACTCCTGGAACCGCTTGGCCGTTCGCCTCGGAGAACTGCCCGACGTGGCCCGCCGTTGTTTGATCACCACCCACTGCGGCCTCCACGACCTATCGCCCGCAGCCGCTCGAGGCGCAACGGAGCGGGCACGTCAACTGGCCGAGTCGGTACGTTCGAGTCTTGAATCCCGCATCTGGCAGCCTTCCGTGGCTGGCGATTTGTTCAACCAGCACCCTTCCGTAGCCGGATCATCTGGATGGGCGACCTGAGTGGCCAAGCGGTAGCGGACCCGCGGCGTCGCGCGAGTCCACTACCACCAGAATCCATGGACGCGTGGTGTCAGGGCACCATGACGGAAACAAGGATCTCCATCTGCGCACCGTCGTTGCCGGTCGAACTCTTCAAGGTGGAGACGTCGACATCAACTTTGGTGTCAGCAATAGACGTCTTGATGTGACCGAAGTGGACAACTTGGCTCACATCGCCGTGAAGTGTCCACCACGTCGCCGCGACCGGATGCCCGATTGGAATGCGATGAGTCTCGGTCGGCGAGCCAGCGGTGATGACCAGCGTCTTTTGGACTATTCTCATGGTATCAAATGCTTTCTTTGCTTGTGTGGATGAGACCGCGATTGGAATAGTTCTACGTTGTCATCGTCAGCTTTGCCATTCCTTCATGATGCACCATCTCTGTGGACAGCTTCACGTAGCCTGGCGGCCGGGGCCAAGGGAGCGGATCGTGTGGCCGGGTAGAGGTTCTGCCAGCCATCGTTGCGGTACAGGACTCCGTCGACACACCAACGGGAACCGGTGCCATTGAATCGGGTTCCCACCCGGCGGACGAACGGGTGATGGCGTTGATCCGCCAACGCAGCGTTGTTGCCCGTCCGCGCGATCGGACCCTGCTCAGCGATGCGATTCGCCCGGGTGGCAGACTGCAGATCGCGCCAAAGCCTCGATCATTGGCGTGACAACAACCGCCGCTGGTCGCTGAACCTGCCCGTTCCCACGACTGAGTGTGGACGTGACCGCCGCGAGATCCCGTCTCGTGCGGGTTCCAGGGCTGGCGCAGGCTCGCCATCCGGACCAGCCCCATTTTCGGTGCAGCCGGCGGCGGTTTCGCCACCCTATATCCATATGGTGTCAATGCCGCCGGCTGGCTTGTCTGGCCCGTTGGGCACCTCCCGGATGCAACCTGTGCCGCCTGCAATGCGCGTCCGCGGCAGGCTCCCACGTGGATGCTCGTACTTGATGAAGCCGTCGTCCGCGAAGTCTGCGCGCGTGGCGGAGAGATCACTCTCCAACGTAGCGCGAACCGATACGGCGGAGCCCCTTGGACAGCCGCGCTCGCTGCGCCTTCGTGAGCAGCGGGTGCAGGGCGTCCAACACCTGGCCCAACTGCTCGATCAACTCGGCAAGGCCATCCTGTGCGGACGCCAGGTTCTGCGCGGCAGAGAGATGATCGACCTTCACCGTGGGGAAGGGCTGGCCATCGCCGTTCAACAGCCACACCGCGCTGCAGCCAGTGGCCACTAGTAGTGAGTGAAGCTGCTCGCCCTTCGCGTCCTGGTTGCCCTTGGCCAAGTGCTGCAGCGTGCGCTGACTGATGCCAGTCTGCTCGGCGAGCTGCCCGGTGCCGAACTTGCTCATCAACTGCTCGATGCGCGCCGCCAGTCCCGGCCTGTAAGTTTTATCGCTTTTGACACGAACTTTGTTTCGTATAGTGGATGTCCGGGACGGGGCGGCACCCTTGGTTGTGCGGTGCGCGCGGCTGTTTGCAGCCTTCTTCGCGCGGCCTCCCATCCGATCGGTCCTCGCCGTCCCGCGACGGCTCGCTGCCGGTGGAGATCACCGGCGATGCGCGCATTATTGATCCAGAACCGGCAGGGTCAACGCGATGAAACCGAAACGCAGCCCCGACCGTTCTCGCGTCGCGCCAGAATTGGTGCCCACGATCGAGTCAAAGGGGCGCCACCCCTCGGCGCCCACCCCCTCCTCTCCAGGTGACCATGCGGCCAATCCGGCAGCCTCGGCCGACATCGAAGCGACTGTCGCCACACGCGGAAGGTTGGCGCCCACGATCCGCCCATCGTCCTCGCGCGAAGTGGCCACTGGCGTGCCGCTGTTGCCTGCTCGGTACGAGTATCGCGGCCTGCTCGGCCAGGGCGGCATGGGCAAGGTTCTCCGCGTCTACGACCACGAGTTGAGTCGTGAAGTGGCGATGAAGCTGATCCTTCCCGGGCGCGCCTCGGCAACGGCGGAAGCGCGCTTCCTCAACGAGGCGCGTTGGACCGCCCGGCTTGAGCACCCGAACATCATGCCGGTGCACGACGCCGGCGTGCTGACCGACGGCAGCCGGTACTTCACGATGAAGGCCGTGGACGGCGAGTCGCTCAAGGCGCGCATCCTGCGCCACACGCGCGGCGAGCCGTTTCCGTTGGGCGAGAAACTGCAGATCATGCAGCGCCTGTGCGACGCCGTCGGCTACATGCACGACCGCGGTGTGATTCACCGCGACATCAAACCCGAGAACATCCTCATCGGTGCCCACGGCGAAGTGCTGTTGACCGACCTCGGCCTGGTCAAGGATCTGCAAGGCGACGACCGAACCAGCATCGCCGACGCTCCCGTCCCGACTCTCTCGTCGCGCACGATGGACGGCGCCGTGCTCGGCACACCCGCCTACATGCCGCCCGAGCAGGCCCGTGGCGACGCGGACGAGGTTGGTCCTCCCGCCGACGTGTTCTCCCTCGGCGCCGTCCTGTATCACCTGTTGACCGGCTCACCTCCGTACAGCGGTGTGGACACACTCGACACCTTGCGTCTTGCCCGCGCCGGATGCATCGAGCCGCCCAGCCGCAGGATTCGCCAGGAGGGGGAGGGCGGGCGCCGGGGATCGCCGTATCGCCGAGTGCCCGCGGAAGTCGAATCGATCGTGATGAAGGCGCTGCACCGGTCGCCGATCGACCGCTACCGCACCGCCGAGGCTCTCGGACGCGACCTTGCAGCTTACTTGTCAACATCGCGAGTGACCGCCCACCGGTACTCGACGGTCGAGCGCATCACCGGCGCCGTTCGCCGTCGGCCTACGTCGTCGCTTGCTGTGGCGCTGGTGGTGATCGCCGGCCTGGCACTCTCGACTCTGTTCAGTCAACTCAGCGCCTCCGAACAAGCCCGCGTGGCCGCCGAGGCGCGAGCGCATTGGGCGACCGCCGAACGCGATCGCGCGAAGATCTCCCGCGACTCTGCCGCACGGCGCGCGGACGAGTTGGGAACTCTTGCGCGTGGCAGCCTGACCCAAGAGAGTCGTGCGGCTGTGCGGGAGTTCATGTTGCGACTGTCGATCGCCGAGGCATCTGGCCAGCCCGACACAGCGATCCTCAAGCAGTTGTCCCCACAGGGTCAGCGATACTTGCGGGCCTTCGACGAGTTGTTCCGCGCTTACGAGTTGTGCGGGAGCGCTCCGAGCGCCTACGAGTACTCGCTGCGGGCAAGCCTGCGACAGTACACAGCAAATGACATCCCCGGTGCGATCGCCGACTTCGATCAGGCTGTGCAGCTCGACCCCGGCAACGCAACATTCTGGTGCGGTCGTGGCGGCGCGCGCATCGCAAACGGAGACACTGCAGGCGGTGTACGCGACCTCGACCAGGCCCTGAAACGGGATGCACGATTCGTTCCTGCACTCGAAGAACGTGGATTGTACCGGCAGGCGATCGGTGATCTCCGGGGTGCGATCGACGACTACACGAAGGTGCTCAACATCGAGCCGGCCAACCTCGACGCGCGGACCAACCGGGGAATTGCTCGAGCGGCAACGGGCGATTTCAAGGCTGCTATGGACGACTACCAATCCGCGCTGTCAATCCGGCCGCAGGACTGCACTACGCTATTCGCCCTGGGAAACGCCCATCAGGAAACTGGCGATTTCAAGGCGGCCATTGCCGACTTCAGCGCTTGCGCACAGGCTCATCCCGGCTTCTCTCCTGCCTACCTGAACCGAGGTGTGTGCCTACACAAACTCGGCAGGTCGGACGAGGCGGTAGCCGACTTCACAACGGCCCTGGCGATTGATCCACAGTACGCCGATGCGCTTGCAAACCGCGCCACAGTTCGTCGCGAGAAAGGAGACTTTGCCGGGGCAATTGTGGACTGCGATGCGGCACTGCGGATCGCCCCAACGAACTTCCAATCGCTTGTCACGCGCGGCACCGCTAGGGCCGATTCAGGGGACACTGATGGAGCACTTGCCGATCTCGATCAGTGCGTTTCCATCCGCCCAACTGATGCCAACGCGCACTACAACAGGGGCCAGGTGTTGCATTCGATTGGCCGCTACCACGAGGCCATCGAGGACTACAGTGCGGCAGTCGCACAGGATCCGTCGCTTGCCGTAGCGTTCTTCAACCGCGGGCTTGCCCGGGCACAACTGGGCGAGATTGCCCTGGCCACCACGGATCTCGAGCAGGCGATCTCCATTGCCCCGGACAATGCGCAATTCCGCTACGGGCGCGCTTTGACCTTGCAGAACAGTGGTCAGTTGGAGGCCGCCATCTCGGAGTACGACGCTGCCCTGCGACTCGATCCGCAGCATGCGCTGGCGCAAAACAACCGGGGCAACGCCCTTCGGGAGCTTGGCCGCCTGGATGAGGCAAAGGCTGCCTATAACGCCGCGCTGGAGGCGGACCCGGGGTGCTCCCTGGCGTACTTGAACCGTGGTCTGCTGCAGACGGCGGAGCACAAGTTCGAGGAGGCAATCAACAACTTCAAATCGGCGCTGCTGATAGACCCCGCGTTATGGCAAGCCAAAGTTGGTCTCGGCGACGCCCTGGCACTCTGGGGCCGAACCAGGGAAGCCATCGCCTCTCTTCAAGAAGCCTGGAATTCGTGTAGCGACACAGACGCTCGCGAGAGGCTGGCGGAGAAGATCCGCGGTCTCGGAGGCCAGACTCCTGTTGGTGAAGGCGGGAATAGGTGATCGGACACTACGACCCTTCAGGTCCGTCGCAGGCGGGAGTGGCCGGTGTGGAGCACATTCAGGACGCACGCAAGCAGGTCGCGGGACGGTGTCGGCCACCGCCGTGGTCGTGCCGACGACTTGCACACGCTGCGGTCCACAGCACCTTCTCAAGGACGGGCGCCGGTTCAGTACGATAGTTGTGCAGAACATGTTGCCTCAGCGGCTGGAGGGACTGCCGTCCTCGCCGTCCTGCTTCGTGCAAGCGGGCGATACCGCGCCAGTCGAGCAGGTGTCGTGGGTGAGTGTGATGCCTGGTGCCGCCAACGACCCGCGGCGAAGCGGAGTGGGACGCCTGTCGGGACGGAGCTACGTCGGCGCTGCCGAACGGTGACCTTCAGGTGCTCGGCTTCGGCAATGGCCCGATCCGCTGGCACTCCGGCAACAGCCAGTACCGTACCACGGTGGCATCGACTCGTCGTCCCGGGTCGCGATGCAGCACCCTCAACCCGTGCCAGCACGAACCCGTCGCCAAGAAGCGCGCGAACGCATTCGGGCTCTACGACATGATCGGCAACGTGTCGGATTGGTGCGGCGATGGCTTGTGTCCCAGCTACGAGGGTACCCTACCGATGGCACGGGGGTGGAGCCGCACAGCCGCACCCGATGGGCCTCGCGTGTTCGGCGGCGAGGGCGTTGGCATCGACGCTGTGCGGGCTCGGTCCCAACAGGAACGCGATGGGATCGCTCGAGCGGAGTCACGATCTCGGACTTCGCGCGATGCCGCGCCGTCACTTGACGATCACCTCTCGGTCGCGACCTCGAGCACAGCAAACGGTGTGGTCGTGCGGTCTCGCTCGTAGTCGACCGGCCGGCGTCGACCTGTCCGTCTCCGCCTCGGACAGGCAGGCCACGGACGTATTTCCGGTCTTGGGCTGAACCAAACCATTCGGGCGCCGTTTGCGGACGTCCGGGATCAGTTTCGATCCACCATCGCCGTCCCGCGGCGCCAGAAAACGTCCGTACACGAACTCCTCATGCGGATGAAAGTCCACCTCACCCATCCTCGATGCCAACGCCAGACATCGGCACGCACTCGCCCGCGCACCGTGAGTGTGGCTGGCAACGCCTATCGCCGGGGCTTGTCGCTGATCGAGCTGATGGTGGTCGTCGGTGTGCTGGCAGTCCTCGCTGGACTTGTGATTCCGCTGCTGGGCCAGTCTGCAGACAACGCGCGCGCGCTGACCACGCAGGCAACGCTGCGCCAGGTGCGTGATGCCGTAATGGGTACGCCCGACGCCGCCGGCTACTGGCAGCACATGGCCGCAATGCCCGCCGACGAACCCTTGCGCTTGCCGCAGAGGCTGCAGGATCTGTGGGTCGCGCCGACACTGCCAACCGCGCCAGTCGACTACAGCTCCCTCGAGACCTACGACCCGACGCGGCGGCTCGGCTGGAACGGCCCGTACCTGCTGGCTGCCAGCGGACGCTACCAGGTGGACGGTGCGCGAGCCTTCTCCGCCGAGTACGGCGACAACGGCGATGCGGCGCCGCTAGACGGATGGGGCTCTCCGATCGTGATACAGGTGCAACAACTCGGCTCGACGATGGACGCCCGACTGGTCTCGGCTGGGCCGGACGGAGTGATCGACACGCCGGCGGATGTCCCCGACCCGTTGGCTGCCCGGATCGACGACGACCTGGTGCTGTTCCTGCGACAGGCAACGCATGCCACACGCAACTTCATAAATGCGTCTGGCAATCAGATAGAATGACTTGACGCAAACCCTTTTGCAGCGGTGATCTTAGAAAAAATCGGACATGAGACTGAACCATTCACAGCGGAGCCCGTTGATCGTTGGACTGTTCCGTTCAAGGTCGGGCAAACCCTGATTGGAGAAGGCAGAAGATGTTTCATGTTCTTGCACGTCGTTCGCGCAGCCGCCTGAGCCGCGGCCTCACCCTCATCGAACTGGTGGTCGTGATCATCATCCTCGCGGTACTCGCGGGTCTGGTGATCCCGAACCTCGTCGATACGCAGTTGCGCGCCAACCGCAGCCAGGCCGGTAGCAACATGGCCGACATGTTCCGCGGCATCGAACAGCATCGCGTGACCCACAACGTCTATCCGGACCACTGGGATTCGCTGCTCAACGAGACCGCCGATGGCCTGAGCGAAACGCTCGATGCGGAGCTCTGGGGTGATCCCGCCGTTCCGGGCAGCCCGGCCAAGCTCAAGTATGTGGAGTTCCCCACTGACTCCGACCCGGCGGTGAACAGCGATCCGGAAGACAAGATGCTGCGCTCGCTATCGCGCATGGGCCTGCTCAACGTCCATGACGAGGGCGGCGCGGCCGGAGCAATCGGGTTTGCCGGCGACGTGTTCTGGAACACCGCCCGCGGTCTCACCTACGAGGGCGGCTACGCCACCCTGAACATCTCGTACCTCGGTGCGGGCATGGGCATCGACACTGCCAACTCGGACGAGGACGCGGTCGACATCCTCAGCCACATCCTGCACACGCCTGCTGCGGACATCGTCGAGGACGGCACGCACTACCTCGTGGTCGGCGTCGGCCAGGGCAGCGACTTCGCGAAGAACAACCTCGAAGAGACTCCGTTCTACGCCAACAACGACCGCTCGAAGTACTACTGCCGTTACCTCGCGATCTTCGCGTTCTACGAGGGTGGCGACCGCGCCAAGCTCGTCTCGCTGTTGGGTGCCGATGGCGACCACAGCTTCGGCGAGCTCGTCGACGTGCTCGAGTAGTCCCCTGGTTCACCCTCCCCCTGTGATCGGACGCGTGTGACGCAATCCCGGATGCGAATCACAATCGTCGCGCATACACGGCGTCGCAGCCGTTGCGGCCAGACCGGTCGCATCGGCGGCGATCGCCGTTTCTGCTCGCGGGGTGGTCGATCGCTGCGTGCGATGAC
>JBFWQT010000330.1:0-8116 GCA_050249295.1 Planctomycetota bacterium
CGCTGACAAGCGCGTTCACGAAACCTCCGACGGTTGATCCGTAGACCCGGCCCTCGGCCCGACCCGCTCGCGCTCGCGGCTCTTGTTTCAGCGCCCGAATGCCCGCGCGCCCGGCTTGAGGGCCGGGCGCGCGTGGTGGCGTCGTACTTCATGCCGGGGGGCACGGAGTCGCCAGATGGCGCGCACCGGTGTGGTGCGCGGCATCAGTTGTGATCAGTTACCGCCCGGGGCCTTCGGCTCGGAGCCGTCCGTGTGGTTGCCGAACTGCTGGGTCCAGTGCGAACCGGCCGAGCCAGCGCCCATCACCTTGTGGCTGCCGGTCAGCATGTTGCGATGGTGGCCCGAGCTGTTGTACCAGGCCGTGAAGGCGCTCTGCGGCGTGTGGCCACCACCGGACATCGCGATGTTCTCCCAGCCGCCGCCCGAGTAGCCCTGCTTCTGGGCGCGAGCGCTCGGGTTCTCGCCATCCGGGTGACCCGGCACGACGTGGGCGAACTGGCCCGACGACTTCAGGTACTCGCTGTGACGGCGAGCCGAGATCGTCAGCTTCGGATTGATGCGCACCGCGCCGAGGCCCATCATCACGCGGTAGGCGTTGACGATTGACACGTGCTTGCGCTCTTCCGCGGTCGCCGGCGAGTCACCCTCGTTGTTGTCCTTCTCGATCTGCGCGGCCTCGGCGTAGCGAGCGCGCTCGCCCGAGTCCTTCGAGTAGTTCTGGATGCTCAGCTTGCTGTTGGCGAGCGAGCGAACCCACGAGAGGAACTCCTGCTCGTTGACCTGCGCGCCGGCCTGGCCGTCCGGATCGATCTGCTTGGCGACGTCCATCAGGTCCTTCACTGCGTCGACGTCCTTCTGGATGTTGCCGGGGATCGCCACCTGCGAGCCGGGGTCGTTCCAGATCGCCTTGACCTTGTCCACCGCCTCGTCCACGGTGGGCTGGCCGACGCGGCCGTGGTCCTCGTCCGGGTAGATCGTCTTGTCGAAGATCACGCGCATCGCTTCCTTGCGGGCGTCGTCGAGCTGCTTCTTCAGATCGTCGAGCTGACCGTTCTCGCCAAAGCCCTTCTTGGCGATGGCGTCCATCAGCTTCTCTTTCTTCTTCTCGATCACCTCGACGCCGCGACGACGGGCATCCACGCCGTACTTGCTCAGCTCCTCGACGGCCTGCTGCACGCGCTCCTTCGAGCGGCTGCTGCTGCTGTCGATGTTGTCGCCGATCGTGTCGACCAGTTCGTCGATCTTCTGCGCGACTTCGTAGTCGTCACGTTCGCCCGGCGTGATGAAGCGACCGCCCTGCTTGTCCTTCCAGGCCACGAACCCGCCGTTGTCCGGCACGGGCACCGACTTGACGCGGCTGACGAACACGTCGATCGCGCCCTTCAGTTCGGGGTGCTCCTGCAGCAGCATGTAGCAGATCGCTTCGGCTTCGCCGTTCATGCCGTTGCGCATCGCGAAGATCGCCATCGCCCAGTGGTCCTCGACGGTCGCCTTGGCGATGTCGCGGTAGCCGGAGAGCTGCATCTCGGGCTTCACGCGGTCCCACTTGATGATGATCTCGTTGGCCTGCACGTAGACCTTGATGCCGCGCTCGGCGCTGGCACCCGAGATCGGCACCTCGTCGCCGCGGAGCATGATCTTGCCGCTCTTCAGCTTCTGGCCGTTGGCCTTGTTGCAGGCGTCGAGGAACTTCTGGTGCAGCTGGTCGAGCAGGCGCTGCTCGTCGGTGCGCTTGACGACGCCCTCGGGCTCGGGCTGGCTGCCGGTCTGGCCGTTGTTGGTGCCGCTGCCACTGCCGGGCGTCGGGTTCTGCGGCTGGGCACGGTCGAGACGGGCGCGACGGCTGGCGTCGTCGAGTTCGCGCTGCACCTGCTCGCGGTTGGTGTCCTTCGAGCGCTCGAGCGCGGCCACCACATTGAGGTGCTCGTTGCACAGGTCGATCATCGTGCGGAAGCCGGCGAAGTTCTCGCTCTTGGCGCGCTCGTACACGGCGCGGGCGTCGTCGTAGCGGCCCTGCTCCATGTCGGCGCGGGCCATGTCGGCGAGCTTCTTGTTGAAGAAGTCGTCGGCCTCCTGCTGCACGGTGGCGCGCGCCAGCTGGTAGTCCTGCGCCCAGACCTCGTACTGGAAGCGGTCGTACTTGTTCGAGAAATCGACCAGCGCCAGCCATGCCTCGCCGTAGTGGTGCTGCGTGCGGTCAGCCAGGGTACGGCCGAACACCCGCTCCAGGTCGCGCTTGACCTGCTCGCCGATCGAGGCGAGGAACGCATTCTTCTCCTGGACCAGCTCGGCACCGAAGGGCTCGGTCACGTACTTGTCGACGACCTTGCCGAGCCGGGCGATCTTCGTCTCCAGGTCATCCGGGCCGTCGGCGATCGCAAAGAACTCGTCGCGGGCCTGCTGCTTCGCCGACGCATTGCGCTTGTCGTTCAGGTTGCTCTGGCTGTCGGCCATCGCGCCATCGGAATCGGGCGCCGGCGGCGGGTTCATGGCCTTGAACATCACCACGCCGCCGATGCTCAGCACGAGCAGCGCGGTCGCCGCCACAAACATGTTCTTGATGAAGCGCGGGCTGCCCAGGCCACCGGCCCGCAGCGCTTCCATCTCGGCGCGACGCTCGATCGTCGTGATGCTCACGTCGCTGCTACGACGGCCCGACGACGACGAGGCCGAAGCCGGCACGGCTGACCGCACCGCGCTCGACGGCGTGACCGCGCTGCGCCGCGTCGGCACCTTCTTGACCGGCACCGGCTCGCCGAACCAGATCACCGTGCTGCCGACCTCGATCTTGTCGCCGAGCTTCAGCGCGTGCTTCTTGACCGGCTTGCCGTTGAGGCGCGTGCCGTTGGCCGAGTCGAGGTCAACGAGCTGGTAGCCGTTGCCCGACTTCTCGATCTGGAAGTGCTGGCGCGAGGAGCGCTGCTCGTCGAGCACGATGTCGCACTGATCCTTGCGGCCCACCACCACGACGGTCTCGTGGTCGCGGATCTCGTGGTAGCGCTCGTCGCCGTTCGAGATGATTCGGATTCGGATGCTCATGATGGCGGGTCCGGTTTGAGCTACGGGGTGTCGAGACGGTGGGTCGAATTCGGTCGGGCTGCAAAAGTGGCTGGTGAGCCGTGAGGCCCGTGACCCTGTGTATTGCAAGGTCGGTGCCAAAAAACGGGCCGGCCCGGGAATCGATTAGTGCTTGCCATCAATATGGTTATGGACCGGCCAAGGGCGGTTTACGCGGAGTTTGGCGTAAGGCGGACACCCCGGGTTTGACACGCCGGGTCAACGTCAAGCGAATGGTTGGCGGCCGTCCGAGGGAGTGTAAAGCCGGGTAAACGGATGCTTACACTGGCGACGCTGATTCGGCGTGTATTCTGTGCGAAAAGTCATCAAACGACGACAGTCAAGCGGGTAATGGGAATGGAAAGAAAGTTCCCATCTGAGAGACAGTCCATTTGGATGATGCAGATGGTGGGCCAAGAGTACCGCCGAGCCACATGCTTACCGCCAGGTAACATGGCTAATGAGTCCGATAAATTATAGAAATCAGCTAATCCGGGCTTTACAGGCGATTCGACCAGAATGGATGCCGTGGCACGCGGGTTGCGCCAGAGGAAATCCATCTGGCCGCAAGGCCCTCCACGAAGTTCCTGACTACAAGGACAAACCATGAAGAAGTTCATCGCCATCATGATGGTGCTGGGTCTCGTCGGCTTCGCCGTCGCCCAGGACCTGGACACCGCCCAGGGTGACGTCAGCACCGAAGCTCAGGCTGGCAACGCCGGCGGCAGCGAGGTCTACGACCTGATCATCAGCAAGATGCACGAGATGGAAGCGAAGTACATCGCTCACCAGGCCGGCGAATGGGAGTGGATCCAGTGGGGTTACTGGATTGGCGCCGGCACGAACTGGAACCGTGGCAACGGCAACGACTACAGCTGGGCCCACGACAGCTCGATCCACTACGAATACTGGAACCAGCTGAGCCCGGCCGAGTTCGCCGCTGCGAACGCCGAGTTCAACGCCAGCTGGGATCGCATCCTGGCCGCTGGCCTGAACTGATCTGACTGATCTGGCGGCTCTCACGAGCACGACAAATCCAGGACGCGGGAGGCTCGCAAGGGCCTCCCGCGTTCCGTTTTGCCCGCAACCGGCGCGGCTCGCCGTGACGTGCGGTTGCGCGGTTGCCGCGCAGATTGCGAAGATGCGGGCCGCCGCGCCGTTCACCCGGAGACTGCCGACATGGCTGAAATCGAGATCAAGCTGATCTTCAACCGGCAGACCGGGAAGAAGGACGTGATCATCTGGTACGAGTCGGATTCCGACTCGCTGCCGATCGAGCACGAAGAGGCGCACAACGCCGTGGTCGAGAAGCTGCTCGACAAGGGTGTGCTCAAGCCGGACGAGGTCGGCAACATCAAGGTCGAGCGGATTGTGGCCCACCCGCCGAGCCAGACCGAACGCGAGCAGGACGGCGGCGCGCAGACCGAGAAGCCGATCGGCAGCTGACCCCCGGGGACGCTACACGCTCGCGGCCGCGATCAGTTCGTCGGCCAGGGCGCGCAGGCGCGGCGCGGGCAGGGCACCAAAAAACGGTCCCCAACGCACCTCGCCGTTGGCGTAGCCGCTGATCATCGGCACGCCCATCACGCCGACACGCAACGCCAGTTCGGGCTCGTCGACGATGTCGATCGTGCCGACCACCGCGCGCTCGCCCAACGCGTCGGCCAGATCGGCCAACACCGGCTTCATCAGCTTGCACGGCGCGCAGTCCGCCGTGCAGAACATCACGATCACCGGCCCACTCGCGACGGCCGAGTCAAACGCGGCGGCAGTCAGGGTCGGCGGAACGGGCAAAGCCGGGTCGGTCATCAGTAGAGCGGTGGTGATGCCATGGCAGCGAGTCGGACGCGGTATCAACGCCGTTCACGCTCTGTGCATTCCCGCCGTGCATTCCGCCGGGTGTGTCGCGCCCGCCGGGACGCTCCGCCGCCCCACCACGTTCGCGGCGCGACCACGTTGCAACCGGCTCACGCAAAGGACACAATATGTGTCGGCTCCGGCCGCTGTGTCCGCTCATTCGCTCGTTCGCGACGCTCTACACCGCCCATGGCGCGCATCTCGCTCAACCTGGTCGCGGAGCAACACGACCTCATCTACCACGTCATCGACGAGGTCCACGCGCTGCTGGACAGCGCCCGGATCACGGACGTGTCGGCGCGCAATCGCATCTACTCACGCCTGCACCTGCTCAGCGACTTTCTGGTCGAGCACTTCTACATCGAGAAGGAGTCGTTCCTGCAGCCGATGCGGCGCATCCTCCGCCGGCGCAAGAACACCGAACGCGTGCTGCGCGGCCTGCGCAAGCTCGAGCGCGAGATCGATCAGGCGCGCGAGCTGGCCGAGGCGTTCGCCACGCGGTATGCGCAGCCGCACCTGGCCGAGGCCGGCAGCGACCAGGCGCTCGACGACATCGCGATGTTCATCGACGCGATCGAGACGCTGCTGCACAAGGAAGACCGGCTGGTCATCCCGCTGGCCGAGCGCCTGACCGGTCGCAAGAGCACGCGCATGCCGCGCACGCCGCGCCAGTCGGGTGCCGGGGCGGCCGTTGCGGTGGCCGCGGTGGCACAGGACACCGACGATGTGGCCGACGACGGTGACGTCGTCGAGGGTGACGGCATCATCGAAGACGACGACATGGTCGGCAGCGGGTTCGATGACTCCGACGCCGACGAGACGGCCGTGGCCGAGAGTGAAGGTGTCGCGCCTCCCGGTTCGTACTCGGAGCCCGAACTGGTGCCCGAGCCTGACGAGGACGACGACCCCGACGCCACGGTTGACGCGGCCTCTGCGGCGGCGGGTTCGGAGTCGGACGGTGACTACGACGACGCCGATGGCGCGGAGAGTGACGACGTCGAGGATGCGCTCGGCGAGTACGAGGATGATCCGAACGAGACGCTGGCGGCTGACGACGTGGATGGCAGCGGCAACTCGCGCAACGGCAACGGCCGTGTGCCGGGCCTGAATGGTCTGCCCGGCACGCCGCCCGGTCGCATTCCGAACCGTCGCCCCGGGCCCGGTGAGCCGCCGCGTCCGCGCCGCCGTCGTCGTCGCCGGCCTGCGAGGCGGTAGCTGCCAAGAGCAGCAGCTCGCGGTCAAGAGCCGCGACCGCAAGGGAGCGGGCCCGGAGGGCCACTCGCCCGCGATTCCACTCCTTGACCATGCGTTGAGCGCGAGGGGGGGCGGCTTGCGAGTCAGAGCCGCGCGCAGCAAGCGGCCACCGTGAACTGAGCGCTCACGCCGCTGCGATACACCGGTGGTCAGCTCGCCCCGGGAACGCCTGGCGAGGGTCGCGATTCAGGGTGCAGAGCTCCGCCTGCGCCTGCGCGTCGGGCTGGTATTCACGTTCACCGAACGCCGTGTCAGACGTCCACTCGCGGCACCGCCGAGAGCAGCTTCTGCGAATACTCGTGCTGCGGGTTCCGGCACACATCGTCGGCGAGGCCGCGCTCGACGATCTTGCCCTGGTGCATCACGGCGACTTCGTCGGCGAGGTACTCGACCACGGCGATGTTGTGCGTGATGAACAGCAGCGTGAGGTCGAACTCCTCGCGCAGCTGCAGCAGCAGGCGCAGGATCTCGGCCTGCACCGACACGTCGAGTGCCGACGTGACCTCGTCGCAGACGATGAAGCGCGGGTTGAGCAGCAGGGCGCGCGCCATGCCGATGCGCTGGCGTTGGCCGCCCGAGAACTCGTGCGGGTAGCGGAAGAGCATGTCGCGCTGCAGGTCCATCTTGACCATCATCTGCGCGGCCAGCTCGGTCCGCTCGTCGCGGCTGCTGCCGATGCCGTGCACCGCCATCGGCTCGGTGAGCGTGGTGACGATGCGCAGGCGCGGGTTCAGCGACGAGTACGGGTCCTGGAAGATGAACTGCAGGTCGCGCCGGAACGGGCGCATGGCCGACAGCGAGATGCCCGTGAGCTCGACCGGCGCGCTGCCGTTCGACCCGATGCCGCCCGGCACGTCGGCGTGCGCGAATTGCTCGGCATCGCCACCGCTGCCGGCGTAGTACACGCTGCCGCCGGTGGGCTCCACGAGGCGCAGGATCGCCCGGCCGAGTGTGGTCTTGCCCGAGCCCGACTCGCCCACGAGCGCCAGGATGCGGCCCTTGCGGATCGTCAGGTCGACGTTGTCGACCGCCTTCACGTAGCCCACGGTGCGGCGCAGCAGGCCCTTGCGGATCGGGAAGTAGACCTGCAACTGCTCCATCCACACCAGCGGCTCGTCGGCCGCCATCATCTGCTCGGCGTGCGTCAGCTCCTCGGTGCCGGCCGCAACGGCCGCGGCGTGACGCTCGCGCTCGGCGTCGCGCTCGAGGCGCAACTGCTCCGGCAGTGCGGCGATCAGCTGTTTGGTGTAGTCGTGCTGCGGGTTGCGCACGACCTGATCGAGCTCGCCGATCTCGACGATCTTGCCCTTCTGCATCACGGCCACGCGGTCAGCCATGATGTTGACCACGCCGATGTCGTGCGTGATGAACAGGATCGACATCTGCTTCCTGCGCTGCAGCTCGTTCATCAGCTCCAGGATCTGTGCCTGGATCGTGACGTCGAGCGCGGTGGTCGGCTCGTCCGCAATCAGCAAGTCAGGCTCGCAGGCCATCGCGATGGCGATCATCACGCGCTGGCGCTGGCCGCACGAGAGCCGGTGCGGGTAGTCCTTCATGCGGTTCTTCGCATCCGGGATCTCCACCATCTCCAGCAGCTCGAGCACGCGCGCCCACATCGCCTTGCCGCGCAACGGCGTGTGCAGCAGCAGCGCCTCGGCAATCTGGTCGCCGATGGTGTGCACCGGGTTCAGCGAGGTCATCGGCTCCTGGAAGATCATCGAGATGCGCGCGCCGCGGATGTGGCGCATCGACTCGTCGTCCTGCTCCAGGATGTTGACCGCGCGGACCGACCCGTCGTCCTGACGGTGGTGGAAGACGATCCGGCCGTCGCCGGGATGGCTGCTGATCGACTTCGGGATCAGCTGCATGATCGACATCGCGGTGATCGACTTGCCCGAACCCGACTCGCCGACGAGGCAGAACGTCTCGCCCTTGCGGATGTCGAACG
>JBFWQT010000331.1:0-8102 GCA_050249295.1 Planctomycetota bacterium
CCTCGAGGGCCCCGGGTCTACGGATCAACCGTCGGAAGTTTCGTGAACGCGCTTGTCAGCGTTCAAACGGTGGACTTGCAGGCGTGACCCCCAACGGGGCCCGCTCGCTTGCGCTCGCGGCTCTTGTTTTAGCGCCCATCGGTGTAAGCCCCCGGAGTCTGGTTCCGGGAGTACCGCACGAATCAGAGCCGCGCGCGCAGCAAGCGGCCACCTGCGAGCCGAGAGCCCGTGCCGCGGCGATCCAGCGGTGGTCAGCTCACGCGGCCGCTTACTTCGTGCGCGGGCTCTGACCGGAGCGCGCCTCACGAATCATAGCCGCAAGCGAGAGCACGGGATTCTCGACACCATCGGCCGGTCCGCACACTAGAATCGATGGGCGCCCATCGCGCCGCCAGCAAGGCGGTTCTGCAGCGAGTCGAAGCCCACGCGCCGACGATGATGATGATGCCAGCAGACGGACGCAGCGGCGGGGGCGGCGGGCCCGGCGACAGCAGCGACGACCTCTTCGATCTGCCCGACGCCGCGGTGTCCGGCCGATCGTCGGCCGTGCCCGCCGGCAGCAGCGACGACGCACCCGCGCCAGCGTGGAGCGACACGATGTACGCCAGCCTCGACTCGTCGACGACGTCGCCATCACCAGCTGACGGCGCGGCGGCGGCATCCGCGGGCGGCGTCACCGACCGTCACGACGACTCGCTCGATAGCGACGACGACTTCTTCTTCGCCTCGATCGAGGCCACGCCCGACCGCGACGATGTGGTCACCTCGCGGCGCGACAAGGAACTCGTCGCCAACGCCGGCACACGCAGCATCCGGCCCGGCCGCGTGCTGCACGAACTGCGCCTGATCGAGAAGCAGCTCGACGAGATGCCCGAATGCAGCAGCCCGCTGGTGCGCCTGCTCGACGGTTTCGTCGAACCCGACATCGCAAACTTCCGCGCGGCGATCATCGCCTTCGCCGAGCTGGCGATGGACCACCTGGAGAAGTGGGACGCGAAGCCGACGGCGATCGAGATCGCACGCCTCAAACGGCTGACGCAGGCCGGCGAGAGCGAGGAGGCGGTGCACGAGGCCTGCCTCGACCTCAAGGTTTGCACGCAGTACCTCGCGCGCGTTCGCCCCGAGGACTTCCTCGACATGGGCTCGTGGCGCCTCTACCGCGACGTGCGCGCGTGCGTGGCCACCAACGACATCCAGTTCCTGGCGGGCACGCTGCACCGCCTCGACGCCGCGCTGGCGGTCACCGGGCCGGATCACCTGCTCGCGCCGTACCAGCCGCGGCTGGTCGAGCGCTACACGAAGCTCGTCGAGCTCGAACTCGAACGCGTGATTCCGCTGCTCGACCTGGAGCCCACGTCGCAGGAACCCGAGGCGATCGCCGACGCGCTGATGCAGCTCGAGCGCGGCGCGTCGTACGTCGCCGAGATGCAGAAGCTCTATCCGCACGCGCTGCTCGACTACTACGCCGGCGAGTTTGTGAAGCGGCGCAAGCAGTGGATGCCCGCGCTGCACAACTTCGGCACCGCCGCGATGCGCAACCGCGACCTCGTGGGCATCGGGCGCGGCATCGCCTCGTACGACCGGCTCGACGCTGGCAGCGCGTCGCACCGCGAACTGGCGCAGTGGGTGATCGACCTCGGCAACACGCGCGAGCGCATTCTTGACGAGCTTGCGCTGGCCGCGCAGAAGGCGCTCGGCGTGCAGGCGCCCGGCCCGGCGTACACGGCCATGCGCGGCATCGAGGCCGTGCCCGACGACCTGCGCCCGCCCGACAGCGAGCTCGCCACACTGCTGCCGAAGCTGCGCGCGCACCACGACCGGCTGCTCAAGTCGCTCACCGACCGCGTCGACGACATGGTCTTCCACGGCACGCCGCAGCGCGCCGACGAGATTCCCGGCCTGATCGCCGAGATCGACGCGTACCTCGACCACCACGCGGACCACCCGCTGGCCCGCCGGCGCGCCGAGCTCGTCGCGCTGCGCGAGCGCCTGCTGCACGACCTCGGCACGGCCGAACGGCTGCGGCGCGCGCTCGAGGCACTGAAGGAGAAGGTGCGCGTCACGCTCGCCAATCCGGCGCTCGATGCCGCGGCCGTGCGTCGTGTGGCCGACGAGGTCTCGGCCGAGGCGATTGTGCCGGCCGAGCTGAAGGCGCCGCTGCTGGCGCGAGTGCTCGAACGTGCCGCCCGCCTGGCCGCGCTGGAAGCGGCCTCGCGCGCGACCGACCCGACCGTCGTCGAGCAGCGGCTCAGCGAGGTGATGGCCGGGCTGACCGCCGACGACCGGGCGGTGCTCGGGCCGCGCATCGACGCGGTGCAGGATCATCGCGCCGCGCTGATCGAACTGCTCGCCGCGATGCAGTCGCTGCTTGCATGGCGCAAGCAACTCGCCGACGACAACAATCCCGAGCGCCTCTCGGCCGACGGCCAGCAGGTGGTGACGGACGCGCGGCTCGTGCTCAACACGCACCCGCCGGGCCACGGCCTGCCCGGCACCGTCGAGCTGCGCGAGCGCCTGCAGAAGGCCAGCGACGAATGCGCGCTGCGCCTGGCCACGCTCAAGCGACTGCTCGAACTGCCGCTGCGCGTGCGCCACAAGCTGCGGCTCGAACGCGTCACGCCGACCAACGGCAACGAGTTGCCGATCGACCCCGACTTCGCGTCGGGCGGCGACACGCTGGACAACGGCCGCAAGGAGCTTGGCGCCGAGTTGCGCGAGGCTCCCGGCATGATTGCCGCGCTCGATGCCGGCGCGCAGCTCTACGACACGGCGAGCCAGATCGCCACGCGCATCGCCGCGTTCGTGGCCGACTGCGCGACGCGCGTGCGCGAGGGCCGGGTCGATGCGAAGTTCGCGCAGCAGCTCGAGGCCGCGGCCGGGCCCGACGCCGACCTCAAGGCGCGCGACGTGATCGCCCGCGTCGATCGCTGGCTGCAGGCGCGCGGAGAGCTGATCGCCTGGTACGACTCGCGCCGCTCGCGCTTCGCTGTGCTGGCGAAGGAGGCGGCCACGCACCTCGATGCCGCGGCCGCGCGCCGTCGTCGTCGCCGTCGCATGATCCTGGCGGCGGTGGCGCTGCTGCTGCTCGTGGGTGGCGGCCTGTTCGCGTGGTGGTTCATCGAGCAGCGCGCGCGCCAGCAACGCGCCGACGAGCTGCTCGCGCAGGTGCAACGCGCGCAGCACGCCGAGCGCATCGACGAGATCGACGCGTCGATCGGCGAGAGTGTGGCGTTCCTCGATGAGGGCACCAACCGCCGCGAGTTCCATCCGCTCGACGAGGCGACCGACGCGCTGCGCGACCGCCGCAAGCTCGTCGAGACGCTTTCGGCCGAGTACGCGCGCATCCGCAAGCTGGCCGAGGACGCGCTGGCGACCGGCGAGGGCATGCCCGACGCGCTGACCGAACTCGTCGGCTTCCAGCGTGATCGCGCGCTGCCCGGTCAGCGGCTCGCGCTCGAACCGCTGCGCATCGATCTGCTCGCCGCGCTCGCCGCGCGCCGCGGCCTGCCCGGCCTGACCGCCACCACCGAGGCCGACGTGAAGCAGGCGATCGCCGACGTCAACGCGGCCGTGACGTCCAGCGGCGAGGCGAAGGTGGCGACGCACCCGCGCGTGCGCGAGATGCTCGACAAGCTGCAGGCGCGCCAGGACGAGCTGATCGCCGCGCGCATCCGCGAACTCGGCACGCCCGGCCTCGCGCCCGACGCCACCGTCGACATCGTGCGCAAGTCGCTGGCCGACATCGACGCCGCGCTGGCCGGCCAGAGCAACGGCGTGCGCCAGCTGGTCGAACCGGTGCGCCGGCAGTTGCGCCAGCGCGAGATCAACCTGACCGACGCGATCCGCGAGGCCGCCCTGCAGGCCCGCGTGGCCGAGCTGCGCGCGCGACTGCAACACGGCCGCGCCACGCTGGGCGACGACCTCGAACAGCTACGCAAGCTGCGCAAGGAGGTGCAGGACGAAGTCGACAAGGATCCGCTGCGCAACGACCTGCTCGAACGCCTCGCGCCCGACTTCGCGCACCTGCAACAGCTCATCGACTATCTGCGCCTGATCAACACGCTGCGCACCCGCATCGAGAAGCTGCTGCAGGGCATCGACGGCCTCGGCGTGGTCGGCAACGACTACCAGCAGATGCACGACGCGATTGACACCACGCCCGTGCCCGAGGGCCGGCCGCCGGTCACGCAGGTGCTCGGGGGGCTGCTCGCCGATCTCGACCGGCGCTATCAGTTGTTGCGCGACGCGGCGCAGGCCGAGCAGCGCGCGAGCGAGCCGGACGCGACCGCGCTGTCGGTGCTCGATCTGCATGCCGGGCTGACCGCCGAACTCGCGAAGCCGGGCAGCGCGTTGCATCGTCGCGCGTTGCAGCCCCCGCTCGAGCGGCTGCTGGTGCGGGCCGGGCGGCTGTTCGTCGACGAACTCGACCGGCTCGTCGGGCCGGCACTGAACAGCGAGGATCCGGCGGTGATCAAACCGGTGATCGCGCGACTGCGCGAGGTGCAACCGCGACTCACCGACGAGGCGCTGCGCACGCGCGTTCGCGCCGCCATCGACGTGCTCGGCCGTCGCGCCGCGTGGTTCGAGAAGCGCGTCGCCACGAAGGAGAAGGCGCTCGCGTTGCTCGACGACCCGGCTCCGCTGGCCACGTTGCAGCCCAAGGTGCAGGCCATCACCGATGCGCTGGCCGAACTCGACGCCGCCGTCGGCCCGGTCGATCAGTTCGGCGCGCCGCCCTCGCGCGATGCCGCGTTGCGCGATGCCGCGGCCGTGCTCGCGCTGCGCGTGAAGCTGCTGCAGGCCGCGGCCGGAGGCATGCTGGCCACTACGGTGCCGCCGGTCGAGCAGGCGATCCGCACGATTGAAGCCGGCCTCGCGACCCCGCCCGGCGCCGCCAGCGAATCGCGCCTCGCGAAGCCGCTCGACGATCTGCGCCGCTGGCTCGCGTTGCTCGAGCTCATCGCGGCCGTGAAAGATTCGGCCGATCCGACGACGATCCGCGAGACCGTGCGCAAGCTCGACGACGAACTGGCGCGCCCGGCCGACCCCGAGCCCGCGTGGCGCGCGCCGCTGCAGAAGCTGCGCGACGAGCTGAAGGATCGCGCCGACCGCCTGTCGTTGCGCATCGAGATGCAACTGCCCCCGCGCACGATCGACCAGTCGATCGAGGTCAGCGGTCGCGTCTCGTCGCCGCCCGGCGTGGCGCTGCCGCGCGAGGTTGTCCTGCTGGTCAACGGCGCGGACGTCACGCACGCAGCGGTTGGCGCCGGCGGCGCGTTCAGCTGCAAGCTGCCGCTGAAGAGCGGCGAGAACGTCATCGTCGCCACGCCTGATGGCAACGCCGATCATCCGGCCGCGGTGCGCGCGACGATCATCAGCGAGACGCCGCACCTGACCATCGCCGCGCCCGACCGCGTGGATCGCCGCGAGACCGTGGTCACCGGCGAGGTGCACGGCGCGACGCTCAACCAGGTGTGGTTCTTCGTCAACGGCGACAGCCGGCCGGTGGAAGTTGTGGATGGCAAGTTCGAGGTGACGGTGATCCTGCTGGCCGGCGAGAACGTGATCGTCGCGTCGCCGATCAACGACGTCACGCACAACGGCGCGGCCACGCACAAGCTGTTCGCCGACATCTCGCGCTCGGCCGTGAACATCACGCTGACGTGGGACCCGCCGGACGCCGACATGGACCTGTTCATGCGGCAGTCCAACGGCGTGGAGGTGTGGTGGCGCAACCGCGACCCCGGCGGCATCAACGGCAGCCTCGACGTGGACAAGCGGCGCGAGGGTGGCCCGGAGAACTATTCGTTCACGCTGCGCCCCGGCCAGAAGATGCCGGCCGGCCACTACGAGGTCTTCGTCATCTACTACGCGGGCCAGGCGGCCGACGTGACGTGCACGTTGCGCGTACGCTGGAACGAGGGCACGCCCGATGCGAAGGTGCTGGAGCCGAAGGTGGTCCGCGTGCGCCGTGCGCTGCTGCGCCAGCCGATCAAGGTCTACGAGTTCGACGTGCCGGAGTGATGGATGCTGCGTGCGTTCTACCTGCTGCTCATGCTGTGCCTGGCGACGCCAGCGTGCTCGCCCCCCGACGGGCCCGGGCTACCGAAAGCGGCACCAGCCCCATCGGCCGCGCCGGCACCGGATCCGCCGGATCCGGCGGCGATCCCGTTCGTGTTGGTCGGGCTTGCGGACAGCGGCTGCTGTGATGTCGTGCTCGACTCGGCGGCCGGATCGCTGCCGTCGAGTCGCAGCGCGGTTGCCAGACGCGGCACCCACAGCCCGGTGACGCCCGCAGAGCCCGACCCCGCAGAGCCCGCCCCCGAGGCGATTGCCTCATCCCTCCTCGCGGGCCTGATACAGCCCTCCTCCATTGATGCCCGGTGGCGCGTCGCGGACCGTGGTCAAAAATGGACTGGCGACAACGCGTCGCCCGTGGCGATTGCCGTGGGGATCGTGATGCGATTGGCTTCGTCTAGCTCCGTCGACGCCCAAGACGTACTGACGTGTTTTGTTTCAGGTGGTGAGGACTGCGTGCTTCGCGGCACCATGGCGCACTCTTCAAGTGAAGCCTTGGCGGATGGCGACACCTCCCTCGATCTGGGGTTTAGAACTCAGCTGGAACCGGTGGATCTGGAGTGGTGCCTGGCAGGCAGTATCGCACTATGGGAGCACTTCGAGCACGGGTTGGTTGGCTCAAGATGGTGTGCTGAGTGGTACGTCGTCCGCGTTGTATTGCCCGAAGTCGTGCGCCGTTACCCGGAGGAGGCAATCCGCCGTTATGCAAATCGCCTCGACCCCATCATCGATCCCTGCAAGCCAATCTCGCCGGAATCCGGCAATCCGAACCTGACAGTCGATGTGGCTCCAAGTGTCCTGGAGTTCTTGCCGGCCTGTCCCGCGACACAAAGACTCTTGTTTGAGTGGTGGTGTGACTCACGGCAGGAGGCAGCACTGTGCACGCTGTTGACCAGCATTAACCGCGCGCGATACAGCAACGCTGAACTTGACCGACGGCTCGCGACAGACGTGTTCAATTCCATCTGGCACGATCCCCCCTTGCGAGCGCGTTGGATGGAGCAGTTTTGTGCGGTTGCAGGCGACCAACTGGTGGCACTTCTGATTCCCATCGCCGGTGAAAGCAGTATCGATCAAGTTGACGCGCTCAAGTGCCTGGGCGTGACCGGCTTCAAGAGCGCACCAGAGGTGTTCTGGACCGTACTCGAAGATCCGGCTAGCGGCGACACGGTGTGGCGCGCGGCTAGGGATGTGCTGGAACGCGCGCAGCACGGCTGCATGTGTCGGGCGGACTTTGTTCTGCGGCTGACCCAGATTCGAGATCGGGTTTCGGGCGCCCGAAGCGCAGCCATCGAGAAGCTGATAACCGACATCAATGAAAGAGTTCGGCGATGAGCTGGCACAATGGCCTACACACGTATCGCCCCGTCATGCGCCGGTCCGGGGAGCCACCACTCAAGACGCAGGGCCGAAGATCGTCATCGACAATTTCAATGCGTGGTGCCAGGAGTTTGTGCACGAAACTGAAGTCAAAGATCATGGGGGTGCGCAGAAGCGCTGCTTGATTCCCCGATTCCGGCTCATGGGCGCCAACAATCCGCCGGAACTGACCGGCTTGGACCTCACGCTTACTATGGGCACGTGGACCAACAACTACAAATTAAAGATAGTTCCGTAGGTACCGGCATTTATTGTGGTATCGGCATGCTCGCTTGTGGGGCGGCCGCCATAGCATGTTCGCTTGTCGAGCTTGAGTTCGCGCGGCTCAGCGGAAGCGCGCTGTCCAACCCGAGCCTGAGCTCACTTGCCTCCGCAGAGTTGCAGAATCTCCGCGTGGCACATCGTTTCTGGCTTGGATCGTTTGCTGCTGGTGTTGTGCTTGCGTCCGCGAGGTGGACTTGGGGATGGGCCCGATCAACGATGGGCGCTGGCGCCAACGCGGCGTCCACGCTCCTTCTGTTTTGGCTTGTCGGGGGAAACTTGGAGCCTTGGGCTGGGTACCTTGAGGTGCGGGCAGGGTCGCTTGATACGTCGGCCCTTGGTCTTTTGGTATGCTGCGTTGGTGTGTTGGCCACGGGTCATTG
>JBFWQT010000332.1:0-8093 GCA_050249295.1 Planctomycetota bacterium
GCAAGCGAGCGGGCCCCGAGGGCCCCGGGTCTACGGGTCAACCGTCGTGAGGTTTCGTGAACGCGCTTGTCAGCGTTCAAACGGTGGGCTTGCAGGCGCGACCCCAACGGGGCCCGACTCGCTTGCGCTCGCGGCTCTTGTTTTAGCGCCCATCGGGCTTACACCCCCGGCTCGCCCGGAGGGCTGCATTGATGGGACGAGGAGTTGTGATTCGCTGTAGTTAGTGGCCGGCTCGCCCGGTCGCCGGCCGCGCGTGGTCCGCTCGGACTACCGCACGTCCATGTAGCGGAACAGCACCACACCTCGCGGGTGCGCCTTGTAGCCCACCACCCTCGGCGAGACGAGCCGCGGGTTGGTGTAGAAACCGAGCGGCATGATCGGCATGTCATCCAGCAGGATCTTCTCCGCCTGCTCGTACAGCGCCATCCGCTTCGACCGGTCCGACTCCTTGCGCGCCTGCGCCAGCAAGCTGTCGTAGGCCGGGTTGCTCCACGCCGTGTCGTTGTTGCCGGCCGCCGTCTGGAAGATGTCGAGGAACGTGTCCGGCTCCGTCCAGTCCGCAATCCAGCCGGCCCGCTCGATCAGGAAGTTCATCTTGTCCACGCGGTCGAGTACCGTCTTCCACTCGGCCTGCTCCAGATCCACGTTGATGCCGAGCTGCGTCTTCCACTGCTGCTGGATGTCCACCGCCACGCGCTCGTGATTGGTGTCCGTGTTGAACAGGATCGACAGCCGCGGGAAGTCCGCGCCGTCCTTGTAGCCGGCCTCGGCCAGCAGCTTGCGCGCGGCCTCCACGTCGGTGCGCATCATGTCCGGCGTCTTGTAGCCCTCGATCGGCGGGACAAAGCCGGTCGCCGGCGTGAACGTCCGCCGCCACACGGTGCGGCACAACGAGTCGCGGTCGATCGCCAGGCTCAGCGCATGCCGCACGCGCTTGTCCTTCAGTGCCGGGGCCGCGCAGTTGAAGCGGTAGAAGTAGCAGCCGAGGTAGTTGTCGACATGGAACGCCGGGTTGCCGCGCCACTTGTCGATCTTCGCCGCGTCGATGCCGCCGATCAGCATGTCGATGCCGCCGGTCTCGAAGCGGGTCTCGCGCGCGGTCGCATCAACGATGATGTGCAGCACCACCTTGTCGAGCTTCACGCTGGCGGCGTCGTGGAAGTCGGAGAACTTCTCGAGCACGATCTCGGCTTTCTGCGCGAACGCGGTCAGCTTGAACGCGCCATTGCCCACGTAGTGCTCGACGCGCGTCCAGTCCTCGCCGAACTGTTCGACGACCTTCTGGTTGACCGGGAACCACGAGTAGAACGCGAGCAGTTCGGGCAGATAGCGGCACGGGTCGGCCAGCGTGATCGACAGCGTCAGCGGATCGATCACCTTGAAGCCGACCTCGTCGAAGTTGGTGAGTTCCTTCTCGCGGAAGGCGTGCGCGTTCTTCACGCGGTCCATCATCTCGGCGTAGTCGGTGTTCATCGTCAGCACGCGCTTCCAGGCGTAGACGAAGTCGTTGGCCGTGACCGGATCGCCGTTGTGCCACTTGCCGTTGGCGCGCAGCTTGAAGGTCCAGGTCAGCTGGTCATCCGAGACCGTGTGGGACTCGGCCGCGCCGTAGACCACCGGCCAGGGCAGGCCGCCGGGTACGAGCTCGCCGTCGGGCGTGGGCATGAACAGCCCCTCGAAGACATTGAAGACGACGCGGCCCTCGGGCACGCCGGTCATGGTGGCCGGGTCGAGTTTTTCGGGGTCGGCCGCAAGGTCGCAGTTGAGCACCCTGCCGTTGCCAGCCTCGGGGTTGCCGCCGCCGCCCGACGGGCAGCCGATGGGCGTGAGTGCGAGCGCCGGCAGCAGCAGGATCAGGAGGAGGAAGGGCAGGCGACGGCTCGTGCGCGCGGCGTGACGATGAATGGGCATCGGCTGGCGTCCTCGACGACGGTGACAGGGTCCGGGTGCGTGCGTGCGTGACGCGAACCTCGCAATTTCGGTGTGCGCGGGCAACAGTCAGTCGGGAGCGTCGGGTGGGCGGGTGTCGGAGCGAGCGGGGCACCATGCAAGATGTTTACAAAAGCCCTTTCTAATTTGACTTTCTTACAAACCGTGGTATAATCGAGTCTGGTGGATTGCGTGGTTGCGAGCCCCCTGTCTTCCCATTTGACCCCAAAGAAGCCCAGATGAGCCCAAACAACCCATTGAAGCCCACGGGCTGCCGCCCGTGGGCAACCTGGCGGGTTCCACTGTGCTGTGGCTCGTCGCGGACCTGGATCCACCCTACGACCCTTCCTGGTGCCCTCACGGGGCTTCTCTCCGCTTCACAATGGTTTAACATAATCAATTCATAATCAATGTCTTAAGAACTATTCGCCTATTTTGCACAGTCAACCGGATTCCTGCGAAGCGAACCCAATGGGCCACACGACCCGCCGCCCGGGTCCGGACAAACCGGGGCTGACCCACCTCTTTCCCGCCGACCCGCCGCGACCAGACGAACCCAATCCGCCCCGCCTCATCTATAATCGTGGCCTGCCGGGGTCCTGGCGACGCGCGGGTGAAAAACGTGGATCGGTGATCACATCGGGGCAGCCGCCGCGCTTCCCTCTTGATGAGCGAACGCCCCGATCGATCCATGGCCCAGCTCGTCGCGGAACACCGGCATCGGCATCCCCGGCTTCGCCGGTCGATGAATGCACCTGCCGACGGGTGCGAGTTCGAGGAGACTGTAGTGCCGCCCACCACAGCCTCCGCCCGACGCTCTTCCCCGGTCTCGATGACCACTCCGCGTACGGACCAGAACCAGACGGCTGCCCCTCCGGACGGCACAGGCCCCGCCGGTCCGGCCAGTCTCGATATCGAGGGCCTGATTCGCGACCACAAGGTGCGGATCTGGCGCTACCTCCGCTATCTCGGCTGCGACCGCGAGGTGGCCGACGACCTGACCCAGGAGACGTTCGTCAAGGTGCTCGAAAAACCCTTCGAGGACCGCGGGGAGAAGGCGGCTGCGAGCTACCTGCTGACGGTGGCGCGCAACCTGTTCATCAGCCAGATCCGCAAGACCCGGCGGATCACGACGCTGGACGACCTGGAGCTCGCCGATGCCGCATGGCAGGAGGCGCACGAGGCGTCGAGCGGCGACGGCGATGACCGCCTGGTGATGCTGAAGGGCTGCCTGGAGAAGCTGACCGGGCAGGCCCGCGACGCGATCACCCTGTTCTACGAGCAGCAGCTGTCCGGCCAGGACCTGGCCGACAAGCTGGGCCTCAGCGAGAAATACGTGCGTGTACTGCTGTACCGCATACGACAGAGCCTGAGGGAATGCGTCGAGCGCAAACTCGGCGCCGCCAGCTGAGACGACGACGAACCCGAACGGAAGCCGACCACGAAAGAAGAACCCTGCTGTGAACGTCGAGCACGACTTCAAGGACCACCTGATCGACCGCGAGCTGCGCGAAGTGCTCGCTGGCGATGGTCCGCCCGCCGACCTCGGCGCGCGGGTGCAGGCGGCCGTGTCGAAGGCGGCCGACCAGCTGGTGCTCGCGGCAGCGCGCGACTTCTCGACGCAGGTGATCGACCGCGAACTCGAGGAGATGCTCGGCGACGATGGTCCGCCGGCCGACCTCGCGGCGCGCGTGCTGGCCGCGGTGGCGGCGAAGCGGCGGGCGCTCGGCGGCATCGACAGCATCGACGAAGAGATCGGCCTCGCGGACCCGGTTCCGCAGCCGCAGCTGGTGGCGGCGCCTCCGCCGCGCGCCGTGTCGGGCGTGCGCAGCAGCAACGGCAACGGCCGGGTGCGTGGCAGCGACAGTGGCCGCAAGGGCAACCACAAGAGTGGTCGCAACGGCAGCGCCGCCCCGGCTCGTCCCGGCACGCGCCAGCGCTCGCGCGCCACGCGCAGCAACAACACCAATGTGCGCTGGCTCGCGCCGGCCATCTCGGTTGCGGCGGCCGTGTTGATCCTCGTGGTCGCCGGCGTGATGCTCGGGCCGGGCAACGGCACGAACACGACCAACACCGCCTCTACGCAGCAGTCGCCGATCATCAACGAATGGGTGCCCGGCAACGGCAAGACGCCCGGCAGCAACCAGGTCGTGCAGGCCCCGAACAGCAACGGCAGGCCGCAACCGCCGGATGGCATGAATGCATCGGGCAATGCGCCGGAGGTGGTCGACAATACTCCGCTGCCGTCGAACAACCGGCCGACCGACCCGCGCGACCCGCGCGACCCGCGCACCAACACCGCATCCACGAACAACAACAGTGGGCCGATCGTGCCGCCGAACAACGGTGGCAACGGTGGCAACGGTGGCAACGGCAGCACGGTGGACGCCAACGCCAACCGTCCGCCCACGAACGACCCCGTACCGCCCGGCCCGCCCGTGCAGCCCGGCCCGATCGACCCGCAGCCGCGCGACCACGTCGATCCGCCGCGCGACAACTCGGCGCCGCCGACGCCCGACCCGAAGGATCCGACGCCCGCGCCACAGCCCGGCCCGGACAACCCGGCCGACCCCGGCACGCGCCCGATGCGGCCCGTCCTCGCCACCGTCAGTGGCACCTCGCGCCTCGCTCGCGTCAAGGTCAAGTCGCCCGAGCCCGGCTCCGACTGGGAGTCGATCGACGAGACGAAGCCATTCGAGGTTGTCGCGGGCGCTGCGCTCAAGACCGCCGGCACCGTGGACCTCGACCTCGCAACCGGCGGCCTGCTGCGCTTCGACGGTGAGATCACCATCGCCGGCGACAGCGACCGCGTGCTGGTCAGCATCCAGAAGGACAACGTCTACGTCGACAACCTCGGCGGCAGCGGCCTCGTCTCGGTCGGCGTGGGCGACACGCACGTCGGCCTCGTCCGCGACGGCATCGCCTTCTTCGAGGGCCACAGCGGCTGGCTCGAGGTCTCGTCGATCCACGGCGAAGTCGACGCGGGCGGCCAGCGCCTCGCCGCCATGCGCATGATGGTGCTGCGCGACCGCGGCAACGAGGAGAAGGGCGCCAACCCCAATCTGTTCGGCCTGCGCTTCTTCAAGGATCTGCCGGGCCGGCTCGTACTGCGCGACGACTTCGATCAGGACGGCGCCGTGGTGGAGGTGCCGCTCGGCAATGTGCAGGCCGGGGCGCTGAGTGCGCTGCGTCGCGATGGTCTGCGCGCCGAGCTGCTGTTCCACCGCGTCGAGCTGATCGGCACCGAGATCCTGCGCGTGAAGTTCCGCTTCAGCCGGCCGGGCACGCGCCTGGCGGTGATGGCCGGCAGCAAGGCGAACCGCCTGCAGGCCAACGCGATCATGCCGCCGGGCGAGCGCGACGGTGAGTGGATCGTGGCCGAGATTCCGCTCGATCAGCTGATCATCCGCGGCAACGGCAAGCGCGAGGGTCAGCCACAGGATCCGCCGCGTCGCGGCCAGGGCGGTGGTGGCAACCCGCCGCCGGGCGGCGGCAAGGACGAGCAACGCCTGGCTCGCGGCATGCAGATCGACGGCCTGATCTTCAGTGCGGCAGGTGATGGTCTGCCGGAGAACCTTGAACTGCAGATCGACTGGTTCGAGATTGTTCGCAAGCCGAACTGAACGAACCGAACGAACCGCGAGCCGGCGTGACGGAACCGATGCAACCTGCTCTCTCGAGCCGACTGCTGACCGCAGACCGGAGTGGCGCGATTGCCGTCGTCGAGCTGCACGGCGAGCCGGCTGCGCTGCAGGCGTTGCTCGACGCGCGTGTGCGGCCGGGTGTCGCGCATGCCGTCGGGTCGCTCGCGCGCGGCCATTGGCGCAGCACGGCCGGCGAGCTGATCGACGAACTGCTGGTGGTGCGACGCGCCGATGATTGCTGCGAGTTGCACCTGCACGGCGGACGCGGCGTGGTCGTGGCGATGCGCGACTCGCTGCGCGTCGCCGGTGTGGCGGATGCGACCGCGCCCACGACAACGGCGACCGCGTTCGAGCATGCACTGATGCACGCGCGCACGCCGCGACTCGCGAAGGCGCTGCTCGCGCAACGCCACGTGTGGCCCGTGTTCCGCTCGCGCCTTGCTGTGGCGCTCGACCACACCGACGAGCACGAACTGCGCGCCTGCCTCGCGCTCGCGCACGACGGCGCTGTCCTCGCGGCGCACGCAGATGCCGGTGCGACGCCGCCGACCGTTGTGCTCGTCGGCGAACCGAACGCCGGCAAGTCCACGTTGTTCAACACGCTGGCTGGCGCGGATCGCGTGATCGTCAGCGACACCGCCGGCACCACGCGCGACGCGATCGACACGCTGATCGCGATCGACGGCATACTCGTGCGGCTCGTGGATACCGCCGGCTTCTCGCCCGACGCGGCGACCCGGCTCGCCACCGACCGGCTCGAACGACGCGCCCAGATCGCGGCGCTGCGGGCGTTGCGCCGGGCCGATCTTGTGCTGCATCTGATCGACCTCACGACGTCATCGTCGCAAGCGCCGCCCACGCGCCTGGCCGGCCTGGCTGCGCCGATCGTGCGCGTTGGCACCAAACTCGATCACGCGCCGGTCACCGGTAGCAGAACCAACGACAACTGCACACTGCCTGCGACGCAACTCGACGTCTCGTCGCACACCGGCCAGCACCTGGACGCGCTGCGCGACGCGATCCGGTTCGCCTTGCGGTTGCCACCTCCGGCCGCTATAGTCCCGCCGATACCGCTGGGTGCCGACGCCGCCGTCGTTGCCCTTCGCCAGCGGCTCCGCACGGCACTGCCAGCCAGCGCCAGCGTGCCGGAACTCCGGTCGCTGGCGTCGCACATTCTGCAGCTCAGCTCAACTGGCTGGAACTGGAATCCAACGCGATGACCCGGCGCGTGATACTCGATGCCAACGCCATGACTGCCGCGATCCGGCAGATGGCCACCGATATCCTCGCCGGCTCCAACGGCGCAGCCGGCCTCGCGCTGATCGGCGTGCACACGCGCGGCATCCCGATTGCCGACCGCCTCGCGCAGGCGATCCGCGACGTGCAGCCCGGCATCTCGCTCGACCGCGGCACGGTCGACATCACGCTCTACCGCGACGACATCGAGTCGGTACCGAACCCGATCGTGCGCGGCTCGGAGATCACGTTCGACGTATCGGGCAAGCGCATCGTGCTGGTCGACGACGTCTGCTTCACCGGCCGCACGACGCGCGCCGCGATCGACCAGATCATGGACTTCGGCCGGCCGCGCGTGATCGAGCTCGCGGTGCTCGTAGACCGCGGCCATCGCGAGCTGCCGATCGCGCCCGACTGGGTCGGCTGTCGCGTCGAGACGCAGCGCTCCGAGAAGGTGAACGTGCGACTCAGCGAAACCGACGGCGCCGACGAGGTTGTAGTGGAGTAGCTGGCACAGTTCGCCGCACGTCGCCGCCGTTCGCCAGTTCCGACCCGCTCGCAGGAAGCAGACGCCATGACTCTCTCCGCTCCGCCGATGTTGATGACGATGCTCGCCGATGCGGCGACAGCCGCCCCGCAGGATCCGTTCGGCGGGTTCGGCCTGATCATCATGATGTCCTTCACCATGCTCGTGGTGTGGCTGATGATCCTGCGGCCGCAGAAGCGCAAGGACGACGAGTTGCGGCGCGCGATCGACGCGATGAAGAAGGGCGACCGCGTGATGACCACGGCCGGCATCCTCGGCACAGTCGTCACGGTGCGCGATAAGGAAGTGGTGATCCGCACCGGCGACGACACGAAGATCACGATGGTCAAGCACGCCGTGCACACCGTGCTCGAGCGCGGCAGCGAGGCCAGCGCGACCGCCGCGGCCAGCGATGCCGAGTCGAACGACGACGACGCCGACGACAGTGACGACGCGGCCGCGACCCCTGCAGCCGCCGCGGCCGCGTCACCGGCCAGCAACAACTCCGGCCAGGTCAACCAGCCGGGCACCGGTGGCGGCAAGAAGAACAAGGGCAAGAACAAGCGCAAGAAGTAGCGCGCGCGACAGTGCCCGCGCCGGCGTGCTTCGAATCCGGTCCGGGCGGCGACCATCAGGGAGCCTCGTATGCGTCGCGCCTCGGTCGCGGTGGCGCCACATTCCATCCGCATGATTCGGGCTACCACAAAGTGGCCGGGGACAGCGAAGCTGTCCCCGGCTGGCTGGCTGGTTAAAGGACC
>JBFWQT010000333.1:0-8091 GCA_050249295.1 Planctomycetota bacterium
CGGCCGACGTCTACTCGCTGCTCTCGGATGCGACCAAGGGCACGATCGTCGAAGCACACCCGATCATCGCCGGCGTCAACGTGTTCAACGCGGGGTTCATCCGCCGCACCGTGCCGACCGTGATCATCGGCGCGCGCAGCCTGCTGCGCTACAGCGACAACAACGTCTGCGTGGCGGTCAAAGAGAGCTTCCCCGGCCGCATCTTCGCCGTGAACACCTTCCCGTGGACCACCGCCATCGACTCGCGCGGCTGGAACCCGGCGAACAACGACGTCGACCTGTGCATCGCGCAGGCGCTGGTGTGGGTGGCGAACCTCTCGCCGAAGATCCAGACGCCGGCCGCCGGTGCGCTGGCCGACGGCTACCTGAGCACCGCGTACAACGTGACGGTCACCGCGAGCGGCGGCGCGACGCCCTACACCTGGAGCATCAGCGCCGGTGCGCTGCCCACGGGCCTGACGATCAACTCGACGACCGGCGTGATCAGCGGCACGCCGACCGCGGCCGGCACCTACAACTTCACGGTGCAGGTCAGCGACAACAACGCGAAGACCGACACGCGCGCGTACTCGATCGTGGTCTACGCGCTGCCGACAATCACGTCGCCTGCGGCTGGTGCGCTGGCCGCGGCCGTACTCAACCAGGCGTACGGCCCGATCGCGTTCAGTTCGACCGGTGGCAAGGCCGCCCTGGTGTGGAGCATCTCGGCCGGCGCGCTGCCGACCGGCATCTCGCAGAACACCACCACCGGCGCGCTCAGCGGCACGCCGACCGTCAACGGCGTCTACAATTTCACGGCCCGCGTGACCGATGCGAACGGCAAGTTCGACACGCGCGCGTACTCCATCACAGTCACCGACACGCCGGTGATCTCGCCGAACGATGGCGCGATCACGCCCGAGGCATACGTGGGTGCGAGCTACAGTTTCACCTTCACCGCGACCGGCGGCACGCCCGCCTACACGTGGTCGGTGTTCTCCGGCTCACTCCCGGCCGGCCTGTCGCTCAACACCTCGACCGGCGCCCTGACCGGTACGCCCAGCGCGGCCGGCAACAGCACGTTCGCGATCCGCGTGACCGATTCCGGCGCGAAGACCGACACCAACAACTACACGCTGTTGGTGCTCGACATGCCGTCGATCACGTCGCCGGCCGCGGGTGCGCTGCCCGCTGCCACGCGCAACGCGCCGAACTGGTCGCAGGCCTTCACCGCCACCGGCGGCAAGACGCCCTACGCCTGGAGCCAGACCGGCCTGCCCGCCGGCCTGAGCATCAACGCCAGCACCGGCACGATGTCGGGCACGCCGACCGCCGCGGGTGCGTTCAACATCACTGTCACGCTGACCGACGCCAACGGCAAGACCGACGCGAAGCTCTACACGCTGACGGTCAATGCGGCGCTGTCGATCACGACGACCGCGATGCCCGATGCCGAGGAAGGCAACGCGTACAGCCAGCCGGTGGCCACGAGCGGCGGCACCGCGCCGTTCGCGTGGTCGATGCTGATCACGCCGTCGCTGCCCGACCTGAGCATCAACGCGTCCACCGGCGTGATCTCCGGTACGCCGTCCGCCGGCACGGGCGGCAACTACTCGGTGAACGTCACGGTCACCGATACGTGGGGCGGCACGGCCAACAAGGTGGTGACCCTGGCCGTCACGCTGCCGACCGGCGGCAAGGCGGCCAACTGCGGCTGCACCACGTCGGCGACCTCCACTGACCGCGCCTTCGGCGGCTGGCTGCTGCTGCTCCTGCCGATGATGTTGATGCTGGCGCGTCGTCGCCAGTAGTTGACCGCAGTTGACCGTCGACACCGACGCACGATCCGGACCGGCCCGCACTCGCGGGCCGGTCTCTTTTTGTGCGCGACGGTCGCGGCCGCTCCTCACACCGATCACGCTTTACCTTTGCGCCACCCGCTGCTTTACTGGCCGGTCCTCAGCCCACAGCACCCGCCGTTCATGAGCATATTCAAGGCCTACGATGTCCGTGGCATCGTGCCGGACCAGCTCAATGCCGGACTCGCCCGCAAGATCGGGCTCGCCTTCGCGTCGTTCATCCGCAGCGGTCTGGAGAAGCAGGCCGGCGGACTGCAGGGCAACCCCGTCGTCGGCGTCGGCCGCGACGCACGACCGAGCGGCGACGACCTCGTCCCGGCGCTGATCGACGGCATCCAGCGCGGCGGCTGCAACGTCGTCTACTTCGGCCAGTGCACCACGCCGATGCTCTACTTCGGCGTCGGCCAGCAGAAGCTCGACGGCGGCGTGATGGCCACGGCGTCGCACAATCCGCCGGAGTACAACGGCTTCAAGTTCACGCGCGAGGACGCGATCCCGGTCTCGTACGACACCGGCGTCGGCCGCATGGAGAAGGCTGTGGCCGAGGGGCCGCTGCCCGAGTTCGAGCCCGGCGGCACGCAGCGCGACCACAACCTCACCGCCGACTACGCGACCTACGTCAAGAAGTTCGTGCGCGACGGTGGCAGCAAGCGGCTGAAGATCGCGATCGACACCGCCAACGGCATGGCCGGCGTGTACTCGCATCTGTTCGCCGACCCGGTCTTCAACATCGATGTCGTGCCGTTGTTCTTCAACATCGACTGCACGTTCCCGAACCACGAAGCCAACCCGCTGAAGACCGACACGCTTGACGCCGTGCGCGAGGCCGTGAAGGCCAACGCCTGCGACGCCGGTATCGCGTTCGACGGCGACGCCGACCGGGCCGTGGCGATCGACGAGCAGGGCGAGGTGGTGCGCTCCGACATCACGACCGCGCTGATCGCTCGCGAGATGCTCGAACGCGAGAAGGGGTCCACGATTCTCTACGACTTGCGCAGCAGCCGCATCGTGCCCGAGCTGGTCAAGCAGTTGGGCGGCAAGCCGGTACGCGTGCGTGTCGGCCACAGCTTTGCCAAGGCCGTGATGCGCGAGGAGAAGGCGATCTTTGGCGGCGAGCTGTCGGGCCACTGCTACTTCCGCGACTGCTACCAGGCCGACAGCGCGATCGTCACGATGGTCGAGCTGCTCAATCTGATGCGCAAACACGGCAAGCCGCTCAGCGAGCTGGTCGCCCCGCTGATGACGTACCACGGCACCGGCGAGATCAACTTCCGCGTCAAGGACAAGGACGCGATGATGAAGCAGCTCGAGGCCACGTTCGGGCCCACCAGTGGGGGCGGCGAAGGCGGCGACGTCGACTGGCTCGACGGCGTGAGCGTGAACTTCGCCGACTGGTGGTTCAACGTGCGGCCGAGCAACACCGAGCCGTTGCTGCGCCTCACGCTCGAAGCGAGCACGGCCGAGGAGTGCGAGAAGCGCCTCGCGCAGCTCAAGAGCATGCTCGGTACGCCGGTTCATTGAGCGACGGGGCCGACGCGCATGGAGCAGGCAGCGTGCGTATCTTCTTTCAGCGTGTCGTTTTATGCAGGGTTAGAAAAAGCATAAATTGATACTTGCAAGCTAGCGCCGATGGCGTAGAATGGCGGGACGCTGATCTGACTTCGTTCCGACTACCTTTCCTTCGCGAGTACGACGATGAATCTGACTGACATCCTCAAGGGCGAGATTGACGTGCAGTACCGTGCCACCGAGAGCCTGATGAAGCTGGTGGATGCGGACAAGCTCGACTGGAAGCCGACCGGCGAGAGTGCCGACACCAAGTGGTTCACGACGGGTGAGTTGCTGAGCCACCTGACCAACGCGTGCGGCTTCTGTTGCAAGGCGTTCGCGACCGGCGACTGGGGCAGCTCGATGGGCGGCGGTCCGAAGAGCATTGGCCCGGACGAGGCGCTGAAGGCGCTGGCCGAGGACAAGCAGACGGCGCTGGCGACGATCGCCGAGGTGGGCGAGGACGCGTTGCACACGCGCAAGGTGGTGGCCCCGTGGGATCAGTCGAAGACCGAGGTGGTCATCGGCAAGATGTTCCACGACATGATCGGCCATCTTTCGCAGCACAAGAGCCAGCTCTTCTACTACCTGAAGTTGCAGGGCAAGCCCGTTCACACGGGTCACCTGTGGGGTATGTGATGATGACGGTGGTGGGGAGCCTTCAAGCCCGCGGGCTGCCGCCCGTGGGTCACGGTGCGACGCCGTCGACTCCACAGGCGTGCAATATTGTGCTGACCTCTCCGGTATCCCGCGACACCCGCGCCGACACCATTGAAACTCACGGGCTGCCGCCGGTGGGCAACCTCGCAACGGTGACTACTCCCTCCCACCACCACCTCGCCATCCTGCTCGTCGTTCTCGCCCTCCTCGCGACCTCCGGTTGCCAGGCCGGCGACGACGTTCCCACGCTCGACCAGACTCTGCGCGTCGGTCTGCCGCCCGGTTCGACCATTCCCGGCGTTGCCCGCGCCTACGATGGCTTCGCCCGCAACCCCTCGTCGCTCGAACGCGACGGCATCTTCCGCGTGGAGACCGCCGACGAGCTTCGCCGCCTGTGGGAGGCCCAGTGCACTGGCCCGCCGCCGACCATCGACTGGCAGCACCAGACAGTGGTCGCCGCGTTCTTCACGCGTGCAGAGGCCACCAGCCTGCGCATGGCCCGCTTCCAGCGCGCGCCCGACGGCGCCCAGCAGCTCTGGCTCGTCGGCGACACCCAGCCGTTGCAGTCGGTCCGCTACAACTACCCGTGGTGCATCGCCGTCCTCCCCGTGCGCGGCGGCCGCATTCATGTCAACCTCATGTATGCCACCCGGCAGCCGACCGGCGAGTGGAGACTGAAGGATCGTGGCACACGGCTCATCATCCAGCAGTGAGCCCGCGGCCGCCACGCGTCCGCTGCCCCCCGGTTGGCCCGCTCGCATCCGCCTTGCCGGCCCACACACGCGCGACGCCAATCGCTGGTCGTTGATCACTCGCGGCCGACCGGTGGTGGTTTTCGGCGATCTGCACCTCAGCTCCACCGACCGCCCCGCGATGACGCAGGCCGCGTGCGACTTCGTATCGCGACTCGACGCCTCCAACTGTGCCGCCGCGATCTGCCTCGGCGACCTCTTCGAGGCGTACGTCGGCGAGCCCCAGCTGCGCGGCCCCGACGGCGACATCGTCCGCGCCCTCGCCAGTCTGCGACGCGAGCGCGGCGTCCCCGCGGTGCTGATCCCCGGAAATCGCGACTTCCTTGCCGGCACCTGTCTCGAACGCGCCGGCCTGCCCGTCCGCCGCGACTGGCTGCGGCTCGAGCTCGACGGCCGTCGCGACGATCCGGTGCTGATCACGCACGGCGACCTGTTGATGGTCCACGACCACCTCTACCGCCTCTCGCGCGGCCTGCAGCATTCGTCGTTCTTCCGCGGCGGCAGCAAGTACCTGCCGGTGTGGTTGCGCCTGTGGATCGCGCGCGCCCTGCGCGGCGCGAGCAAGCGCCGCCACCGTCGGCGCCGCCAGCGCGACACCGACCCGGCCGCCGCCGTGCCGGTCCGTCGCTACCACGCGCCGATCGACGTGGTGGACGCGCTGTTTGCCGGGCCGTCGTCAGCCGCTGCTTTGCCGCCCCGCATGCTGGTTTGCGGCCACTTCCACTGCCCCGCGGTGGAGTCGCGCCCCGACGACCGCCACCTGGTTACGGTCGGCGACTGGTCCGATGATGGCGGTCTGGTCGCACTCGTCTGGTCGCCGCGCGAAGCCGAGCTGCGCCACTCGTCGATGTGGCCCTGACGGTGCGCGTGCTCGCAGCCCGGTCTGTTCCAGAGTCAGAGCCGTGCGCGCGCGTGGCAAGCGGCCCCGAGCTGAACACCCCAGCCGACTACCGAGTTGGAGTCGGGCGCAAAGGTGCACATGCGCAGTCGCAGGTTGTCGGTCTCGATCCCGGCGCCGTCGCGCACCCGGATCGTTGGCGGCAGTGTGACGTGCCGTGTGCCCGGCGCCCCGACCGACCACAGCACGTTCTGTTCATCGACGATCCGGCGGCCGCAGGGCGAGAACTCGCCGCGCTGCAGCGCCATCCAGCTCGACGAGACGAGTTGCCAGTCGTCGCCGATGTCGCTGAGCGACGGGTAGAGCCACGAGCGGGCCACGCCAAGTCGGTGGTCGTCGGGTGCCGCATGCCGCGTGCCGGGCACGAACGGTCGCCAGTGCGCGTCGAGTCGTGTGCCGCGATCCGCCGACTGCTCGCCGCACGCGATGCGATCCAGCTGGCCGAGCTTCGGGTCGTCGCCGGTCGGCGGTGTCCACAGCGGATTCGGCATGCGTGGCTCCGGGTGCGTGGTGCGCGGCTACGCGGCGCGGGCGGCGGCAAGCGACTCGATGAAGCCAGCGATGCAGCGCTCGACCATCGCGTCGTCGATCTGATGGTGCAGGACGAAGCGCATGCCGAGTGCGCCGAGCGCGAGCACGCGCACGCGATGCTGCTCGCCGAGTCGCGCGGCAATGTCGGCGGCAAGCTGCGGGCGCGACGGGAAACTGACGAAGACCATGTTGGTCTCGGGCTCGTTCACGCGCCACGCGTCGGTCGGCATGCCGTGCGCCGTGAGCGCCTGGCGGAACCCGGCCGCGAGCGCGGTCGCGCGACGATGATCGGCGGCGAGCAACGCCGGGCCGTCGTGCAGCGCGAGCAGCCCGGCCGCGGCGATCACGCCGGCCTGACGCATACCGCCACCGAGCACCTTGCGCACGCGCCGGCCTTCCTTCATCTGCGCGCGCGTGCCGAGCAACAGCGATCCGACCGGCGCGCCGAGCCCCTTCGAGAGGCAGATCTGCACGGTGTCGGCACAGTCGGCCAACTCGCGCACCGTCGTGCCCACCGCCACGGCCGCGTTGAACAACCGCGCGCCGTCGAGGTGCACGCGCAGGCCGCACTCGCGGGCGACGTCGCGCAGCGCGCGCATGTGCGCCAACGGCACGACCGCGCCGCCGTGCATGTTGTGGGTGTTCTCGATGCAGAGCAGCTTCGCGCGAGCAAAATGGTCGTTCTCGGCGCGCACCGCGTTGCGCACGTCGGCCGGGGCGATCTTGCCGCGGTCGGAGCGCAGCATGCGCGGCGTGGCGCCGCTCAGCCAGGCGATGTTGCCGCCCTCGAACGCAAAGGTGTGGCACTGCTCCTCGACGAGGACCTCCTCGCCGCGAGTGGCCTGCAGCACCACGCCGATGGCGTTGCCCATCGTGCCCGACGGCACGAACAGCGCGGCCTCCTTGCCGAGCAGCGCGGCCGCCTCGTCCTGCAGGCGGTGCACGGTGGGGTCCTCGTCGAACACGTCATCGCCCACCGGCGCGGCCGCCATCGCCTCGCGCATCGCCGGCGTCGGCACGGTCACGGTGTCGGAGCGGAAGTCGGCAACGGGCGACGTGGCGTTCATGGCGATGCGATGCGAAGCGGTGCGGGATGCGGAGCCGGAGTCTATCATCGGTGCCGCAACGATGATGATGACGACGACGACGACACTCGCGCCACCTGCACCATGACCTTCACCATCCGGCTCGCCACGGCCGACGACGTGCCCCTGATCCGCCAGCTGATCGCCGACCTCGCGGAGTTCGAGAAGCTCGCGCACGAGATGGTCGCGACCGACGAGCTCCTGCACGAGCACCTGTTCGGCGCGCGCCCGGCCGCCGAAGTGCAGATCGGAGAGTGCGATGGCGAGCCGGTCGCGTTCTGCCTGTTCTTCACCAACTTCAGCACGTTCCTCGGTCGGCCGGGCATCTACCTCGAAGACCTGTTCGTCCGGCCGTCGCACCGCGGCCGCGGTTTCGGCGAGGCGCTGCTGCGCAATCTGGCGCGACTGGCAGTCGAGCGCGGCTGTGGCCGGCTGGAGTGGTCGGTGCTGGACTGGAACGAGAACGCGGTCCGCTTCTACCGCCGGCTCGGCGCGAAGCCGATGAGCGAGTGGACCGTGATGCGCGTAACCGGCGATGCGCTGCAGCGGTTGGGCGGCGGAGACTGAGGCGCCGAGAGGGAACCCGGACCCTGCGCGATCGGCTCTGGCGCCCTTTCCGGCGTCAGACATCGGTCCATTTTAGCTAATCCATCCGCAACCTGCTCAAGTCAAACCACTTGGGCATCTACCAACAGACCCGACATAGGACATTCCTCAATACAGAGGGGGTGTGTGCTGTTCTCCACCCCGCATTGCTTACAGATGTCAGAACCCCATTC
>JBFWQT010000334.1:0-8048 GCA_050249295.1 Planctomycetota bacterium
GCCAGCCACGGCGGCGTGTAGTGCTCGCCCTGGCCGTGCCGCGACTCGCGCGAGACAAGCGCCTGATAGAGCGGCCCGAACCAGTCGCGCAACTCGTCCGGCGGCGTCGCCAGCACGGCATCCTCGCTGGTCTGCCGTACCGCGTCGGCCAGCCGTGCCAGCACCTCGCCGGTCGGCGGCGCGGCGTCGGCAAGGTCGTCGTCGCCCGCCGTCCACTCGCCGCGCAGTGCCCGCTCGAACGCGGCCGCATCAAACACGCGCCACAGCTGCAGCCGGATTGCGGTGCCGAACGCAACGGCGAAGGCGCCGGTCGGCCACGCACGGATCGCCTCGACGATCCGGTGTGGCGAACCGGCGCCCCGCACGCCAGTGGTTCGCGTTCGCGCCATCAACTCCACTCACTGCGCGGTGAACAGGCCGGCGCGGTGTACATCGCCGGTCAGCGGCGCACAAACACCCGCGGCAGACCGCGCACCTCGGCGTTCAGTTTCGTGCCGTCGGCCGACACCGTCACGGCGATGCGATCGGCCGGGGTCTTGCCGTCGTCGAGCACGATCACCAGGCCCTTGTCGGTCTGCTCCAGCCTGTAGCTGTGCACGACGTAGTCGTAGCAGGCGTGGCAGGTGTACGTGCCGAGCGTGATCTCCAGCGTGATCTCGTCGCGGTAGCGTTCGCGGCGGCGCTCGCGCTGCTCCTCGCCCATGCCGGCCCAGCCGGGCATCGACTCGAGCGTCTCCTTGATCGAGAAGTCCCACACGCCGAGCAACTGCTCGCGCGGGTCGGTCGCCACCTCGACGCTGACCCAGGTGGTGGTCTTCTCGCCGCGCGTGATCGCCAGCTCGTTGCCGCTGGCGACCCACTTCTCGGTCCAGGCCTCCTGGCCGGGCATCTCGCAGCGCACGGTCAGCACGCCGAACTCGTCGCCGGTGACCGCGTAGCTCCACTGGCTCATCGAGCCGCTGAGCGTGCGCATGCAGCTGTCGCTGCCGATCGTCAGCCGCATCACGTCGGCGAACATCTTTTCTTCGTCGGACGCGTTGGCGTCGAGCTTGACGCGCCACATGCCTTGCACCGCCTCGCGCGGCTCCTTCTGCACGGGCTTCGCGCCGGGGTCGCGCTCGTACGTACCGGCCTCCGTCTTCACCACGCCGTCGACCAGCGTGAGCGGAATCTGCTCCGGCGAGCCACCCGCGCCGCGCACCGGCCGCGCGACCAGCACGCAGGACTTGCCCTCGATGCGCGTGAGTGACCACGTGCACTCGCGCGGCGAGTCCATGTTGCCGAAGGTCCAGATGATGCGCGTCGGCGTGATCACCATGCGGTGGTAGCTCGCGAGCATCTTCGTGCCCGCGTCGGAGTCGGCCGTGATGCGCAGCCGCCAGCGGCCCTGCAGCCCGCGGATCAGCGCCGCGCGATCCTTCACAGCCGGCACCGGGTCGCCGGTTGCAATATAGAGCTCGATCTGCAGCTTGCTGCAGAGCTGGGTGATCTCGTCGCGCGTCTTCGCGTCGGGCAGGGCGAGGCATCCGTCGTTGCCGGTGCCGGTCTCGCTGCTCCAGCCGATGTGCTCGCCGATGGCCAGCTTCGCGATCGCCGCCTTGAGGCCATCGAAGTCGAGCATCTCGGTGCCGGGCCCGGTGATCTCGCTGATGGTCTTGTTGCGGTTGGTGCCCATCATCAGGCGGTAGCGCCACGCGCCGGTCTGCGGGTCGACCCAGCTGTAGAGCTCGAGGCCCTTCATCGCGGGGCGTTGGGCGCGTGGCGGATCGGCCGGCTGATCCTGTGCCGTCGCCGGCGTCAGCGAGCCGAACGACAGCGCGAGTGTGGTGGTGCAAGCCAGTGCGAGCGAGCGGGCGATGCAGCGCATCATGGATCTCCTGAGCAGTGTTCGGGTGTGGTCGTGTCGTGCGTGCCTGCAGTCTGTCCTGGTCCGGCCGGTTGCGCTGTAACGGTCGTGTAAAGTGCGCGCCGGGCCGGGTAGAGTCGTCAGGCTGACAGCGGCGACGAGGACTCTGGATGCTCGATTCGATCCCGCACCGGGTGAAGGTGCTGACCGCGGCGGCAGCGCTCGTATTGTGCATCGGCTTCTTCGGTGCGCGCATCATCATTGGCTCGTTTGCCGGCATGCGCCTCTCCGGCGAGACGCTGGCCGCGATGGCGCAGAACCGCACGCAGCTCGACGCGTGGGTGGACGACGGCAGCGTGCGCGTCCGCCGGCTGAGCACGCAGACAATGATGGAACCGGCCGAGATCAGGCAGGTGCTGAACATGCTCGACGAGGTCGGTGCAGCCAACGACCTTGCGCGCCAACGGCAGTTCAACGAGCGCTACGAGGTGATCGCGCGCGGCGAGGTGGCAATGCGCGTGGTTCTCTCCGGCGGCATCATCGGCCTCGTCGTGCAACTCGCAGTCACGTGGCTGGTGATGTGGGGGCTGATCCTCGGCGCGACACTGGCGGTCCGGCATGTGCGGCCGGCGGGTGCAAACGACGGGGCCGCGGCGGACGTACATTGAATCGCTGATCGGCAGGTTCTCTCTCTGTCTCGCCTCCTCAAGGATCACCCGATGCTGACGGCCCGGCTGCCGCTCGCTATCGCGCTTGTCGCGATCTGTACCTTCGTACTTCCGCCCGCATCACTGCCGGCCCGGGACCCCGGCGAGGGCAGTGCACGCCCGTCCGACCCGCGCGTTCAGGGCGTGGCCGGACTGCGCCAGCCTGCGATCAGCCCCGACGGCACCGAAATCGCCTTCAGCTACCGCGGCGACATCTGGATCGCGCCCGTCGCCGGCGGCGAGGCCAAACAGGTGACCGCTACCCCGGCCTGCGAGGAACAGCCCGCCTGGCACCCCGGCGCGCACGGCCTGGTGCTGGCGTTCACCTCCGACGAAATGGGCACGCAGGACATCGTGCTCGGCCTGCGCACCGGCGCCAAACGCCTGCTGCTCACGCATCACGGCGCCGACGACTGCGCGCCCGCGTTCTCGCACGACGGCAAATACATCTACTTCCAGTCGCGCCGCGATTCGAATCTCGACCTCTGCTACAACGAGTCGCTCTGGGACGTCTGGCGCGTGCCCACCGCCGGCGGCACCGCACGCCGCATCACGCACTTCCGCGGCCAGCACCCCGCCGCCTCGGCCGACGATTCGCGCATTGCGTTCTCGCGCTACGGCTCGGGATACGCCGACGGCGAGCACGATCTGTTCATCGTGGGCAAGGACGGCGGCGTGCCGCGCAGCGTGGTCTGCGGCCGGCCCGACCAGCGCTACCCGAAGTTCGCCGCGCGCAACCTGTTCTTCATCAGCAATGCCAACGGCGTGAATCACAACACGCCGATCGACAACATCTGGGGCTGCCAGACCGACGGCGGCGCGCAGTTCCAGGTCACCAATTTCCGCGCCGGCGCGATCACCGGCTGGGACCTCTCGCCCGACGGCACGTTCGCGATCATCGAACGTGACTACCGCCTGTACGGCGTGGATATCGCCAGCGGCAACGTCACGCCGATCGCGATCACGATCCCCGGCGACCCCTACGCGAAGGCCGCGAACGCCACCGTCGACTCGCGCATCAGTGGTGGCGTGTCGGAACTGGTCGTGCTTGACGCGGGCACCGGCGAGCGCGGCCCCGACGTGGCGTTCTGCATCGGCGATTGCATGCGCCATGCGCAGCTGCCGCTCGACGAGGACGCGCGGCTGAAGATTCCCGAGCTCGACACGCCGATCGGCCGCTCGCCGCAGTGGCCCGACCTGAGCCGCGACGGCTGGCTGGCGGTGTGCGAGGGCGACGGCAACGGCAACCAGACCGGCTCGCGCGTGGTGCTGCACGACATCGGTGGCAAGCGCGACTCGCGCACCGTCGCCGAGGGCGGCAACTACCGCTGCCTCACGTGGTCGCCCGACGGCACGAAGCTGGCCGTCACCGAGACCGACGACAAGGGCGGGCAGATCGTCGAGATCGACATCGCGACCGACGAGAGCACCGTGCTGGTGCCGCACCCCGCGGGCAACGCGATCCCGCTGTACGCGCAGTACATGCCCGCCAACCGGCTCATGTACGTCGTCAGCACGCCGGGCAACGGCGGCTACACGTCGCAGGTGATGCTGCTCAATCGCGAGGCCGGCACGACCGTGCAACTGCCGATGGAGTACACCGGCCTGATCCGCCACCTGCAGGTCTCGCCGGACGGGCTGAAGCTGGCGTTCACTGTGCCGGCCGGCGGCGGCGGCGGCTTCCGCGGCGGCGATCGCATCATGGTCTACGAGGTGCTGGCGCAGAAGGGCCGCCAGCTCGACAGCCGCGTGAGCTGTGCCTACCCGCGCTGGCTCGACAACTCGCGCCTCGTCGCGGCGTCGTCGACCAGCGCCGACCAGGGCGTCACCGTCTACACGCTGGGCGACGGCAGCGACGGCGACGACGGCAAGGACACGGCCGTGCTGCACCGCTTCGATCGCAACCAGCCGATCAAGCGCAGCGAGCTGCAGGTGCGCACGTTCGATGCGATGCTCGGCCTGTTCGCGCGCCAGTTCTACGACCCCTTCACCCACGGCATCGACTGGACTGCTCGCGGCAACCTCTACCGGCCGATCGCCGCGGAGACGATGACCACGCGCGAGCTCTACGACATGATGTCGCGCCTGATCCTCGAACTCGATTCCTCGCACGTGCACGTCGAGCTCCCGCCGACCAGCGGCCCGCGCACCGGCATGCCCGCGTGGGAAGTCGAGCAGCTTGCCACCGGCGCCCTGAAGGTGCTCGACGTGCTGCCCAACGGCCCCGCGGCGAATGCCGGCATCAAGGTCGGCGACGTCATCACCGCCGTGAACGGCAAGCCGCTCGCGCCGAACAGCAACCTCGACCAGCTGCTCAGCCTGCCCGCCGTGCCGCCGGAAGGTGGTGGCACCGACGCGCTGCTCGAGGGTGGCGGTCGTGTGCCGCGCAGCGAGCCCGACCCGAAGTGGACGGCCGTGTTCACCGTCAGCAGCGGTGTCGGCGGCCTTGACCAGGTTGACGTGACCTGCGCGCTCTACACGCGCACGCAGATCCGCCAGTTGCGCTACGAGAACCAGGTGGCCGAGCGTCGTGACTTTGTGCGCAAGCGCAGCGGTGGCCGGCTCGTCTATCACCACGTGCAGACCATGCTGCAGGCCGACCTCACCGAGTTCGCGGCCGCCGTGCCCGAATACCAGAAGACTGCCGAAGCGCTGGTGCTCGACATCCGCGACGGCGTCGGCGGCAACATCCACCACGCCATGGCGCAGGCGCTCGATTCGACGTCGCGCGAGCGTCTCGACGGCCGGCCGGCGTGCTACATCCGCGGTCGCGGCCGCGAGAGCCAGGCCGACGGCATCCGCAGCCCGTACATGCGCCGCTTCCAGGGCACGCCGTGGAACCGGCCGAGCATCTGCCTGATGAACAACATCTGCCGGAGCGACAAGGAGATCTTCCCGCACCTCTACCGTCACCTCGGCCTCGGCACCCTGGTCGGCGAGCCCAGCGCGCACGGCGTGATCGGCAGCACCTACGTGTCGTTGCCCGACGGCGGCCAGTGCATGATTTCGTCGAGCGTGTTCTTCACCGCGGACGGCGAGAGCATGGAAGGCGGCCTCGGCGTGGTGCCCGACGTCATCGTCAACGAGACCGTCGCCGACCTGTACGCCGGTCGCGACCGCCAGCTCGAGACGGCGGTGGACACGCTGCTCGCGCAACTCGACGGCAAGCTGCCGTTCCCCGAGAAGCTCAAGGCGGCCGACCTCGCGCCCCTCGACAAGCCGGTGGTGCCGCGGCGCCTCCTCGCGCCGCGCGACGAGCCGAGCCACGACTGATTGCACGGCGGCTGAACTTCAGGGCCGTTCGTGTGCTCAATACAGTACGTCCGCACACGACTCCCCATCCCACGATGTTCCACTCTGCCCGCCGTTGGCGCATGGCGAGCTGGTGTCTGTCGCTCGTGCTCGCCGCACCGCTTGCGTGTGCCGGTGCGCCGCTACCCCCTGACAACGCGACGTATCCGCGGGCGACGTCCTCTTCCGCATCCGCAACCGATGCCCCGGCGCCGCTCCCGCTGATCGACGTGACCGGCGATCTGAAACTGCGGCCGCGCCGCGCCGTGACTGCCCTGCGCACGCCGGCGCCGCTGCCCGAGTGGGTGCACGGCACGATGCCCGACCCGCCGGACCGCACACTGTTCGGCGTGGGTGCCCACGTGGTGTCGACGCCGGGCGAGTCGCCAGACGATGCCGCGGCCGCGGCCGTCAAAGCGGCCCACGCTGCTCTGGCGACACGCTTGCGCGAACGACTCACGCGCGGCGTGCTCAGCTACATGCGGCAGATTCTCACCGATGACGACGAGGCCGGCACGTTCGCGGCGCGGCTCACCGCCGAAGCGGTGGATCGGATGGTCACTCGCGCGCTGCAGTCCGCGCGGGTCGTCGGGCAGGCGATCGGGCCGGATCCGGTGACCGCGAAGGTCACCCGCTACGCACTCGTGGATGTGGCAGTCGCGCCGCTGGCCGAGTGGTCGCACGAAGCCATCGACACCACCGTGCGCAAGGTGCAGCAGAACGCGAGCCACTCCTTCGATGACGTGGATCGCCTGCTCGGCCTCGATCCGTTCGTGTCGCGCAGCGGCGAGCGCTACCGCCAGCTGGACGAAGCCGCCGCGCAGGATGCCGGCCTCGACATGCTCTCGACGTTTGCGATCGACGTCGACACCGTGAGCTACACGCTGATGCGCGGCGACGTGCTGCAGGGGCGACGGCCGCCGCCGGTGTCGGTGCGCGTCGAGGAGTACGTCAACTACTTCAACTACGGCTACCAGCGCCCCCATGACGGCGCGCCGTTCTCGGTGACCGTGGAGGCCGCGCCATCGCCGTTCCGTGCCGGGCAACTGTTGATGCGCGTTGGCCTGCAGGGCGCCGTGCCGCCCCTCGACCGGCCTCGCGAGCAGGCCAACGTGGTGCTGCTGATCGACACCTCAGGCTCGATGGAAGGCCACGACCGGCTGCCGCTGGTTCAGCAGATGCTCCGGCACCTGGTGTGCGAGCTGCAGCCGGACGACCGGCTGGCGATCGTGACGTACTCGGATGACGTGCGCATTGCGCTCCCGCCGACGTCCGCTTCTGATCGCGGCCGTGCCCTCGAGGCGGTTGGCGAGTTGCGCGCTGCTGGTGGCACCGCTGGCGGCCCGGCTCTGCTGTGCGCCTGCGAGGTGGCCCGGCAGATGCGCGAACACCGGCGCAGCGCGCAGACGCGGATCGTGCTCTGCTCGGACGGCGACTTCAACATCGGCATGGCCGGCGAAGAACTGATCGCGACTGTCGAGTCCCAGCGCGACGCCGGCATCTACCTCTCCGTGCTGCTGTTCGGCCGCGACAACATCAATGACGCCGACATGGAGCAACTGGCCGACCGCGGCAACGGCGTTTGCGCCGCGATCGACGATCGCACCGAGGCCCGGCGCATGGCCTTGCGATTGGCCGGCACTGGCATGCAGATCATCGCGCAGGACGTGAAGGTGCAGGTCGAGTTCAACCCGGCCGTCGTGCACACCTGGCGGCTGGTCGGTTATGAGAACCGCGCGATGCCGGACGCGGCGTTCGATGATGACGCGCGGGATGCCGGCGAGTTGCCGGCAGGGCATTCGTGCACGGCCTGGTATGAGCTTGTGTTGCGCGATGAGATGACGGACGCCGCGCCAGTCCCTTTGCTTCCGTTGTGTGCGGTGTGGCTGCGCGCGAAGCCGCCCGGCGCCGCAGCGTCGGATACTCCTCGCACATGGCGGGCCGGGGTGCCGGTCGACATCGTGCGCTCGCGCGTCGAGGCGGCCAGTCGGTCGTTCGCGTTCGGCGCCGCCGTGATGCAGTTCGCGCAGCTGCTGCGGTCGGGTTCGTTCGCCCCCGAGTCGGACATGCCGCGCATCGTCGAGCTGGCCACGGGCAATCACAATGGCTCGGCCGAGCAGGTGGAGTTCGCGCGCCTGGTCGAACGCGCACAGATGGCAGTACCGCGCGACCTGACGCGCTGACCGGAGCCGGGACGGACGCCC
>JBFWQT010000335.1:0-8009 GCA_050249295.1 Planctomycetota bacterium
GTGTGCCAAGCGCGACGTGAACAAGAGATTCAACACAGAGAGCACAGAGAACACAGAGAAGAAGCGGAGAGGTGAGACGCGCCTCTCTTCCTCTTCTCTGTGTTCTCTGTGTTCTCTGTGTTGAACCTTCTTCCGACTACGCCCGAACAAGAGCCGCGAGCGCAAGCGAGTGGGCCTGGTGGGCGTCGCGATTACGAATCCGCCGATCGGCGATGTCTATCGACCGCATGACCAGTGAAGAAGGATTCACCACTGAGGACGGGGAGAGAGGTGAGGCGGGCAGAGCGACCCATTCATCTCTCTGCCGCTGACCGTGTGCCGGAGACTGCGTGTGCCAAGCGCGACGTGAACAAGAGATTCAACACAGAGAGCACAGAGAACACAGAGAAGAAGCGGAGAGGTGAGACGCGCCTCTCTTCCTCTTCTCTGTGTTCTCTGTGTTCTCTGTGTTGAACCCTCTCCTTGCTGGCCGAATCCGCACCGCACGACGCAACGCGAGCAGCGAGCGGGGTCCGCGGTTACCCCTCCGGGGACTGACGTCCCCGGCTCGCCTGGTCAACAAAGACCCTTGTTGCGCGCAATCAATCACGTTAGCGCGTCGGGCTGCGTCACCTTGCCGGGCAACGCGCTCCATTCCTCTTCTCTGTGGTGTCTGTGTTCTCTGTGGTGAATTTTCTTCCTGCTACGCGCCGGCCAAAGAGCCGCGAGCGCACGCGCCGACAACGCCTCGCTCTCGCGCTCGCTCCCGCTCAGGCGGGCTCGATATCCAGGAACTTCGCTTCTGGCACCCGCTCGCGGATCCGGCTCTCCAGGTCGTCAATCTCGTCGCCGATCGCGAGCACGACATCCTGAGAGAAGGCCGCGGCAAACGCCTTGAAGTCGGCCAGCGACTGGATGCCCTTCCACGCCTCCTCGAGCTTCGGATCCAGGCGCTTCGCGATGGCCGCGCCGTCGAACTCGACCTGCACCTCGAAATCCATCGTCTCGGGGTCGATCATGCGGCTGCGCATCAGCATCACCTTCTTCACGCTGCCCGACTTGTCGAGCACCTCGCGCACCTTGTGACGCACCTCGGCCGGCGCGGCCGGGCCAACCAGCAGGCGATGGTTGCGGATGATCAACCACACCGCCACGAAGCCGAGCAGCAGGCCGATCACGATCGAGCCGAGCGCGTCCCAGATGTGCGCGCCGGTGAGGCTCGTCAGCGCGATCGCGGACAGCGCGACAATCACGCCGAGCACGGCCACGCCGTCCTCGAGCAGCACCGCGACCACCGCCGGGTCGGCCCGGTGGCGCATGTACGCGACGAACGGCTGGCCAGCTTCCTTCGCGCGGTGGCGCACCTCGCGCAGCGCAATGACGAACACCGCGCCCTCGAGCACCAGCGCGCCGAGCAGGATCACGATGCCGACGGTGTAGCCGGTTGGCGCGTGGTGTTCACTGCGCAGCAGCGAGTCGATGCCGTGGTAGAGCGTGACGCCGCAGCCGAGGAAGAAGATGCCGACGGCCGAGATCAGGGCCCAGACGTGGGCCTCGCGCTTGTAGCCGTAGTGGAAGGTGGTGTCGGGTTGCCGGCCCGAGCGCGTGACGCCGATCAGCAACAGCAACTGGTTGAGCGTGTCGGCGACGCTGTGGACCGCCTCGGAGAGCATTGCGGCCGAGCCGGTGAGACCGAAGCCGACGAACTTGGCGATGGTAATGACGAAGTTGCCGCCGAGTGCGGAGGCAACCGCGAGCTTTGATCCGCCACTCGACATGATTCTGTGGGGCTGGAGGTCCGTGCGGTGGTATTCGCGACGATCCGCAACGACCGGAGTGCTGTCATCCCCCGCACAATGCAAGGATGAAGTGCCACGATTGCACGCGGCTGTCAGTTGGCTATGCTGATGCACTCCATGAGCGATGCACCACCGGTCGAGGTAACGACGGGGGGGGGACGGGGCATGAGTGGCCCGCACAACAATCCCGACCCGGGCAACCCTCCGGAGCAGGCTGCACGGCAGCGGATCCAGCGTGGACAGCGGATCGCGCCGGATGCGGCCAACGATCCGGTGCCGCCGTCGCCGTCTCCCGCGGTGCCGACTCCACCACCCGCGCAGGGCAACATCCGGCCGGTGGTGAATCGCGGCGTGCCGGGTGGTGTGCCACCACCGCCGCCGACGACGAAGCTGCCGCCACCCACCGCGAAGCTGCCACCGCCGGGGCACGGGCACTCGCCTACCGGCCGGCTGCCGGATCTGCCGTCGCAGCCGCCGCGCCGTGATGGTGGATCGCGACACGCGCCACCGCCGACCAATCATGCGATCCCGCCACCGACGTCCGGCGACCTCTCGGTTGGCCCGGCACCGATGATGTTCCCGCCGATGGACGACGCGGACGACCGCTCGCCGTCGACGATCGCGCACTCGGGCCATCGCCCCGGCGCAGGAGCCACGCCGCAGACGTTGCAGCCCGGGCTGTATCCACCGGGGCCCGGCGACGCGTACGACGACGATGACGACGACGACCTCGCGCAGACCTTCGACGGCTCGCGCGAGATCTCCGCGAAGTCGCTCGAGTTCGCGATGCTCGGCAAGAAGGACGAGCCCGACGACCAGGCCGGTAGCGCCAGCGACGTGACGCGCTACCAGGTGACCGGCGAGATTGCCCGCGGCGGCATGGGCGCGATCCTCTCGGCGATCGACACCACGCTGGGCCGCACCGTCGCGATGAAGGTGATCCGCGACGACACGATGCCGGACGAGAACGTGCTGCAGCGCTTCGTGCGCGAGGCCCAGCTGACCGGCCAGCTCGAGCACCCCAACATCGTGCCGGTGCACGAGCTGGGCCATCGCGGCGCGAAGCATCCGTACTTCACGATGAAGATGGTGAAGGGGCGGTCGCTGTCGCAGCGCATCAAGGAGTTGCGCACCGTGATCCAGGACGGCGAGGGCGACAGCGAGTTCGCGCTGACCGAACGGCTCGACGTGTTCCGCAAGGTCTGCGACGCGATCGCCTTCGCGCACAGCCGCCGCGTGATCCATCGCGACCTCAAGCCGGACAACGTGATGGTCGGCGAGTTCGGCGAGGTGCAGGTGATGGACTGGGGCCTCGCGCGCGTGCTCGACGACAGCCACGACGCGGGTAACGCGTCGCAGGCGCCCGGCTCCGGTTCGCGCCACGACGGCGTCAGCGGCCGCGGCGGCCCGCCGAGCCATCGTCCGTCCAACCGGCCGTCGGGCATCGCCGCCACGATGGACGGCGACATCATGGGTACGCCGCAGTACATGGCGCCGGAGCAGGCGCGCGGCGACATCAAGCACATCGACACGCGCACCGACATCTATGCGCTCGGCGCGATCCTCTACGAACTGCTCGCGCTCAGGCCGGCGATCGAGGCCGGGACGTCGTTCGCCGCGATGGGCCAGGTGTTGAAGGGCTCGTACCCGACGCCGTCGCAGAAGGTCGAGCAGGACCAGGACCTGCCGGCGCATTCGGTGCGCGTGCCGCCCGAACTCGAGGCGGTGGTCGCCAAGGCGATGGCGCTGCGCCCGGCCGCGCGCTACCGCACGGTGCAGGCGCTGCGCAGCGAGATCGACGAGTTCCTCGAGGGCCGGCTCGTGGCGGCCGCGCACTACACGACGTTCCAGCGCTTCCTGCACTTCGCCCGGCGCAACCGCACGGCCATGCTCGTGATTGCGATCGTGATGCTGATGCTGATCGGCGGCACGGTGGCGAGCGTGCTACTGGTCCAGGCGGCGACGCGATCGCAGCGCGCCGAGATGCTGTCGAAGGAGCGCCGCGGGCTGGACGCGGCCGTGTCCGACGTGACGACGCTGCGGCAATCGCTCGATGCCAGCGACTGGGAGACCGTGATCGACGGCGCCGAGGCGTTCCGCGCGCAGCACGAAGACTGGCTCGGCGCATTCGTCACCAACCCGCCGGCGATCGTGGTGTCGTCGGAGCCCGACTGGCTGGTCGAGGCGGTCGAGGTGCCGCGCCAGGTGCGCCAGCTGGAGAAGCAGGCGGCGCGGCGCTGGGCCGAGGCCGAGTTTGCCCGGCTGCCCGAACCGTCGGCAAACGTGGACACCGCGTCGCTCGCGCTGGCATCGCAGTCGATCGACCGCTTCGAGCCGCTGCTGGCGCGCACGGACAACGACGTGCCGGTCGCGGCGTTCGCGGTGTGGATGGCGCGCGTGGAGATGGCGCGCGCCGACGAGGCGCTGAAGGTGGTCTCGGCTGGCGGTGACGACACCGCGGCGATCGACCGCGCGCGCGAGCTGTCGCTGCGGCACGAGTCCGACGCGCTGTCGAGCCTCGCGCGCGCGTTCCTGCTGCAGCCCGATTCGCCGGCCACGGGCGCGGGCTTCCTGCAGCTGGCCGAGCGCTCGCTGGCCAGCATCGGCCACGACGATCATGCCGACGAAGTGGTGATGCAGTTCCATCAGGCGTGGTCGACGTTTGCCGAGCACGTGCCGGCCCTGCGACCGCGCGCGCTGCTCGGCCTCGCGAAGTCGCTGCTCTGCATCGCCTGCGATCGCGACGCGCCGTTCGAGCCTGGCACACGCGCGCCGGTGATGGCACTGCGCTGCCTGCTGCAGATCATCACGCCGGCCGGCGAGTGGCGCGACAGCGTGAAGGCCGCCGTCGACGCCATGCCGCCGGACGAGCGCGAGCGCATGAACACCAGCGCGCGCGAAGGCCTGATGATCGCCCGCCGCCTGGCCAGCACCGGCAACATCACGGCGATGGCCGCGATTGCCGGCACCGACCTCGTACTCGACCACACACCCGACAGCGTGCGGATTCTGCGACTGCGCCATCCCGTCAGCCCCGGCCTCGATCCGCCGATCGCCGATGTCGTCGACGACATGCCGCTCGCGCGCGTGCTCGGCACCAACCCCGGGCCCGGGCCCGGGCCCGGCTCGATGACCATTCGCTCGGCGAAGGCCTGGCCGCACGACGGCCTGACCGGCCTCGCGATGATGATCGGGTCCGCGCAGGTCTGGTTCGTCTACCTGCCCGACGTGACGCGCCCCGGCCAGGGTGTCCGCCGCTTCGTGCTGCCGTCGGGCAGCTGGAGCTGGCGCTGGACGATCAGCGACTTCAACGGCGACCGGCTGCCCGACCTGGTGGCTGGCTGCCCGTTCGCGAATGACCGCAGCGATCCGGAGCACTCGCGCATCGCGCTGTTCATGCACCCGGCCGCTGGCGACACGATGACGATGCAGCTGGTGACCACGCCCGAGACGATCTCGATGAGCACCCGCAGCCAGATCCGCAGCATCGCCGCGTCGGACCTCGACGGCGACGGGCAGCCCGAGCTGATCATCGCGCGCGGCCGCTGGGATCACTTCTCGTTCGAGGTGTTCACGGTCGATCGCGCCGGCAACGCGCGCGTGATCGCCCGGCAACTGGCCGGGCACTCCTCGCCGGTGGCGGTCAACGGGCCCGACGGCACGCACCTGCTGGTGGTGTGCGGCCACACCGACGACGCACTGTCGATGAGCTACCAGGTGCTCGGCCAGCGCATTCCCACTGCCCCGGCCGTGTGGGCGCTGCGCAACAAGCGGCTCGTCGAGGTGCCGGCACCGTGGCACGAGTTGCCGTGGGTCACGCGCGAGGGCGAATGGCAGGGGTTTGCGGCGGTCGACCCGCTGGACGACGGCTACTCGTGCGTCGAGGACATCGCCTGCATGCGCCATCCCGTGCGCGGCGGCGAGTGGGACCACATCCGCGTGCTGATGTGGCACGGCCTGATGCCCGATCCGGATCGCGCCGCGATCTGGCGCGCGCGCTCGCGACTCCACCACATCGCCGGCGACTTCTACGTCACCAGCCTCGGCCTCTCGCGCCGGCTGCGCGACGACGACCTGATGACGATCGCCAACGCCGGTGTGCCGGTCGGCATTCCGGTGGTCAACAACGCCACCACGTCGGCGGCGCTGGCGCGCTGGCTGCTGTTGTTCCGGCAACCGCAGACCGCGGTTGACACGGTGCGCCGTGCGCTGGCCGCACCCGACCTGCCGCGGCCGTTGCGCCTGGAGTTGCGCGCGCTGGAGTTGCAGGCGCTCTCGGCGTCGGGCTCGATGGGCGAGTTGCTCGCCACGCTGCGCCAGTTGCCCGTGTCGTCGCCGGCCGTGCCGCACATGCTGGCCGCGGCGAACGACGTGCTGGGCAACACGCTGTGGTACGCCGAGGTGCGCGCGCTGCTCGAGAAGTGGGCCGGCGCCGCCGAGCTCACCGCCGACGAGCGCCAGCGCATCCGCCGCCAGTTGCTGCCGATTGCCACCTTCGAGGACGCGATCAACTGGCACTCGCTGGAGTTTGCGCCCGGCGCACTGCGCTACGACGGCAAGCCGGTGAGCATCGGGGCCGCGTACATCGCGAGCAGCGCCGACATCCTCCGCGAGATGCCCGCGCAGGGCGGCGACCCGCGCTACTTCCACTGCACCATGGGTGGCGGCACCGGGATGCTTCCGTCGCCGATGGACGAGCGCTACCCGCGCATCTTCCGCAACCCCGACGGCACACTCACCGAGCGCGGCGTGGGCAGCCCGTACGCCGGCGTCGCGTACGTCCGCAACCGCGGCGATTCGGTCTGCAGCATGGTGTTCCGTATCCGCGGGACCACGTTCGCCAGCGCCTTCCACATCGGCGAACTCAAGCTCGACCGCGACGGCGTTGACGGCGAGTTCCGCATCGGCTGCGGCGGCCAGTACGGCGTCAACACGGTCATCATGGAGCGCGGCCTCCCGGCACTCGACGCGCTGTTCGATCGCTGGCTCTACCTCGAGGAAGCCACCGCGGCCACGCTCGGCCTCAAGCGCCACCTGCTGGCCGACGCGAAGACCGGCGAGGTGCTCGGGACCTGGACCGGCACGATGAGCAGCCTGATGCCGCCGCGTCACTGCCTGCTCGGCGTGCAGCTGCACACCGACAACCGCACCGAGCTGGACATCGCGTGGATGCGCATCCGCGGCGGCGTCTGGCCGATGGTGCCGCTTGATCCGACGCTGGAGGATGCCGACGGTGACGAGGCCCAGCTGGCGAACCTGCGCCAGACGTTCGAGAAGACGCGCAACCACGTGCCCGACTCGATCACCGAGCAGTGCATGCAGCGCAACGCCAACGCGCAGATGGCCGGCCGCACCGGCGACGCGATCAAGGCGCTCGCCGAGCTGATCAGTACGGTGGACGAGTACTACCGCCAGACCACCGACCGCGACGTGCGCCAGCGCATGATGGGGTTCGCGATGTGGGCGCGGGTCGAGAGTGCGTGGCTCTCGTCGGGCGGCAGCAGCCAGCGCTTTGCCGAGGCGCTGCGTCCGGTCGCGGCCGGGTTCGTGCGCGACGACGACTCGCGTGTGTACCTGGCCGAGGTGTTCAAATGGTGGGTGTTTGCCAAGCCGCAGTACCCGCCGACGATCGAACAGTGGGAGGGCATCGGCCAGGCGCTGTACGAACTGCTGGCGCCGGGCCGCGACCCGGGGGCGGTGCTGCAGGAGTGGGTCAGTGGCCAGCATCCGCCGGACTACTTTGTCCGCTGCCTGGCCTACGCCTGCTACCTGGTGCGGCTCAACCCGGAGAATCGCGCCAACCAGATCAACCTCGTCTGCCACGTCGCGCGCACCACCGCCCGCAACCAGGGTTTTGCGCCGATGGCCCTGCTCTGCGCCTGGCTGATTGGCCCCGACCAGGCGGCGCGCCTGAGCGAGCCGGGGCTGCGCATCGGCCGCCTTGTGGCGTCGCTCACCCTGCTGCGGCGCGAGGAGGCCACGGCGTTTGCCACCCGCGCCGACATCGACGAACTGCGCCGGATTGACCCGCGTGCCTGGTACGAGTTGGAGGCGCTCGTGCTGCGCTACCGGCGCGATGCCCTGCACAGCTCGATGGCCCGCGCCGCCCGCACCGGCTGGCCGGCCATCCCGATCGAGCGCCCGCCGGACTGACTACAGCGAATCACAAGTCATCGTCCCATCGAGGAGCCCTCCGGGCGTGCCGGGGGTGTTAGCCTGATGGGCGCCAAC
>JBFWQT010000336.1:0-4050 GCA_050249295.1 Planctomycetota bacterium
GCGGCGCGCGCGGATCTGATTCGTGCGGTACTCCCGGACCCAGACTCCGGGGGCTACCACGGTGGGGCGCTAAAACACGAGCCGCGCGCGCACGCGAGCGGGCCCCGTTGGGGGTCACGCCTGCAAGTCCACCGTTTGAACGCTGACAAGCGCGTTCACGAAACTTCCGACGGTTGATCCGTAGACCCGGGGCCCTCGAGGCCCGCTCGCTTGCGCTCGCGGCTCTTGTTTTAGCGCCCCGGGGGCTAACACCGGGCTTACACCCGGCTCGCCTGGAACCGGAATTCCCTGGACGGCGCTCAGTAGCCCAGCGTGCGCTTCTTCAGTTCGACCTGCAGGCGGTACTTCTGGCGCTCATCGTTGGCGGTCGGATCGTCGGCCGGCGCCGGCAAGATCGTGATCGCCTGGTTGAATGCGTCGTTCGCGGCCTTCTGCCACTGCGCCTTCTTCGTGGCATCGCTCTCGGCCTTCGCCTGCTTGTCAGCCAGCAGGGCGTCCGTGAAGTACAGGCGCGCGAGCAGGTCGATGCGGTGCGGCGACTTCGGGTAGCTCGCCAGCGCCTCCTCGACCATCCGGTGGGCACGCGCCACGTCGGCGTCGGCGCGCGCCATCTCGGTATCGCAACTGCGGATCGCACTGCGGGCCGGGCCACGGTCGGACTTGTCCTCGGCCGCCCAGTACGCGTCGATCGCCTGCACGATCAACGATCCGCGGCGCGCCTCGTCGGTGATGTCCGGGTACGAACTCACCACCATGCTGGCCAGCAGATGCGCGGTCAGCGACGACTTGATCGACGTCGCACGCAGCACCGGCACGCCACTCGGCCCACCGCCGGTCCAGTTCGAGTCGATGCCGGCATGGATCTTCGCGCGCTCGACAATCTTGCGCGCAATCTCGCGACGCTGCTGCACATTGGCGCCGGAGATCACCTGCTCGGCGGCACGCTGCACGGAGCGCAACTGGTCGCGCCAGCCGTCCACCTCGCGCAACTCGTCGGTCATCGCGCGGAAGTAACGGCGGAACTCGTCGCACGCCTTGAGCCCGGCGCGCACGTACTCCATCGCCATGCTGGCCTCGTGCGGCGAGCCGAGCCGCGCCTCGACGGCCACGCGACCGTTGCTGCGCACCTCGTCGAGGATGCGGTTCATCCACGATTCGAGCCGCGTGATCGGCGCGGCGAGGCGCGCGCCGTAGTCGAGGAAGCCGTCGTAACGGCTGCGTGCAGCGCGGAACAGCAGCAGCGCGTCACCGCTGTACGGAGGGTCGCGCTCGTAGTCGCTGGCCTGCTTGAACATCGCGTCGGCCGCGGCCTTGCGCATCTGCGACCACGCGGCCAGCACCAGCGTCGGCGACTTCTTGCCAGCCCCGGCACCGTCGAGCAGCACGTAGCAGGTCGCGGGCACGCCGTCGTGCGCGGCCCGGACAATCACGGTGCCCGGCCCGGTCGAGAACAGCACGCCGACCTCGTTGCGGTCGTCGGGCGCACCCCACACAAGCTCGGCCACGTCGCTGATCACGCCGCTCCAGTCGGCCTCCGGTGTGATCACGTCGCGGTCGGAGTTGAAGAACTCCAGCCGCCATGGCTCGTTGCGCGGGCCGGCACCGAACTGCAGCGCGAGCGCGGTGGTCTCGCCACCGGGCGGCGGATCGCCGGTCGAGACGTAGCTGATCGTGTAGTTGTCGGCTTCGCGCGCCACGCGCAGGTCGCCGTGGAACTCGCCGCGGGAGTCGGCCGTGCTGAACTGGTAGCGCACGCGCACGTTGTCGCCGCTGCCGTAGATGGTCATCGGACCGGCGCTGCTGGCCGCCTGGCGGACCACCACGCCGCCGCTGTTGCCATTGACCACCGACGACGAGAGCACCACCAGCTCGGCGCGTTCGATCGCCGGGATCAGCGGATTGCCGGCCAGCACCCGCACGCGGGCCGGGCCGACGAACGAAGCGAGCAGCTTGTCGTGCGCGCGCGGCAGCGCCAGGCTCGTCGCACGGGAGCCCGCGCTCGCACTCGCGACCACGACTTCGTCCCACCAGATGGTGCGCGACGTGCCGTAGGCGAAGAGCTCGATGCCGTAGCCGGTCACGCTCGCGGGCATATCAATCGTGCCGGCGATCTCCGTCCATTGCTTGTCGGGCAGCGACTCGCTGGTCGTCCACGCGACAGTCACCGGCGTGCCCTTCGTCGAGAAATCGCGGCCGTACCAGACGACGCGGATGCCGGCGATGCCCTGGAAGCGGTCGGGCCGGACCTGCACCGAGAGGTCGAGCGCCTGGCCCTTGACCCGCGCGAACAGCTCGGACGACAGCGCGCCCTCGGTGCGCAGCGTGATGCGCGTGGCCGCGCCGTTCGGTCGCGTGCGCAGCGCCCACTTGCCACCCTTCACGTCGGTCAGTTCGCTCTCCTCGCCGGGCTTGTCGAACAGCACCTCGCACTGGCCGCCGGCGATCTCGCAGTTCCAGCCCGGCACGCTCTGGATGCGGTTCGGGTCGAACTCGAAGCTCAGCGCCTCGATCGGCGATGCCATCGGCACGCCGGGAGTCGCCACGCTGGTGTTGCGCCGGCTGGTGTTGATCTGCCGCAGCACCATCTCGCTGAGGAAGAACACCACTGCAATCGCGAACGCCACCACGGCCACGCCCTGCATCACCGCGAACCCGACCTTGGCGTTGGCGCGCGCCCGCACGCGGGCAATCGCCGCGTCGAGGTCGAAGTCGACGCCGGCCTCCTCGAACACCATCACGTGTTCGCCGATGCTGATCAGGTCACCGTGGCTGAGCCGCCGGTCCTTGCCGGGGCGCACCGTGCGGCCGCCCACGTAGCTGCCGTTGGTGCTCTTGAGGTCGCGCAACAGGAAGTGCTGCCCGGCGACGACAATCTCGGCGTGGTAGTTGCTGACCTTCTCGCCGAGCAGGTTGAGGTTGTTGTAGCTGTGCCGGCCGATCGTCAGCCGTTCGGTCATCTGCACGCGCTCGCCCTTGCGCGGCCCGGCCACGAAGCGCAGCGTGTGCCGCGCAATGTAGCCGCGGTCAAGGTCGCTGCGCACCGACGTGCTCTCGGCCTGCGCCTGCTCGACGCGGATCTCGTGCGGCACCTTGAACGACAGCCGGTACTCGCCGACCTCGATGATGTCACCGTGCTTGATCCGCACGGGCTGCATCGGCTCGAGCTTGCGCCGGTTGACGAACGTGCCGTTGGTGCTTTCCAGGTCGGAGACCCACGACTCGTCGCCGAGCGTCTCGAAGCGGGTGTGCGTGTTGGAGACCTTCTTGCCTTCAATGATCAGATCGCACGTACTGCCACGGCCGACGGTGAGCGGCACACGGATCGACACCTTCAGGCCGCGCGTCTCCTCGCCGTCGAGCACCTCGACGTACGGCACCGGCTCCTCGACCTCGTTGAAGTTGCCGCCGCTGAACTCGACGACGACGTCGCGGTCGATGGTGCCGAGGCTGCGGACCTTCTTGGCCTTGGGCGGGTCGGGCTTGGCGTTGTCGTCAAACAGGAACTGCAGTCGCGTCTCGCCGATGGTCAGGATGTCGCGGTCGTTGATCGTGCGGCGGGCGATCTTCTGGCCTTCGAACCAGGTGCCGTTGGCCGAGTTGAGATCCTCGACGGTGATGACGCCGGCAATGATGTTGACCTGCATGTGCTGGCGCGATGCGCGGCCCTCGGTGGGCAGCGGGATGTCGCAGGTCTCGGATCGGCCGGCGGTCAGGGTCGGCTGGTTGATCGGGAACGTCTTGCGACGTCCGCCGGGCATCATTGCGACGATCTTGGCCATGCGAGTCTCGGATGCATCGCCGGTCGCGTCAGTCCGGGCCGGCCGTAGTGGTGGTCGGCCGGCGGACGTGGCGTGGCGTGTGGCTTGCGGCCGGAGTGGAGCGAGCCGGGGTTGGCCGATGGTGCCACCGGCGGAAGCCACGAACAAGGGCGTAGGGGTGCCCGACCCGGCCCGGATCGGGTGTGGCGTTCAACGAGCAAATGGCGGTTGCGGGATCAGCGTTCGCGGTCGCGCTGACGCAAGCGGTTGATTCCCGGCAGAAGCCGCGACC
>JBFWQT010000336.1:4150-7992 GCA_050249295.1 Planctomycetota bacterium
CCGCGACCCGGAACATCTCGCCCGGCGCGCCGGCGGCTACCCGAGCTTGCACAGGCGGATCTCGCCCTTCGCCTGGATCTCGCCGACCAACTCGTCGAACATCTTCAGCGAGCCGATCCGCACGTGGCCGCTGATCTCCAGCTCGTTGCTCACCAGGTTGTGCTCGATCCCGAGGTGGTCGATGAACAGATGGTGCTTGTCGAACACCGACAGGATGTCGCGCACCAGGCCGGCGTGGTGCACCGCCACAATCTGCACGCGCTTCACCTCCTGATACCCGACCGCGTCGTACCACAGCCGGCGCAGGCCGGTCAGCGCGGCGAACAGCAGCATCGTGCTGCAGGCGGCCAGCAGATAGAAGCCGTTGCCGCAGACCAGGCCGATCACGCTGACCGTCCAGAGGCTGGTGGCGGTGGTCAGGCCGTGGACGTTCATGCCGAAGCGCAGGATTGCGCCGGCACCGAGGAAGCCGACGCCGCTGATCACCTGGGCCGGGATGCGCTGCGGGTCGGAGAGCTTCGCCGAGGCGGCGATCTCCAGGCCGAGAATCATGGCGAGGCACGCGCCGACCGCCAGCACCACATGGGTGCGGATGCCGGCCGGCTGACCGCGCCACTCGCGCTCCAGGCCGATCAGCAGGCCGCACGCGGTGGCTGCACCGATGCGCAACAATACGTCGCCGAAGTCGAGGGTCATGGGGGATGGCTTGCTGGCAGGCTCCGACCGTCATCAGACGCTCACCTGATCCTAACACAGGCCTCGCGGTTCCGGGCGAGCCGGGCCGTGATGCCCCGGAGTCGTGGAAGCCTGCGAGCCAGGCGGCTCATTCGGTTGCCCCGGGTGTGGCGCGCAACGCGCGCGGAACCCGGGGCTATCGAATGAGCCGCCTGCTGCGCAGGCTCCGGCAATCGGGCGTGACGACGACCCCGGGTTCCGCGCGCGTTGCGCGCTGCACCCGGGGGCTATCGAATGAGCCGCCTGCTGCGCAGGCTCCCACCACAAGACTCCAGCACTGCACCACAACCCGCAGCAGACACCATCCGCCCCCTCAGAAAGCGGCATCCCGCTATCAAGCGGCCCGCCGACCCGGCCGACAACACATTATTGGACCGTACGTAGTGCCGTCCCATCGCCTTGCGAGCCGCACCATGACGCCGACTGAAGACCGCGCGACCCCAGCATCCCGGCCGGCCCGGCCAGCCCGGCCAGCCCGGCCGACCCGCAACGTTCCGTCCGGGCGCGACACGGCCCTCGTGCGCCTCGTGCAGAGCAAGCGGCGCGAACTGGACCTGCTGCGCGACTCGCTCGAGGACGCCTCGGCTGACCAACTGCCGCCGATCACCGACGTGCTTGACGAGTTGGCCGACCTGAGCACGCTGTCGATCCGCCTCGAGCGGATGCACGCCGCGCGCACGACCACCGCCGACCCGGCCGCCACCGCGCTGCTGCAGGAACTCGCGCACCGCGCCCACCGGCTGGGCCAGGTCGCCGCCGCGTTGCGTCGCCTGAGCCAGGACGACGCCTCGCCTCTGAATGCCCGGCTGAGCAACATGGCCGCGCGCCTGTTCCAGCTGGCCGCCCGACTGGAACCCGAAGAGGGCCCCGGCGTTCGCCCGACCACCCTCGCCCGCGCACGCGCCGACCTGCAGGTCGGCTTCGGACAGCTGATGACCTCGCTGCGCGGCGAGATCTCCGACCTGCTCGCCCCGCGCGTCTACCTGCCGGCCTCCACCGACGACCCGCTCGACGCGACAGCCGTAGTCGTCCAGAGCCTGGCGGCGTCGCTGGTGCTGGCGGTGTGCGTCTGGGCCGCTACCTTCCTGCCGCCGGGCGCGGCCAGCGGACCGTTCGTGCAGAGCGCCTGACACGGCCCAGCCGGTCGAGACGATTACCAACGCGGGCGGGGGGTCGGCGAGCCGGCTTCCCGCCTTCGCCATTCCGGCCGGTTGTCCGTGACAGGCGGCTGCCAGTTCGCCCGCGTTTTCCGGGCGCGATTCCATTTGCCCGCGGGTTCGGCGTGGACAATATTTAGGGTCGGTGCGGTAGCGTACGCCTCCGCCCTCCACACACACACACACACTTCATCCACGTCACATACCGATCCCGGCTTCCCTTCCATGCTCCGCAAATACCTGGTCCTCTCCGTCGCGCTGTGCGCGCTTGTGTTCGTCTGTACTCCCTTCAGCTCGGTTCTCGCCGATCCTGACAACGACCACGGCAACAGCAGTTCCCCCGCGGCTACGCTCACCCGCTACGCGACGCACTACGATCTCGGTGGCGGCCAGCATCGCGCCCTGATCACGATTGCCGCGCAGAACTACCAGCGCAACGACGGCCAGTGGGCACCAATACGCCTCAGCCTGGAGCCGGCCGTTTCGTCCAGCGGCTTCGACTTCGAGTGCCTCGAGAACGGCCTGGTCAGCCGCTTCGGCACGCATGACGGCCGGCCGTCGGTGGCGGCCAACGCGCAGGGTGCATCGCCGATCATGATGACCGCCAGCGCGCTGGTCGCTCGCGACGCGGCCGGCAACATGCTGCGCTCGACTGCGCCCGGTGCCGTGACGCCCGCGCTCGTCAGCGCCTCGACGGTTCACTATGCGGGGCTGTTCCCCGGCGCGACCGACGAGTACGTGGCCGCTCCCGACAAGATGAAGCACACGCTGCTGCTCGACAGCACCGCGCTGCAACTGCCGGCCGGCACGGCCTGGATCGGTGGCGTGTACGAGCTCGTGCTGCCGGTCGGCCACGAGCTGCAGCTGGCCGACGGCACGCCGGTGGCCGGGCCGATGATTGTCGACGGCGCGATGCGCGTCGCGGTCGATGGCCTCCCGCTGTACCGCATCGAGCGCGTGGTGATCAGCGACAGCTCGATGTCGCCCGCGGGCATCACCGACGGCCGCTATTCGATCGTGCCGCTCGGCGACAACTGCTTCCGCATGACGATGGAAGCGCCGGCCGCCTGGTGCGCCGACCCGTCGCGCATGCTGCCGATCCGCATCGACCCGACGCTCGCGCTCGAGCCCGATGCCGCGGCCGGCAAGGACGCGCCGGTGTGGGCGGGTAGCGCCGGCACCAACTACGGCACCAGCCAGTGGACGTGGGCCGGCTTCGTCGGCGCGAACTCCGAGATCAACTCGCTGATCCAGTTCGACCTCACGTCGATCCCGACGTTCGCGCAGGTCACCAGCGCCTCGTTCGACTGGAGCAACACGGCGCAGGCCAACCTCGACGGCATCAACGTGGACTGCCATGTGATCACGGCGGCGTGGGTCGAGGCGACGGTCAACTGGAACACCCGCCCGGCGCACAACGTCAACCTGTTCGACACGAAGGTCTTCAGCGGTGGCTACGGCTGGGAGACGTGGACCAACATGGCCGCGACCGTGCAGAACTGGGTCAGCGGCGCGGTGGTCAACAACGGCTTCACATTCAAGGCGCCGAACGCTGGCGCGGTGTATGCGGCCGGCGGCACAAGCGACGCGGCGGCCGGCACGTGGCCGAAGTTCACGGTCGACTACAACCTCGGCCCGGTGATCCAGACGCCGGCCGCGGGCGCGCTGCCGGACGGCTACGTCTCCACGGCCTACACGCAGGCCTACACGATCAGCGGCGGCGTCGCGCCGATCACGTGGTCGATCATCGCGGGCAGCCTGCCCGCCGGGCTCAACATCAACCCGACCACCGGCACGATCAGCGGCACGCCGTCGACGCCGGGCAACAGCTCGTTCACGGTCGAGGTGCGCGACACCAACAACCAGACCGACACGCACGCGCAGACGATCAACGTCTACAGCGCGCTGGCGATCACCAATCCGCCGGTGGGCGCGCGCGCCGACGGCATC